>NZ_JAPFGV010000005.1:0-237628 GCF_059803615.1 Microbacterium sp. SWDP-B6 | reverse complement strand
CCCCCCCCCCCCCCCCCCCCCCCCCCCACCCCGGGACGCCGCACGGGCGCGACCCGCGGCCGGCCGGGCGGCAAGGACCTGCTCCAGGCCCTGCCGTGGATCGCCCCGGCCCTGCTGCTCATCTTCGGCGTGGTGCTGTTCCCCGCCGGGGTGATGTTCTTCAACTCCACCCGCGACATCTCGCTGTCGGGCCTCGACAAGGGCTCGGTCGGCTTCGACAACTTCGTGACGGTGTTCACGTTCGCGGAGTTCTGGCCGATCATCTTCCGCACCATCATCTGGGTCGTGGCGGTCGTGACCTTCACGGTGATGATCTCGCTCGGACTCGCCCAGATCCTCAACAAGGCCTTCCCCGGTCGGCAGATCGTGCGCATGGCCGTCATCGTGCCGTGGGCGGCATCCGTCGTGATGACGACGATGGTGTTCTACTACAGCCTCGAGCCGTACTTCGGGGTCTTCAACAAGTTCCTCTACGACATCGGGCTGTCTGACGACGCGGTCGGCTACGGCTGGACCAAGAACCCGGCCACCGCGTTCGCGTGGTCGATCGTGATCGCGATCTTCGTGTCCCTGCCGTTCACGACCTACACGATCCTCGCCGGACTCCAGACGGTTCCGGCCGACACCCTCGAGGCCGCGAAGATGGACGGCGCCGGTCCCACGCGCACCTACTGGACAGTCGTCGTCCCGCAGCTGCGCAGCGCCCTCGCGGTCGCGATCCTCATCAACATCATCAACGTGTTCAACTCGCTGCCGATCCTCAAGGTGATGACCGGGTCGATCCCGGGCTACGGCGCAGACACGATCATGACGATGATCTTCAAGTACATCGAGCTGCAGAAGAAGGTCGACGTAGCCAGCGCGCTGTCGGTCGTCGCCTTCCTCATCGTGATCGTGATCGTCGCGATCTACGTCAAGGCCGTCAAGCCCATGAAGGAGGTCTGATCATGACTCTGACCGAGACCGCCCTCGTCACGACCGCAGGCGACGACGCCGCACCCCGCATCCCCGGGCGCAAGCGCCGGTACACCGAAGACCAGGTCACGCTGCCTCGGGTCATCCTGCGCATGGCCGCCGGCATCCTGGTGCTCGCGATCTTCGTGCTGCCGTACCTGATCATGTTCTTCGGCTCGGTCAAGACGAAGTCGCAGATCCGCTCGGTCGATCCGACGTACCTGCCGATCGAGTGGCACTGGGAGAACTACATCTCGATGTGGTCGACCCCCGAGACGCCGCTGCCCTACAACCTGATCTCGACGATCATCATCGCCGTCTTCGCAACGATGCTGGTGCTCCTGGTGTCGCTGCCGGCCGCGTACTACACGGCACGGTTCAAGTTCCCCGGGCGAATGGTCTTCCTGTTCCTGGTGATCGTGACGCAGATGCTGCAGCCGGCCGTGCTCACCTCCGGCCTGTTCCGCCAGTTCACGGTGCTCGGACTCGGCGACACGTGGGCCGCGATGATCTTCATCAACGCCGCGTTCAACCTGTCGTTCGCGGTGTGGATCATGCACTCGTTCTTCGCCGGCATCCCGAAGGAGATCGACGAGGCCGCTCAGATCGACGGCGCCGGACGCTTCACCGTGCTGTTCAAGATCAACCTGCCGCTGGTCTGGCCCGGAATCGTGACCGCGATCGTCTTCACGTTCGTCGCCTGCTGGAACGAGTTCGCGGCATCGCTCGTGATCCTCTCGACCGACAAGAACCAGCCGCTGTCCGTCGCGCTCACCAAGTTCGTCGGTCAGTACGAGACCAGCTGGCAGTACGTGTTCGGCGTCTCGATCGTCGCGATCCTGCCGGTCGTCATCCTGTTCATGCTCATCGAGAAGCGCCTCGTCGGCGGCCTCACCGCCGGCAGCGTCAAGTAGAACCAGCAACGGAGGGGATGCGGGGCGCCACCGGGTGGCGCGCCCCGCATCGTCGTCTCACCGGAAGTCAGGTCCGAACGATGCTCCGAGCGCCGTCTAGTGTGGTGACACAGGGGGGCAACATGACATGGCAGGATGCTGGACGAGTTGATCGACGACCGTCAGGCGACGCGCACCCGGGGTGGGGGTGGGGCGTGGTGCTCGTTCCGGCAGCGGTCGGACTCGCAGCGCTCGGGCTGTTCTTCATCCGATCGCTCGACCCCGGGATGGGCACCCTGATCGGCGTCGCCCTCATCGCCTGGGCGGTGTCCCTCGCGATGCCCTTCTTCGTGATCGCCTGGTACGCGACGCAGGCAGCATGGAAGGCGCCTCGCGAGCAGCGCGGACAGAGCTTCGCTGCACCACCGCACGCGCTGCGGCGCATCGGGTTCGGCATGCGCTGGAGCTTCCGCGCGCGCGGCTCGCTCTTCAACCCGGCGTCGTACGACGGACCGGACCTCCCGATGCTCGTCATCGGCAAGATCGTCCACTACCTCGCGATCGCGATCCTGGTGATGGCCGGGCTGGTGGCCGCACTGGTCGGGATCGCTTCGCCGCGCTGAGCGGGCATCGCGTCCGCAGCGGCCGCAGGAGAGAGCGCTGAGGTTCAGTCGCGAACAGCGGATGCTGCGCGCAGCTGCGCCGGACTCCAGCGCACGCCCAAAGCGCTCGAGAGTGCCACCTGTGCGACACCCGTCGAGATCGACGCGTCCGAGTCGGCGTATCGCACCGGCACGTTCGTGGTGCCGGTCGCTGTGTAGTCGACTTCCGCCTGCACGAGTGGCAGGAACCGGTCGCCCAACGCTCGCGCGGGCCCGCCGATCACGACCTCGGCCGCATCGAGCACCGCGGCGATGAGCTTGATGGTGCGGGCGAGCGCCCGTGCTCCTTCAGCCAGGCGCTCGTCGTCGGCGGCCGCGGCGAGCGCCGCGATGGCCTCGTCGTCCATGGCGTCATCGAAGTCATCACCGAGCATCGCCGTCATCGACGACGCCGACTCCAGGCACCCCTGCCGTCCGCATCGGCACGTCCGCGCCTCTTCGCCGAACTCCACCTGGACGTGCCCGATCTCGCCCGCACGGTCGCGAGGACCGGGAGCGAGCTCTCCGTCGAGCGTCACCGCCGCACCGATACCGGTGCCGATGTGGATGAACAGTCGATACCCCGACGACTCGTCCTCCCTGGCGGCTTCGGCGATCGCCTCGGCATCCACGTCGTTGACGAGCAGCACGGGAATCCCGAGCACTGCTTCGAAGCGCTCGGCGAGCGGCACATCCGTCCATCCCAGCTGCACGCTCTCGAACACGCGCCGTCCGTCGGTCGTGCCAGGCAGCTGCACTCCCGCCACGAGCAGCCGACCGGAGTACTCGGCCGCGACGTCGGATACGGCGTCGTCCAGCATCCGATCACGCGACTCGTCGGAGAACGCGACTCTGCGCGTCTCGACCTCGGTGCCGTCGAGCGCGACCAGCGCGATCCGCGCATCGGTCGGCCTGATCATCAGAACGAGGATGACGTGATGCTCGGCTGCGATGCTCAGGGTCGTCGCCCGCTTGCCGCCCGTGCTGGCGGCTTGCTCGCCGTCGACGATCAGCTGCAGATCGATGAGCTCCGCCACCAGAGACGAGGCGGTTGCGGCGGTTAGTCCGGTGGCGCGGGCGATCCCTGCCCTCGTCTCCGAGCCGGGGTTGCGGAACACGAGCTGCAGCGCACGACGCAGATTCGCGCGGCGAACCGACGCCTGCGTGTCCAGTGCGTCGTCGCCGTTCAGCATGGTGCCGGTCCCGTTGTCGGAATTGGTTGACAGACCTGGTGGTTCTGCGTACCCTCGGTCATAGTTTATTCAATAAACTTAGTTCGGTCCCCGGGCGGGTGAGTGCTGCACACACCGTCACTCGCCCGGAAGGCCGGATCATCGCCCCTCGGCGGCTTCGGTGTGATGGCGGATGACTTCGGCCACCACGAAGTTGAACCACTTCTCGGCGAACTCCGGGTCGAGATGCGCGTCCTCGGCCAGTGCCTTGAGACGGGCGACCTGCTGCTCTTCGCGCCCTGGATCCGATGCCGGCATCTCGTGCTCGGCTTTGAGCTGCCCGACCTGCTGCGTGGCGCGGAAGCGCTCGGCGAGCATGAAGATGAGTGCGGCATCGATGTTGTCGATGCTCGAGCGCAGTCGGAGGAGTTCAGCCCGGGGGTCTTCGGCGGCGGTCATGCCCCCTACTCTACGGAAACACGGGGCTGGACGACCCTTCGTGACCATGCGGATGCTGCCGGGTCTGGCACCGATCGGACGCTATCGTGAGCACATGAGCCGAGAAGAGCACGAACCGTCCTCGAAGGGGTCCGCTGCCGCATCCGACCCGTCCGCGGACTCCGCGCGGGCGTCCGCGCGCGAGGCCTCGACGACCGACGCATCCGCCGACGCCTCTGCGTCCACGAGCTCAGCCGTGGCGGGGGCCGCCGCCGTCGCCGCCACCACCCCGCACGACCCGACGACATCGCCCGCTCCTCGTCACGGGGTCGTCGAGCCGATGACGCCGAGCCGGTCGTTCTGGACGCGCATCGACCGCCCCTTCGTGTTCGGGTTCCTGGTGACGCTCGGCGCCCTCGGTGCCATCGTGCTCGGCCTGGCAGTCGCGAACCTGTCGACCGTGCTCATCTACATCGCACTCGCCATGTTCGCCGCGCTCGGACTCGACCCCACGGTGCGGTTCCTCGAGCGACGGGGGCTGTCGCGGGCGATCTCGGTGGTCGTCGCGATCCTCGGGCTCATCGTCGTGGCCGGCCTCGTCGTGTGGATGGTGCTGCCGGTCGTGATCGACCAGATCGCGAGCTTCGTCGGATCCGTGCCGGGGATGATCCAGGAGTTCACCCGCAGCGACATCTATGCGGCACTCGATGAGCAGTTCGGCGATCAGTTCCAGGATCTCGTCGCCGACGTGCAGTCGTTCCTCACCAATCCCGGCAACATCGCTGCGATCGGCGGCGGAGCCCTGAAGGTCGGCGCCTCGATCGCCAACGCCATCTCGGGCATCATCGTCGTCCTGGTGCTCACGCTCTACTTCGTCGCGACACTGCCCGCGATCAAGACGGGAATGCTCCGACTCGCTCCCGCCCGTGACCGTGCTCGCGCCAGCGACATCACCGAACAGATCACCGACTCGGTCGGCGCCTACGTCATGGGGATGGTCGTGCTCGCGTTCTGCAACGCCGTGCTCGCATTCCTGCTGTATCTGTTCCTCGGACTGCCGTTCCCGCCGCTCATGGCGACCGTCGCGTTCTGCATCACCCTGATCCCGCTCGTCGGATCGGTGATCTTCTGGATCATCGGCACGGGTCTCGCCCTCTTCACCAATCCGGTCGCGGCGCTGGTCTTCGCTCTCATCTACCTCGTCTACATGCAGATCGAGGCGTACGTGATCACCCCCCGCGTCATGAACCGCGCCGTCTCGGTGCCCGGCGCGCTCGTGGTGATCGGCGCACTCGCGGGCGGCACGCTGCTGGGTCTGCTCGGAGCGCTCGTGGCGGTGCCGGTCGCGGCATCCATCCTCATCATCATCAAACAGGTGCTGATCCCACGGCAGGACGCCCGGATCTAGCGCCCGGATCTAGCGCCCAGCTCCGCGCGCGGACGCCGCATCACACCGCGAACCGCGCGTGCAGCCTCCGTCCCGCGCAGGGGTCTCGCGCAGAAACCGCGGCCTCCCCGCCCCGCACACGCAGAAGTGCCCGGCCCCCTGAGGGACCGGGCACTTCTGTGTGAAGACGACTCGGCGTCAGACGAGGTCGTTGTCCTCGAGCCACTTCTTCGCGATGTCAGCCGACGACTGCTGGTCGACCGTGCTCAGGACATTGAGGGAGACGAGCTCCTCGGCCGTGAGCTTCGCGCTGATCGCGTTGAGAACATCGGAGACGTCATCGGCGATGTCGCTCGAGACGATCGGCACGACGTTCGACGAGATGATCAGGTTCTCGGGGTCTTCGAGAGCGACGATCTCCTCGGTCTCGAACGCCGGGTCGGCGGTGTAGATGTCCGCGACCTGGATCTGGCCGGCGAGCAGCGACTCGAGCGTGGTCGGGCCGGTGGCCGAGAACGCCAAGTCGACGCCGTAGACCTCCTTGGCCGCGGCCGGGCTGTAAGGCCGCTGCTCGAACTCGGGAGCCGCACCGATCGTGACCTGCGAGGTCACCTTCGAGAGGTCGCCGATCGTGGTCAGGCCGTTCTCCTCCGCGAAGCTCTTCAGCACCGTGTAGGAATCCTGGTCGGTCGCCTCGGCGAAGTCGAGGGCCGTGAGGCTCTCGGGCAGGGCGTCCTGCAGTGCGGCGTAGACGTCGTCGGGGCTGGTGACGTCGATGTCGTCGTCCGAGATGTACTCGAGCAGGCTGCCCGTGTACTCGGGGAAGACGTCGATGTCGCCGGACTCGACATCGGGCATGTACGCGTCGCGCTGACCGATGCTGAGCTGCTTCTCGACGTCGAAGCCGGCTGCCTCGAGCGCCTGGGCGTAGATCTCGGCGATGATCTCGTTGGAGTAGTACGCCTGCGAGCCGACGACGATCGTGTCGCCGCTGCCCGAGCTCTCGCCCGAGTCGGCGGGCTCGCCGAGCGACTCGCTCGAGCCGCAGGCGGACAGGGCGAGTGCGGCCGCGGCGACAAGGCCGACGGCGAAGACAGAGCGCTTGCCTCGTGCTGTGAACATGGACTTCCTCTTCTCTGGGGGACTGCTGGAACTGCTGTGCTGTGGATTCAGGAGGTGGCGGGCTGGGTCACGACCGACGTCGGCCCGGACTCGGCGGCGGACGGGTCGGTGGTGGAGGTCTCGGTGGTGGAGGGCTCGGCGGCCGGCGTGAGCGAACGCGAGCGTCGGCGCGAGGGCCGCCCACCGGTGCGCAGCCCACGCGGAACCGCCAGGTGCTGGGCTGCGGCCAGCAGCAGGTCGACGATCAGCGCCAGCGTGGCGACGAGGATCGCTCCCGCGAGCACCTGGTCGAAGCGCTGCAGAGGGATGCCCTGGATGATCGGGTACCCGAGCCCGCCCAGGCCGACGTATGCGGCGATCGTGACGGTCGCGATGACCTGGAGCAACGCCGAGCGGATGCCGCCCACGAGCAGCGGGAGACCGAGCGGCACCTCGACCTTCCAGAAGATCTGCCAGCCCGTCATTCCCATGGCCTTCGCCGAGTCGATCACCCGTCGGTCGATGGCCTCGAGCCCGGTGTACGCACCGGCGAGCAGGGAGGGGATTGCAAGCAGCACGAACGTCGTGACCGCGGCCTGGGGAACACGGAGCACGCCGAGCAGGAGCACGAGGAGGATCATGAGACCGAAGGCCGGGATCGCGCGCGCCGCACCCGAGATGGCCACAGCGATCTCCCGCCCCTTGCCCGTGTGACCGATGAGCCACCCGAGCGGCACGGCGATGGCGGCCGCGATGACCACCGAGATCGCTGTGAGCGTCAGGTGCTCGCCGAGGAGTTTCGGCAGGGCGTAGTTGCCGGTCCACTGGGCCGGGGCCAGCATCCACGCGAATGCTTCGAGGAAGAGGTTCATGCGGGCGCCCCCACCACGACGGGCCGCGCCGTGCTCGTCTTCGTCGCCGCACGCGTCCACGGCATGAGAGCCCGACCCGCGAGCAGAAGCAGCAGGTCGATCACCAGGGCGATGACGACGACGGCGATGATGCCGGCGAACACCTCGGCGATGATGCGGCGATCGAGACCGTTGGTGAAGAGGTAGCCGAGGTTCGTGATGCCGATCAGGATGCCGACGGTCGCGAGCGAGATGGTGCTGACCGCGGTGACCCGCAGACTCGCCAGGATCACCGGGCCGGCGAGCGGGAACTCGACCGCCCAGAAGCGCCGGAAGGACCCGAATCCGGTGGCCGTCGCCGCCTGGCGGATGTCGTCGTCGACGGAATCGAGGCCGTCGGAGACTCCCCGCACGAGGATGGCGATGGCGTAGATCGTCAACGCGATGATGAGGTTGGTCTCACTGCGGGCCGAGTATCCCGCGACCGACGGCAGCAGGATCAGCAGCGCCAGCGAGGGGATCGTGTAGAGCAGCCCCGTGAGCACGATGATCGGCCCGCGCACGAGCTTGAACCTCCACGCGACCCAGCCGAGCGGCAGCGACAGCACGAAACCGAGCACGATCGGGATGATGCTCTGACGCAGGTGCACCAGAGTCAGCTCGAGGATCAGGTCGAGGTTGTCGACGACCCAGTTCACGTGAGCCCACTCTGCACGGCGCCCAGGGCGGCGGCATCCGGGCCTGCGAGCGGACCGTCGGACTTCTCGGCCTCAGCCACGATCGCGCCCTGCGTGCGACCCTCGGAGTCGACCACGACGGTGCCGTGGGGCGTCTCCTTCAGGTGCAGCGCGCGGCGGCCTCGGTCGGCTCCGATGAAGGAGGCGACGAAATCGTCTGCCGGGTTCTCGATGATCTCGCTCGGGCTGCCCACCTGGACGATGCGAGCACCCTTGTCGAGGATCACGACCTGATCGCCGAGCAGGAAGGCCTCGTCGATGTCGTGCGTGACGAACACCACGGTCTTGTCGAGCTCGTGCTGCAGCCGAAGGGTCTCCTGCTGCAGGTCGGCGCGCACGATCGGGTCGACCGCGCCGAACGGCTCGTCCATCAGGAGGATGTTCGGATCGGCCGCGAGGCCACGGGCCACACCGACGCGCTGCTGCTGACCGCCCGAGAGCTGGCTCGGATACCGCTCGGCCAGCGACTGGTCGAGGCCGACGGTCTTCAGCAGCTCCCGCGCGCGCTCGTGCGCCGGTGCCTTCTTCACACCCGTGAGACGCAGCACGGTGGCCACGTTGTCGATCACCGTGAAGTGCGGCATCAGACCCGAGTTCTGCATGACGTAACCGATGCGGCGACGCAGCGCGACAGGGTCGCCGCCGAGCACGCTCTCGCCGTCGATCTCGACCTCACCCGAGGTCGGCTCGACCATGCGGTTGATCATGCGCAGCAGTGTGGTCTTGCCGCATCCCGAGGATCCGACGAACACCGTCGTCTTGCGTGACGGCAGCACCAGGCTGAAGTCCTTGACGGCGGTCGTGCCGTCGGGGAACTGCTTGGTGACGTTGCGGAACTCGATCACGATTATTCTCCGGTCGGTCGATCGACGAGGCGGGCGTCAGCGCCCCGGCTGCGGCATACAGAGGTCATGCGGAGACTTCGACCCGGGGGTCGAACGCGACGAAGCCCGAGAAATCCTTGCCGACGCGGTCGAAGGCACTGGGGAACGGAGTGGGGTACGACCATGCGTAGTCGGTGTGCAGCTCGCCGCCCGCCTGCACGGAGTAGTACTGCGCATCGCCCTTCCAGGGGCACGTGTACTGGGTCGGGCTCTCGACGAGCGCTCCCTCGGTGATCGATGCGGGCGGGAAGTACCAGTTGCCCTCGATGCGGGCGAGATCGCTCTCGTCCGCTTCGGCGATGACGGTTCCTGCGAGTACAGCCTTCATGGTCCTGCCTCCTCGGATGTGGGTTCGAGCGTATAAGAGGTGTGCGACATTCGGCCGGGGGTTGCGCCCGGGGCCGTCAATATGGGAAACAATCCTGCTCCGGGCGCGCCGATCGCGCCAGGTCTCTCACCGGCTGTTCGGAGCGGATGCCGCAGCGGATGGCGCCGCGCGGCATCCGCTCTTCGCATCCGCCCGACGCGATCATGCCGAGTCCCGCCCGTAGGTCTCGAGCAGTCGCAGCCAGATCTCACTGATGGTGGGGTAGGCCGGAACCGCGTGCCAGAGCCGGGCGATCGGCACCTCGCCGACGATCGCCACGGTGGCCGTCTGCACGAGCTCGGCGACCTCAGGGCCCACGAACGTCGCACCGACGATGACATCGCGCTCCTTGTCGATGACGAGTCGCGCCTGGCCCTCGAACCCGTCTTCGTAGAGGCTCGCGCCGGCGACCGAGCCGAGGTCGTAGTCGATCACGGCGACGTCGGTGCCCGCCTTGCGGGCGTCCGCCTCAGTCAGACCGACGGACGCGACCTCGGGGAACGAGAAGGTGACCTGCGGAGCCCCCGCGCTGTCTGCGGTCGCCACGTGCTTGCCCCATGGAGCGTCGTCGACATCCTCACCCTTGGCGCGTGCGGCGATCACGTCTCCGGCAGCGCGGGCCTGATACTTGCCCTGGTGCGTGAGCAGAACCCGGCCGTTGACGTCGCCGACCGCATAGAGCCAGTCCGACCCGGGCACCCGCAGTGTGTCGTCGACGGTGATCCAGCGCCCGGCCTCGAGGCCGACGACGTCGAGGCCGATGTCGCCGCTGCGCGGAGAGCGCCCCGTGGCCACGAGCACCTCGGTCGCCGTGACCGTCGATCCGTCGTCGAGCACGATCGAGACGCCGTCGTCGCCGCGCGTGACGCTCGTGGTGCCGGTGTCTGTGCGCACGTCGACGCCGAGCTCCTTCAGCCCTGCCGCGACCCGCTCGCCCGCGAAGGGCTCCATCGACCCCAGCAGACCGCTGCGGGCGATGATCGTGACCGTGGATCCGAGCGCCGCATATGCCGTCGCCATCTCGACGGCGACCACTCCGCCGCCGATCACCGCGAGCGACTCCGGAAGCTCCTCGGCGCTGGTCGCCTCGCGGCTGGTCCAGGGAGCGGACTCCTGCAGCCCCTCGATCGGCGGGATCACGGCATCCGACCCCGTGCTGATCGCGACCGCGTGGCGGGCGTGGAGCACACGGGTGCCGCCATCGGCATCCGTCACCGTCACCTCGCGCTCGCCCGTGAGGCGACCGTGTCCGCGGGCGAGGTCGATGCCGGCCGAGTCGAGCCACTTCACCTGCCCGTCGTCAGACCAGTTGCTCGTGAACGAGTCGCGACGGTCGAACACCGCGCGCACGTCGAGCCTTCCCGTCACGGCCTCGGCCGAGCCCTTGACCTTCTGCGCCGCGCGCAGCGCCTGGGCCGGACGCAGCAGGGCCTTCGACGGCATGCAGGCCCAGTACGAGCACTCACCGCCGACCAGCTCGCTCTCCACGATGATCGCGGTCAAGCCGTTCTGCACGGCGCGGTCGGCGACGTTCTCGCCCACCGGTCCGCCGCCCAGGACGATCAGGTCGTATTCGTCTGTCTTCTCAGCAGTCATGAGATGCACCTCTCCGTCGCCCAGTCTTGCTCAAGAGCAACGTCGAGTCACGGGCCGGTTGTTCCGTGGACGCATCGCCGGGCGCGTCGCCGGTCTCCCCGCGCGCCTCGTCGGGGCTCGATCCGGGGCTCGACCCGGGAGATCCGATCCGTCTGCAGGACCCATCCGATCCGTCTGCAGGACCGATCCGATCCGTCTGCAGGACCGATCCGATCCGTCGCTCCCACACCCCACCTCGCAACCCAGCACCCGGCACCCGGCACCCGTCCTCCGGTCATGGCTCGCCGCCGTGAACGATTCAGCACGAACCGGCCGAATCGCCCCCGATGCCACCCGTTTCGGCCGAATCAACGCCATCCATGCTGAGTTGTGAACGGCCGACTCACGGCTCCCGGGGCGCGACGCGCACGGCGAGCACCGCCGCGGCGAGCGCGATGATCGCGGCGAAGGCGAACACCGCGATGAACGGATCTCCCGCCGCGGCCAGCCCGGTGAACAGCACGCCCGTGATCGCGAGGGCCAGCGCACTGCCGAAGGAGTCGGCCACGGTCATGGCAGAGCTGTTGAAGCCCTGGTTCTCGGGCGCCGACATCTCGAGGGTCAGGGCGCTGGTCCTCGGGCTCATCAGGCCCATGCCGGCGCCCGCGACGATCCACGCGACGATGATGACGACCACGGGTGCAGCGAGCACGGTGGCGACGAGGGCGAGAACCACGCCCACGACCACCAGCACCGTTCCGATGCGCACGGCCCGCACACTCGAGAGCCTGGCGCCCATGCGTCCCTGCACGGTGGCGGCCGCCGACCAGGCGAGTGCGCCGCCCGTGAGCGAGAGCCCGGCGACGGTCGGCGAGACCTCGTAGCGCTCGGTCAGCAGGTAGGGGATGTAGACCTGAGCACCGAAGAACCCCGCGGCGGCGAGACCGCGCACGAGCAGCACCGACGGCAGACCCCGTTGCGCCCGCAGCGTGCGCTTCGGCAGCAGCGCACGAACGGCGACGAGGGCCACGACCACGGCTGCGGCCGCGAGCACAGGCCCGGCTCCCGGCAGATCGCCGACGAGATTCAGTGCGAGCACGGCGACCGCGGCGAGCACCGACCAGCCGAGCCGCCCGAAGGCCCACGGCGTGGTGGCGTCGCCCTCGCCCGAGAGTCCTCGGAGAGCAGGGACGACCATGAGCAGCGCGGGGACGACCAGGAAGACGACGCCGAGGAACACCCAGTGCCAGCTCCAGATCTCGGTGACGGCCCCGGCGACGGTGGGCCCGACCAGGGAGGGAACGACCCAGGCCGCAGCGAAACCCGCGAAGATCGCCGGATGCAGGTCACGCGGGTACACGCGGGCGACGACCACGTAGAGCGCCACCATCAGCCCGCCGTTGCCGAGACCCTGCGCGAAGCGCCCGGCCACGAGAACTTCCATGCTCGGCGCGAGTCCGGCGACGATCAGCCCGATCACGAACAGGCCCACCGAAGCGTAGAGCGGAGCCACGGGCCCGCGGCGATCCGCCCAGTTGCCCGCCACGGCCATGCCGATGACTCCGGTGGCCAGGGGCCCCGCGAACGCGAGGGCGTACAGCCGTTCGCCGTCGAGGTCGGCGCTCACCGCAGGCATCACCGTGGTGACGGCGAGGGACTCGAACGCGCCCAGGAACACGAGCGCGCAGGCGCCGACGGTGATCCAGAGGTAGGCGCCGCTCAGGATGCCGGTGGCGGGCTTCGCGGTCGGAACCGCATCGGTGTCTATGGTCATAGGCTCGACCGTAGAACCTCAACAAAGGTTGAGGTCAAGCTGCGGCCGTCGACCGCCTCAGCGCACCGCCAGGATGTGCGTGGGCGCCGGAGCCTGCGCGATGTGCCGGATGTCGAGCGGTGCCCCCGTGCGCTCGTCGAGGTCGATCAGTGCGACGGTGTCGGAGCGCTGCCCCGCGACGAGCAGCTTGCCCTCGTGCACGAGGTGATGGCGCGGCCAGTCGACCCCCGAGTCGGCGAGCGCGATCGCCTCGAGCGCTTCGCCTCCGCCGCGCACGCGCAGCGCGGCGATGGTGTTGCTGCCGCGCAGGGCCGTGTAGAGGAACTGAGCGTCGCGGGTGCGGGCGAGCTCGGCGGGGAAGTCCACGCCGATCTCGGCGACGGGGCTCGCGAGCACCGACGACACGACCGCCCACGTGCCGTCGCGTCCTGCGGTGAGCGTGAACACCTCGCACGAGTACTCGGTCACCACGTGCAGGTGGCCGCTGGGGTGCGCGACCATGTGACGCGGACCGGTGCCGACGGGCAGCACGACCTCGTGATCGAGCACGAGGCCTCCGGCGATCGGACGCCAGATGCGCACGAGGTCGAATCCGAGGTCGGTCGTCGCGATGCGCCCGTCCGCGAGGAAGGCCGCGGAATGCGCATGCGAGGAGCGCGCATCGCCGGTGGCGGTCAGTTCACCGGAGTACGGATCGGATGCCGCGGCGGCCACGCCGGCCGGCGCCGTCTCCTCGAGCGGTTCGCCGAGGAGTGCCGCGCGCAGCTCGGCGGCCTTGTTCACGGCATCCGGCACCAGCTGTCCCTGCGCGTCGATGCCGATGCGCACGACTCGCCCGTCGCCGTAGCAGCTCGCGATGAGGAACGATCCGCTCGACGACACCGCCACGTGGCACACGCCGTCGCCCGCGGCGACCGGCGCGCCGAGCGGCCGCAGAGCCGACTCGCCGGTGCGGGCGAACGCCTGCACACCGGCATCCCCCTCGAGCGCCGCATAGACGACATCGAGCGACGGATGCTGCGCCAGCCACGACGGCGAGGAGGTCTGCGTGACCGCACCGCGATACTCGAGCGCTGTCGGCGCGCTCTCGTCACCGGCGAGCAGGCCGATGCCCTCGGCGGAGCCGTCCATCGCGGGGCCGTACCCGCCGAGCCAGAAGCGTGTCACGGGGCGCTCAGTCGAGCAGGTCGTGGCGCACGATGACCTGGTCGCGCTCGGGGCCCACGCCGATGACCGAGATGCGCGTGTTGCTCATGCCCTCGAGTGCGATCACGTAGTCCTGCGCGTTCTTCGGCAGGTCGTCGAAGGTGCGCGCGGTCGAGATGTCCTCGCTCCAGCCGGGGAAGTACTCGAGCACGGGCGTCGCGTGGTGGAAGTCGGTCTGGTTGACCGGCACCTCGTCGAAGCGCCGACCGTCGACGTCGTAGGCGACGCACACCGGGATCTGCTCGAGTCCGGTCAGGATGTCGAGCTTGGTGAGCACGAGATCGGTGATGCCGTTGACCCGGGTCGCGTAGCGCGTGATCGGGGCGTCGTACCAGCCGACGCGGCGCGGCCGGCCGGTGGTGGTGCCGAACTCGAAGCCGCGCGAGCGCAGCCATTCGCCCTGCTCGTCGAACAGCTCGGTCG
This sequence comes from Microbacterium sp. SWDP-B6, assembly GCF_059803615.1. Lineage (NCBI taxonomy): Bacteria > Bacillati > Actinomycetota > Actinomycetes > Micrococcales > Microbacteriaceae > Microbacterium > Microbacterium sp. SWDP-B6. The sequence goes on along the minus strand of NZ_JAPFGV010000005.1, from coordinate 223,225 downwards.
GGAACGGGCCCGAGCCGACGCGGGTCGTGTAGGCCTTGACGATGCCGACGATGCGGTCGAGAGCGCCGGGTCCGATGCCCGAGCCGGTCGATGCTCCACCGGCGGTGGCCGACGACGACGTGACGAACGGATAGGTGCCGTGGTCGACGTCGAGCATCGTGGCCTGGCCGCCCTCGAACACGACGACCTCGCCGCGGCGCAGGGCCTCGTCGAGCAGGTATCCGGTGTCGGCGACCATGGGCCGCAGGCGCTCGGCATACGACAGCAGGTCTTCGACGATCTCGTCCGCGGTGATCGCTCGACGGTTGAAGATCTTCACCAGCAGGTGATTCTTCTGGTCGAGGGCGCCCTCGACCTTCTGACGCAGGATGTTCTCATCGAAGAGGTCCTGCACGCGGATTCCGACGCGGTTGATCTTGTCGGCGTAGGCCGGACCGATGCCGCGGCCGGTCGTGCCGATCATGCGCTTGCCGAGGAACCGCTCGGTGACCTTGTCGAGCGTGCGGTGGTACTGGGTGATCAGGTGCGCGTTGGCGCTCACCTTGAGGCGCGAGACGTCGATGCCGCGGCCGCCGAGCGCCTCGAGCTCGCTGAAGAGCACTTCGAGGTCGATCACGACGCCGTTTCCGATCACCGGGGTCACCCCTGGCGACAGGATGCCCGAGGGCAGCAGGTGCAGCGCGTACTTCTCGTTGCCGACCACGACGGTGTGGCCCGCGTTGTTGCCGCCGTTGAACTTGACGACCCAGTCGGTGCGCTCGCCGAGCAGGTCGGTGGCCTTGCCCTTGCCTTCATCGCCCCACTGGACGCCGACGATAACGATTCCTGGCATGGGTATCCCCCTTGCTTTCGCCGGGTTTGCACCGGCTGATGAGCTGGCCCTCTTCGGGCGGCTCCATCCTATCGAAGGTCGTTCGCCGACCCTCCGGGCTGCGGGGCGGCAACGCGTCGCTGCCGGCGGATCCCGTCCTCGGGGCGCCGGCGGACTCGACGGAGGGACTGGCGGAAAAGCATCGGATGCTGTCGCTCGCGCGCATCGCCGATGTCGGTGGCCGGTGCCAGGATCGAAGGATGCCGAAGACCGGTCGCGCGATCCGCGACGACAGCCTGACCACAGCGAAGCCCCGATCGCAGGGGCCGCTCGTGCTCGTCGCCGCTCTGGTGACGGTGGTGCTGTGGGCGTCGGCGTTCATCGGCATCCGCGGCGCAGGGCCGCACTTCGATCCCGGTGCGCTGGCGCTGCTGCGCATGGCCGTGGGCACCGCGGTGCTCGCGATCATCGCGGTGCGCCACGGCATCCGTCTGCCCGAACGCCGGCACTGGTGGCTCGTGGCGGTGTGGGGCGTGGGGTGGTTCTGCGTCTACAACCTGGCCTTGAACGCCGCCGAGCGCACGCTCGACGCGGGCACCGCGGCGATGGTGGTCAACCTCGCGCCGCTCATGGTCGTGGTCTTCAGCGGGCTCTTCCTGCGGGAGGGTTTTCCCAAGCCCCTCATCATCGGAGCGCCGATCGCGTTCCTCGGGGTCGTGCTGATCGGCATGAACTCGTCGACGAGCGAGGGCCCCGACATCACCGGATTGCTGCTCGCGCTGCTCGCCGCCGTGATGTACGCGGGATGCACCCTGCTGCAGAAGCGCCTGCTCAGCGCCGGCACCGACGCGACGACATTGACCTTCCTGGGCGCCGCCGCCGGCACCGTCGCGCTGCTCCCCTGGGTGGGCAGCCTGATCGGCGCGCTGCAGACCGCTCCGCTCGGCTCGACGCTGTGGGTCGTGTATCTCGGCATCTTCCCGACGGCGATCGCCTTCACGACCTGGGCGTACGTGCTGCAGCGCAGCACCGCCGGCCAGACCTCCGCGACCACCTACGTCGTGCCGGCGATCGCGATCCTCCTGTCGTGGGCGATCCTCGGCGAGGTGCCGACCCTGCTCATGTTCGTCGGCGGCGCGCTGTGCCTGCTCGGAGTGCTCGTGACCCGGATGCGGTGGGGCCGTCGCTCCTGACGATCCCGACTCTCCCGTCGCGCCACCTCCCGTCGCGCCACCTCCCGTCGAGCCCCCCTCCCGTCGAGCCACGGGCAGTCCCCTCGTCGGCGGCCTCGCATATCGGTATTTCGGTCTAGCGATCGCACGCACCCCGACCGATAAAGTGTGCGCGGAGGCGAATATGACGACCTGGTGGCCCTTCGCACGACTCGCAGCAGCCGTGCTCGGACTCGCGGCTATCGTCGCACAGCTCGCCCGCAGCATCGAGAACGCTCTCGCGGCCACCACGGAGTGGGGCCAGCACCTGCCGACGGTCGCGGCGAACTTCCTCAGCTTCTTCACGATCCTGTCGAACGTGCTCGCCGTGATCATTCTGACGATCGGCGCGATCTGGGCACTGCGCCACCGACACGGCACCGAGCCCGAGCCGACGTGGTTCGCGGTCCTGCTGGCCTGCGTGAGCACCTACATGATCGTCACCGGCATCGTCTACAACACGCTTCTCCGCAACGTCGAACTGCCCCAGGGCGTGACCGTGCCGTGGTCGAACGAGGTGCTGCACGTCGTCATCCCGCTGTTCCTCCTGGCCGACCTGCTGTTCGCCCCTCGACGACGGGCACTCGGCTGGAGCGCTGTCGCCATCATCGCGATCTTCCCGATCGTCTGGGTCGTCTACACGATGATCCGCGCGAACTTCATCATCGCCCCCGCGACCGGCGAGGCCTGGTGGTATCCGTACCCGTTCCTGAACCCGCACCGGGTGCCCGGCGGCTACCTCGGCGTCTCGGGATACATCATCGGAATCGCGATCGCCATCATCGGCGTCGCGTGCGTGGTGGTCTGGGTCGGCCGCCGGCGCGGCACCGCGACGGACTCGGCTAGCGGATCGCGCCCTCGGGGCTGAACACCGAGAGCACCGGAGCACTCACATGCTGCGGGGTCGTGGCGACGGCCGCCCGCGGATCGAGAAGTCGGATCGGAACCCGGTCTCCGCGAAGCTCCTCCCGGGTCGACGGCTCCAGTCGATAGAGGCGGAGCGCGAGCCACAGCAGCGTCCCGTCCACCCCGAGCGCCGCGGGGTCGACGTCGATCACGCCGCGCCTGCGTGAGAACGGATGACGCCACCGCTCCCGATAGCTGACGGCCCCGGGACGCACGGCGACCTTGAGCACGATCGAGTTGTTCATCCCGACGCCGACGTCGATGCTCAGGATGTCGTCCCAGTGCACTTCGGCATCGAGGTGGAAGGTAGCGGATCCGAGACCGCGCGGATGCAGGAACAGTCGCCGAGACTGTCTCAGCGAGATCAGGTGACTGACGATCGGACCGAGCAGCAGAACCGCGAACACCGCCCACACGACACTCCACGCACCACTGACGGTCACCGCGGCGACCGCGAAGGTCGACGCAGCGGCGAGCGCCGCGACGAGGATCATCGCGGGCACGAGCTTCGATCCGGGAAGGAGGATCCCCCCGGGGACGCTCGCGCTCGCCCGGCTGATGTCCTCCGCACTGACGCGTCGGCGAGTCAGGGTCGTGAGCCACAGCGTCACCGCGATCACCCACCAGAGCGCGGGGACGGCGATGAGCACACCCAGGATCGGGCGCATGGATGCGGTGTCGTGCAGATACATCCAGACGCACAGCACAGTGGCGACGGCCGCGAGGATCAGGTTCAGCACGACCACGGCCACCCACAGCGGTCGTCCGATCGCGTACTCGAGCGCACTGCGCGGCATCGTTCTGGGTTGCTTCATCGTTCCCGCATCATCCGAAGATCGAAAGTTCAGCTAACCACGGGGTCATCGCACCTGCCGATATACGCGTCGGCTCGCACCAGGGTCGACGACGTCGAGCCGCCGGATGGTGCATCCGTGATCTCGACCTGCATCCGTGCCCGGGCCGAAGCGGCGAGATCGGATGCGGTTACGCTGGTCGACGGGGGGTCGTCTACGCGTCCCCCGTGGGAACGAGGAGACATACCGATGAACGAGCCCTACGCGCCCGGCCCCTCTGCAGGTTCGACGCCGCCTCCGCCTCCGGCGCCCTCCGCCCAGGCAGCCCCACCGGCGCCTCCCGCTCCTGCGACCCGCGCCGAGGCATCCGCAGCGTCCGCTCCCGCGGCCCCTGCGGCGTCGACGTCTGCGAGCAAGAAGTCCGAGGCCCCTTCCGAGGCTGAGCTTCAGCGCGCAAGTGCCGTGCTCAAGACCGTGTCAGACGCGTACTCGGCCAAGATGGTCGGCCAGGAGCGCCTGCGCATGAGCCTGCTGATCTCGCTGATCGCCGGTGGGCACATCCTGCTCGAGAGTGTGCCCGGCCTCGCGAAGACGACCGCGGCGAGCACGCTCGCCGACACGGTCAGAGCGCAGTTCAAGCGCATCCAGTGCACCCCCGACCTGCTGCCCAGCGACATCACCGGCAACCAGATCTACGACGCCGCGACGGGCTCGTTCCGCACCGTGCTCGGCCCGGTGCACGCGAACTTCGTGCTGCTCGACGAGATCAACCGGTCGAGCGCCAAGACCCAGAGCGCCATGCTCGAGGCGATGCAGGAGCACCAGACCACGATCGGCGGCGAGGTGCATCATCTGCCCAAGCCGTTCCTCGTGATCGCGACGCAGAACCCGATCGAGCAGGAGGGCACCTACGAGCTGCCCGAGGCGCAGATGGACCGCTTCCTGCTGAAGGAGATCGTCGAGTACCCGAGCCCGGCCGAGGAGTTCGAGATCCTCGGGCGCATCGACTCGGGGGTGCTCGACCCCGACCGCCATGTCTCGAGCGCGATCAGCCTCGACGACGTGCACATGCTGCAGGACGTGGCGAGTCGCATCTACGTCGACCCGGCCATCCGCAACTACATCGTCTCGATCGCGTACGTGACCCGAAACCCCGCGCCGTACATCGGCGAAGAGCGCGCCCGCTTCATCAAGTACGGCGCGAGCCCTCGTGCGAGCATCGCGTTCCTGCAGGCCTCCCGAGCGCTGGCGCTGCTGAACGGACGCGGCCACGTGATCCCGGAGGACATCCGCTCGCTGCGCCATCTCGTGCTGCGCCACCGCGTGCTGCTGACCTTCGAGGCCGACGCAGACGGCATCCGCAGCGAGGAGATCATCGACCAGATCTTCGCCGCAGTGCCCACCCCCTGACCTCGCCATGGCCAGCCTGATCGCCCAGGTGAAGAGCAAGCTCTTCATCCACTCGTCGCGCAAGTCGCTGCACGCACTCGACGGCGCCTACGCGTCGCTGCTGCACGGCCGCAGCCTCGACTTCGAGGACCTGCGCAAGTACGAGTACGGCGATCAGGTGCGCGACATCGACTGGCGCGCCACGGCTCGGTTGGGCACCCCGCTGGTCAAGCGACACCGCGCGATGCGGATGCACACGATCCTGTTCGTGGTCGACACCGGACGCTCGATGGCCGCGCTCGCGCACGACGAGAAGTCGAAGAAGGACCTCGCGATCCTCGCCACCGGCGTGCTCGGCGTGCTCGCTCTTCGGCACGGAGACGACTTCTCGCTCGTCTACGGCGATTCCGACCGCATCCGCCGTCGCGCACCGGGTCGCAGCGAGGGCGCGCTCGAGCATGCCCTGCGCACGATCGATCAGTCGATCGACTCGAGCACGGCGTCGAGCGACCGAGACGCGCTCCTGTCTTACGTGACCCGCACGGTCTCACGGCGCATGATCGTCGTCGTCATCACCGACGAGGCGCCGGTCACGACGGAGACGGAGCGGATGCTGCGCCGACTGCGCGTGCAGCACGACGTGCTGTGGCTGACCGTGAGCGACGCCGACCCGGTGCTCGACCACGCGACGGGCACCATCCGCAGCGATGTCGACAGCATGTGGGAGGTGCCCGACTTCGTGCAGGGCGACCCCGACATCATCCGCGAGCTCGCGGCGCAGACCGAAGCCGACGCAGCGCGTCTGGCTGAGCTGCTCAAGCGCATGGAGATCAGCCACAGCGTTCTGGCAGGTCAGGACGACGCCGTCTCGCAGCTGCTGCAGCTGCTGAATCGGAGGTCGAATGCCCGGCTCTGATGAGCTCTACCCGCCGTTCCAATACGGCTGGGGATGGCTCCTGCTCGCCTTCGGAATCCTCCTGCTGCTGATCGCGGCGGCGTGGCTGATCGTCGCCCTGACGCGTCCGCGGCGTGACCTCACGCTGACGCGCGACGCCCAGGGACCGACCCTGCTCACGACCGACGTGCTCTCGCAGCTGAGGGTCGAGTACTTCGACCGCATCCAGCGCATCGAAGACGACTACCGCGCACGCGCGCTCTCGGCCCGCAACGCGAACCTCGAGCTCAGCCGGGTGGTGCGCACGTTCGTGAACGAATACAGCGGCCTCGAGGCGCCTGTGCTCGCCCTCGACGATCTCGTCGCTCGCGGAGTGCACCCCGCCCTGGTCGACGCCATGGGCCGCCATTACTATCCGAGCATCTTCCGACCGGGCCCTGCGATCGATCCGATCGCCGGCGCCGAGGCGGCCAGAACGGTGGTGCGCACATGGCACTAGCGAACGGGTGGCTCATCCTCGTCGCCGTCGGCGTCGTCGTGATCGCGATCGCGCTCGGCATCGTGATCGGTCTGCGCAGCACTGCGAAGACCGAGGCGCACGAGCGCGCTCGTGTCGCCCGAGCCGAGCGGCTGCGCGCGCTTCCGACCTTCCGGCAGGCGCTGAACCGACGAGTGCTGGCGCTGTCGAGCATCCTGCTGATCGGCGTGGTCGCGACCCTGGCCGCCGGAGTCGTCTCGGCGCGCCCGATGGCGTCACAGACCATCCAGCCCGTCAACACGAGCCGCGACATCATGCTGTGCCTCGACGTCTCGGGCTCGATGAGCGAGGTCGACGTCGAGGTGCTCACGGTCTTCGAAGAGCTGCTCGAGGATTTCGAGGGCGAGCGCATCGGCCTCACGATCTTCAACAGCTCGCCCGTGCAGATCTTCCCCCTGACCGATGACTACGAGTTCATCCGCGACCACCTGCAGAGCATCCGAGAGAGCTTCGAGTTCACCGAGTCGATCCCCGAGCACTGGGTCGGCACGCTCAACGGCAACGGCGCGTCGCTGATCGGCGACGGCCTTGCCGCGTGCGCGATGGCGTTCGACCACCCCGATGACGAGCGGTCGCGGTCGATCATCTTCGCGACCGACAACGAGGTCAACGGCGCCTCGATCGTGACTCTCGACGAGGCGGCGGCGTACGCCGATTCGAACGGGGTGCGGGTGTTCGCGCTCAACCCGGTTCAGGGCAAAGACGCCGACGTCAGCGCGGAGCTCGCGAAAGCCGCCGAAGCCACGGGTGGTGCCGCCTACGGTCTGCGCGACACGACCACCGTGAGCGACATCGTCGCGCAGGTGCAGGAGCAGGAGGCGGCCGCGCTGCAGGGTCAGGCGCAGGTCGTCTGGACCGACGCCCCGAACCTCTGGATCGTCGTGCTGATGATCTCGATGCTCTCGTTCATCGTCGTGCTCTGGAGGGTGAGACTGTGATCTTCCAGCCCGTGCTCAACGTCTTCCTCCTGGCGCTTCTCTGCGCGCCGGTGGCCGCTCTCGCCGTGATCGCGCTGGTCAAGGCCAAGGGACGCGACAAGGCCCTGTGGGCCATGCGGCTGGTCATGCTGCTCGCGTGCTTCGTCATGTTCCTGCGCCCGGGGATCCCCGGGGGTGCGACAGAGACCCTCGCCACCGACACCGACATCGTGCTCGTCGTCGACACGACCGCGAGCATCGTCGCCGAGGACTGGAACGGCGACGAGCCGCGCCTGGACGGCGTCCGCGCCGACGTGCAGGCCATCGTCGACGAGTACCCGGGCGCCCGCTTCGCCCTGATCACCTTCGACGCCTCGGCGGATCTGCGCATGCCGCTCACCACCGATACGACCGCGCTCGTCTCATCGCTCGAGGTGCTCCGCCCCGAGGTGACGAGCCAGTCGCGCGGCAGCTCGATCGGCATCGCCAACCAGCTGCTCACCGACACGCTGTCGAACGCGGCCGAGGCCTCACCCGACCGCTCGCGCATGGTGTTCTACTTCGGCGACGGCGAGCAGACGGTGACGTCGCCGCCCGAGCCGTTCGACGGCAGCGAGAAGCTCACGGACGCCGGCGCGGTGCTCGGCTACGGCACCGCCGAAGGCGGGCCGATGAGGCTCACCACCGGCGGCGTCGACGGCTCGTCGAGCGAGTACATCGAATATCAGGGGGCGAACGCGCTGTCGGTGATCGACGAGGCGAACCTCGAGGCGATCGCCGCGGATCTCGGCGTCGAGTACCAGCACCGCACGGCGGAGGCCGAGCTGACGCTGCCCGACGCTCCATCGACCACCACCAGCTACGCCGAGTCGGGTTCGGTCGGCACCGTGACCGAGCTGTACTGGATCGCCGCCCTCGTCGTCGTGGCGCTGCTCGGGGTGGAGCTCACGAGGGCGAGCATGCTCGTGGCCCGGCTGCGTCTGCTGCGAGCACCGTCGGCGTCGCCGCGCCGGAAGACACCGACCGGCGGAGGTGCCGCATGACCGATCTGTCGACCCAGGCGGGCGCGACGCCAGCCGTCAGCCCCGACGACCTGAAGGCGTCGGCCGCCGCTGCTCTGCTCGCCTCGAATCGCCGGCGGCGCAGCATCCGACGGTGGATCGCGATCGGCACCCTGCCCCTCGCGCTGGCGGCGCTGCTGTTCGTCGGCAAGATCCTCAGCATGTACGCGTTCGCGCACCAGTCGATCACCGCCTATGTGGCAGACGACTACGCGGGTTCCGAGGCATCGGCCCGAGGCCAGGAGTTCCTCAACTGGTTCGAGCCCTACAAGGCGCCGTTCAACGTGGGCACCGCTCTCGCCGGCGCCGAGAAGCTGCCGGAGGCGCGGGGGAAACTCGAGGAGTCGCTCGACCTCGCGACCGGCCTCGAGGTGTGCACGGTGCGCATCAACCTGGGACTGGTGCTCGAGCGCATGGGAGACGCGGCACGGGCCGACGGCGACGGTGCAGCAGCCGCAGAGTTCTACGGCGAAGCGCTCACCCTGACGACCGAGACGCCGGAGGAATGCAACAGCGAAGAGGCCCAGGAGCAGTCGTCCGACCCTGACCGCGACATGCAGCAGAGCAAGGAAGACCTCGAAGACCGTCTGAAGCAGAAGCAGCAGAACGAGCAGCAGCCGCCCCCGGAGGAGCAGCAGGAGCAGGAGCCGCAGCCCTCGGAGGAGAAGCTCGAAGAGCTCGAGAAGAAGCTCGAGCAGGGCACGCAGGAGCGCGATCAGCAGCAGGGCGACGACGGCGGCGGCTCGGGGACGGACAAGCCATGGTGATGGATCACGAGAAGCAGCGGGCGCGCTACGTCGCCGGCTCCGAGGGTGCGCCACCCGTGCCGCCGCCCGGCGGCTATCGCAATGCACGCCGTCAGGCCGGCCCCGTCATGCAGCATCCGGGCGCCCCGGCCATGTCGGGCACGGCGACCGCAGCCGAGGGCGCGTCGGAGGAGAAGAAGCCGGCGAACGCATTCGGCTGGGTCGCGCTCATCGTCGGCATCCTGTTCGCTCTGATCCTGCTCATCACGCTGGCGGTCGGCGCCACCGACGCGCTCTACGGCGTGACGATGCTGGCCCTGCAGCTGGTGGTCGTCGCCGTCATCATCGGCGCGCTGTTCACCGCCCGTGGACGCACCCTGGGAGCCGTCGCCCTCGCGATCACCCTGATCTTCAACGTCGCCACGGTGGGCGGCATCGGCGCACTGCAGACCTCGGCCTCCGGCAGCTACGACGGCATGAAGACCGACGAGCAGAAGCACGAAGAGGCCTACCCGGGCATCAAGGGCACGGACCCGCAGGATGCGCTGCGGCAGCAGTCGCTCGAAGAGGTGCAGGCCGAGGCGGACAGCCTGTTCGCCGACATCCGCGAGCGCGTCACCGCCGAATACGGGTACGACTGGGTGCAGGTCGGCGACGAGGATCTGCGCCCCGAGCGCAACGGCTACGGCGGAGAGTCGATGCTCATCGAATACACCTCCGTCGGCTGGGCGACGACCGAGCCGATCCAGGACTACAGCCTCAAGCTCGAGGTCATGGCCACGATCGACGAGGTCGTCGCCGAGCACGGTCTGCCGTCGCTGTACTCGTTCAACGGCGAGTACTCGGGAATCGACCCGTCGATGATCGCGAAGCTCTACGGCAGCGAAGACCCCCGTGAACAGCACACGTGGGAGTACTACACCGAGAACTACCCCGATCCGATGCGCTTCTACGCGAACATCTTCGACCTCTCGAACGACCCGTCCGGCGACTTCCTGAAGACCCGGGAGGCGCAGAACGCCCGCACCGGAGAACCGCTCGAGGGGCTGCAGATGGTCGTCATCGCGAGCGCAGTGCTCAGCGAGGCCGACCGCGCCGAGTTCGAGGAGAAGCTGCAGGAGTACCCCGGGTTCTGAGTCCCGGTGGGCAGGTCGCGCGTCCGACCCGCCCTTCAGCCGGAGAGCGAGAACAGCATGCGCGCCAGCACGTAGCGGGCGTGCCCGCGCGACGACCTCGGGTCGTAGCCGAGGATGCCGATCAGCGCGGTGAGGCGGTCCTGCACGCTGGAGTGGTGGCGCCCCAGGCGCACGGCTGCGGCACGCACGCTCAGCTCGTCGACCACGGCGTCGAGCAGTTCCCGACTGCGGGAGTCGAGGCGCGCGAGCGCAGCAGCATCCGGATGCACGTCGCCGGACTCCGCGGCCGTGGCGATCAGGAGCAGGGCACCCAGGTCGTCTGCGGCCACCACGGGTTCGGAGGCGGTGCTCAGACGCGCGGCGATCAGTGCCTCCGCCCACGACTCGGGGAGGTGCTCTCCGGGCCCCGCGGTTCCGATGCCCAGACGCAGGCCTGTCGCGTCCGTCCACACCCGATCCACGGGCGCTCCCTCGACGACGATCGTCGCCCTCGTCAAGCCGTGTCTGGTCGCGACCACGACGGAAGGATGCTGCGGCAGCGGCGCGGGGTCGGGCGGCGAAGCCACGACCGCCACCGGAAGGACCGGAATCCTGAGCCTCGCCAGTGCCGAGACGCGCTCCCCCTCGCTCGCGAACTCGCTGATCGCCAGTTCCACGGCGCTCCCCGCGTCGCCTGCGCGGCGGGCACGGAGGATGCCGAGCGCCAGCGTGAGGCGCTCGAGGATCATCGCGTCATTCGTGTGCGGGTCCCCCTCGCGCTCGATCCAGGCGACGGCCTCCGGGCCGCTCTCACGCAGCATCCACCTGTCACCGGGGTCGATCGGATCGATGCGCACCCCGTCGGCGCGCACCCGGATGATCTGTCGGGCGTCGCGCTGCCCCACGGTGGCACCGCTCAGCACGGCGGCCCCGCGCAGCATGCTCTCGACGCCGACTGCACGGGCGATGAGCGTGTCGAAGTAGGAGACGACCTTGAGGGTCTCGCTCGCATCCGGGTCGAGGGCGGTGAGCCGCCCCAGCAGATCTTGCATGTCGGGCTCCATCGCGCGGGGCTTCCACCCTACGGGTTCATCGACCGAGCCCGTAGGGTGCCGAAGGTCACCCGAGCAGCCGGTTCACCCAGTCGTCGCGGGCGGCCAGCATCGCCTGCGCGACGGCCGTGTGCGGAGCGAACATGTCGAAGCCGTGGAACCCGCCGGCCCATACATGCAGCTCGGCCTGCACGCCGGCCGCCCACAGCCTGGTCGCGTAGTCGACGTCCTCGTCGCGGAACACCTCGGCGCTTCCGCAGTCGATGAAGGCGGGCGGAAGACCGGTCAGGTCCGTGGCGCGCGCCGGAGCCGCATAGATCGAGACGTCGTCGGTGCCCTTGCGTCCGCCGAGGAGGGCGGTCCACCCGGTGATGTTCGACCCGCGGTCCCACACGCCGATCCCGTCGATCTGCCTGGTCGAGACGCTCTCATCGCGGTCGTCGAGCATGGGGTAGATCAGCAGCTGACCAATGAGCCCGGGGCCGCGGCGGTCCCGGGCGAGCAGGGTCGTTCCCGCGGCCAGGCCGCCACCGGCACTGCCCCCACCGATCAGGATGCGGTTCGGATCGATGCCCAGCTCTGCAGCGTTCTCGGCCGTCCACACCAGACCCGCGTAGCAGTCCTCGACCGGGTACGGATCGGGGAACTCCGGAGCAAGCCGGTACTCGACTGTCACGATCACGCCGTTGAAGCGCTCCGCCCAGTCGAGGAAGCCCACGACGCCGAGCCAGCGGTTGCCGATGATCATGCCGCCGCCGTGCGTGTGGAAGAAGCCAGGACCCGTGCCGGTGCGACCCGCCTTCTCGACCACCGAGACGACGATCTCGTCGCCCTCGTGACCCGCGATGGTCACGTCGCGGCGCGTGAATCCCCGCTCGTCGAGCACGGTGAAGATCTCGTCCTCGCCGCTCACGGGAGACTGGCGCAGCAGGGGAATCATCTCGGCAGTCAGGGTCGACGGCAGCGTGTCTGCGACCAGCGCGAGTGCGGCCTCCAGTTCGGGGTCGAACGGAGGGCGAAGGGTTGTTTCGGTCATCAGAACTCCTTTGTTCTCGGCCGCGGTCATGTCGGCGTCCCGCCAGCCTCCCGGAGGTCGCACCCGAGCGTAACCCGCCAGACAGGGCCGTTCTGCGGCCGGGGGGCCGCCGGATGGCGGGCGGCCGCACCGGCATCGGCAGCCTCGACCCGCTCTCAGCTCGCGAGCGACAGCCCGGCGGCGAGCGCGAAGCCGAGCACGGTCGCGAGCCCCGTCACCTGCTTGGCCTTCTGCTGAGCGTCGGGAACCATCGAGTCGACGAGCATCACGAGCAGCGCACCGGCCGCGAAGCCGCTCGCCCCGGCTCTGAAATCGTCGCCGGTGCTGCTCGCGAGGGCGAAGCCGGCGACGGTCGCGATTGCGCAGATCACCGAGATGCCGGCCCAGAGCAGCAGCACGCGCGACTTGGCCATGCCTCCCTTGAGCAGGTCGGAGGCCGAGCCGATCGACTCCGGCAGGTTCGAGACCACGATCGCCACGACGAGGGCGATGCTCACCGGCTCGCCGGAGGCCAGACCGATTCCCAGCACGAGCTGTTCGGGGATGCCGTCGAGCAGAGCGCCCAGCGCGAGCGGGACGCCCGCGCCGCTGTCCTTCGACTTCGCCGCTCGCGCATCGAGGATCCGGTCGGCGATGAAGTACGCGAGGGCTCCCGCGACGACGCCGACGATCAGGGGGATGGGGCCCGCGAGATCGAGCCCCTCCTCCCACAGCTCGAACGCGATGGATGCCATGAGGGCGCCCGCGCCGAAGCCGAGCACGATGCCCAGCCACCGCGGTGGCCAGGTGCGCAGCAGGGCGAGGATCGCGCCGACGATGAGGGGCGACGCGGCGACCGCGCCCCACAGGATCGCTCCGCCCATGCCGTCCTCCTTCACGGACACTCTGCCACCACCGTCGCGGAATGTGCAGAGGAGGGGGCTCACACGCGCGCGCGTCGAATCGCTCCTCCGCTCACTCGACCGTCACGCGATGGATGCCGAGGTCGGTGCGACCGGGGAGCAGATCCGCTCGGAGGGCTCGGGTGCCGTGATAGTCGCCGTCGCGCAGCCGGCGGTAGGGATGGCTCGGTGATTCGTCGCCGAGCCCCGAGAGCCGTTCGACCAGGTGCGCGCTCTCGTGATCGATGCCCGCCGCGTCGATTCCGTCTGCGTCGTGGACGACATGCAGGTCGAGCGGCTCGATGCCCGTGTACCAGAGGGTGCCGTGGGTGAGCGGGAACATCAGCGAGTCCAGATCGCCGCTGATCCCCCGTTCCCCGATGGACCGGTCGTCCTCCCCTGCCGTGACGATCACGAGGGCCCGGCGCCCCGCGAGAAGCCCCTCGCCGTACCGCAACGGAAGACCGGTCTGCGCGTCGACCGGTCCGTACGCGAACCCGTTGGTGAGCACGCGGTCGAACCACCCCTTCAGGATCGCCGGCGGGCCGTACCACCACAGCGGGAACTGGAGCACGACGAGATCTGCGGCCCCGAGCTTGCGCTGTTCCTCGATCACATCCGCCGGCAGCTGCCCCGCGGCGAACGCCTCGCCCATGAGATCGACGACGTTGCCCTCCCTGCCGTGGGGCTCGCCGAGGTCCTGGGCGGCGAGGACGGGGTCGAACCGCTGAGCATACAGATCGGTGATCTCGACGTCGTGGTCGCGCGAGAGGGCTTCGACTCCGTCGTGGAACAGTCGTGCGTTGAAGGAGTTCTCCTGCGGGTGGGCATAGATCCAGTGGACGGTCGGGCGTGATGCGGACACGGATGGCCTTTCTTCAGTGGGAGACGGGGTGGCGAGCCGTGCGCCGCCACAGCGGCAGGAGTGCGGCGGCGACGACCGCCCCGGCTGCGATGAGGAGGGCGACGACGAATCCGTGAGACCCGGCGATCACGGCGATCGTGCCGAGCACCGCGATGCCGAGACCGCCGCCGAGGGCGAAGCCGACCTCCTGGATCGCCCCCACCTGACCGGCGTCGTCGTCGGTCGTCACGTCGAAGAGCGTGGTCGCGGCGAGCGTCGCCGCGACCCCGAATCCCCCTCCGATCAGCACGAGCGGGATCGCGACGAGATCGACCCCGGTCGACAGCCAGATGAGCCCCGCGCCCTGCACGACGAGAGCGAGCACCGTGAGCGTGGGTGAGCTCAGCCACCGCAGGAACAGAGGGGCCAGCACCCCGCCGAGCGCGATCGCCACAGCCTGCGGGAGAATCGCGATTCCGGCCTCGGCCGCGCTGAAGCCCCTGGCATCCTGCAGGTGCAGGCTCACCAGGAGAACGGATGCCGTCGACACACCGCCGCTCGCCACGATGCGCACGATGGCGGGGCTGAAACCGGGTACTCGGAAAAGCCGCATGTCGATGAGCGGTTCGGCGAGGGTGCGCTGCCGGCGGATGAAGAACACGAGCGTGCCGACCGCGACCACTCCGGCGATGCCCGCGGCGAGGGGAGCGGCGAGCACCTCATGCAGGGCGAAGACGAGGGCGCCGAGCGCGACGATCGACGACAGGATGCTGAGGATGTCCCACGACGGCCGTCGCGAGCTGCGGGAGTCGGGCACGAGCCAGATCGCGAGCGCACCGGCGACGACCGCGAGCGGCACACTCCCCAGCAGCAGCCATCGCCACCCCGGACCCTCCGTGACGAGGCCGCCGAGCACGGGGCCGAGTGCGCTGCCCGCGCCGAACGTCGCGGTCCACATGCCATAGGCCAGCACTCGCTGTCGCGCGTGATAGTGCGCGCCGATCGTGGCGACGACGCCGGCCACGACGAAGGCCTCGGCGACGCCGAGCAGCGCGCGCACGACGATCAGCAGCATCCCGTCCTGGGCGAACCCGCCCACCAGGTTGAGCACGGCGAAGCCCGCGAGGCCTGCGAGCACGATGCGCTTGCGCCCGAACGCATCGCCGATCCGGGCGGCGATGATCAGGGTCGCCGCCAACGAGAGCGCGTAGACGTCGACGAGCCACAGGGCACCGCTGTCGCTGAGGGTGAGGTCGCCGCGGATCGCGGGCAGCGCGGTCGACATGCTGCTGATCGCGAGCGCTCCGATCAGGATGCCGAGAAGCAGCGGGATCATGGCGAGCCACGGATGCATGGCCGTGCGCGGACGAGCGGATGCCGCAGGGATCGAGAAGGTCACCGCCTCAGTCTCGTGCGCGAGTACACTTCAGGCAAGTACGGTCATTCAGGGTAGATAGTGACTGTTTGGATACCATGGTGCGAACGGAAGGCGGATCCCATGAGGGAGAAGACGGAGCGCATCGTCCGGGAGTGGGGCGACGCGTGCGACGCGGAGGTCTCGATCGCGGTGCTCGGCGGGGCCTGGAAGCCCAGCATCCTGAGCCTGCTCGGCGAGCATGAGGTGCTGCGATTCGGCGAGCTCAGCAGGTTGCTCGACGAGCCGACCGCTCGCGTGCTCACCCGTCAGCTGCGTGAGCTCGAAGACGACGGGCTGCTCATCCGCACGGTGTACCGCCAGGTGCCACCCAAGGTCGAATACCGGCTGAGCGACCTCGGTCGGGGGTCGATGCCCCTCGTCGAGGCGCTCACCGACTGGGGCGGTCGGTATGCGGCTCACCAGCGAGGCGAACTCGAACGGCTCGCCACCGAACCCGAGACGCTCGACGCCGCCGTCGCGCGCTGACTCTCCTTCCCGTCCGAAACAGCCGACACGCCGCCGATAGACTGGGAAGCATGTCCAAGGTCCTCCAGTCACTTCCCGTCGGCGAGCGCGTCGGCATCGCCTTCTCCGGAGGACTCGACACCTCCGTCGCCGTCGCCTGGATGCGCGACAAGGGTGCCGTCCCCTACACGTACACCGGCGACCTCGGGCAGTACGACGAAGACGACATCGAGTCGATCCCCGGTCGCGCTCTCGAATACGGCGCCGAGGCCTCGCGTCTGGTCGACTGCAAGACCGCCCTGGTCGAAGAGGGTCTCGTCGCACTGTCGTGCGGCGCCTTCCACATCCGCTCGGGCGGACGCACCTACTTCAACACGACGCCCCTCGGCCGCGCCGTCACGGGCACGCTGCTCGTGCGCGCCATGAAGGAAGACGGCGTCGACATCTGGGGCGACGGCTCGACCTACAAGGGCAACGACATCGAGCGGTTCTACCGCTACGGCCTGCTGGCCAACCCGCGCCTGCGCGTGTACAAGCCCTGGCTCGACGCCGACTTCGTCACCGAGCTCGGCGGCCGCAAGGAGATGAGCGAATGGCTCGTCGCCCATGACTTCCCCTACCGCGACTCGGTCGAGAAGGCGTACTCGACCGACGCCAACATCTGGGGTGCCACGCACGAGGCCAAGACCCTCGAGCACCTGGACGTCTCGCTCGAGACGGTCGACCCGATCATGGGTGTGAAGTTCTGGGACCCCTCCGTCGCGATCGAGACCGAAGACGTCTCCGTCACGTTCGAGGCCGGACGCCCGGTCGCCATCAACGGCGTCGAGTACACCGACCCGGTGGCCCTCGTCATGGAGGCCAACACGATCGGCGGACGCCACGGCCTGGGCATGAGCGACCAGATCGAGAACCGCATCATCGAGGCGAAGTCGCGCGGCATCTACGAGGCTCCGGCCATGGCGCTGCTCTTCATCGCCTACGAGCGCCTCGTCAACGGCATCCTGAACGAGGACACCCTCGCGACCTACCACGAGCAGGGTCGCCGTCTCGGTCGCCTCATGTACGAGGGACGCTGGCTCGAGCCGCAGTCGCTCATGCTCCGCGAGTCGATCCAGCGCTGGGTCGGCCTCACGATCTCGGGCACCGTCACGATCCGCCTGCGCCGCGGAGACGACTGGACGATCCTCGACACCACGTCGCCCAACCTGTCGTACGGCCCCGAGAAGCTCTCGATGGAGCGCGTCGGCGACGCCGCGTTCGGCCCGGTCGACCGCATCGGACAGCTCACGATGCGCAACCTCGACATCGCCGACTCGCGCTCGCGCCTCGAGCAGTATGCGGGCCTCGGCCTCATCGGCGGCGCGACCGGCGAGCTCGTCGGACGCGTCACGGCCGGCGAATCGGGCGAGATCACGGGTTCCGTCGAGAAGGTCGATGAGAACCTCGCCGATGCGGTCGACAACGCATCCGAGGGTGCGGCGTTCGACTCCGGACTCGACTGATCTGACGGTTTCAGAGAGGGGGCGGATGCTGCGGCATCCGCTCCCTTTCGCGTGTGCTCGGCGGTTCGGCGTTCACAATTCAGCATGAGCGTCGGGCTTCGACGCTGGATCATGCGGGTAGAGGCTCTGAGCGGCGATCCGTGCTGAGTTGTGAACGCCCACTGTTCAGACCCTGTGAGTCCTCCGAGTTATCTTGCACACTGCTGTGCACAATAAGTAGAATGGGCGCATGACCACCCGTGCTCCCCGCCGTGACTCCGTCGAGAATCGCGCCGGAATCCTCGATGCGGCCCGAGCGACCCTCGCGACCGACCCGCGCGCATCGATCGATGTCATCGCCCGCAGCGCCGGCCTGTCGCGCCGCACCCTCTACGGCCACTTCGACGACCGAGAGGCCCTGATCCGCGAGCTGATCTCGGTCGGAGCGCAGCGCTTCAACGCGATCGCCGAGTCCGTCACCGACACCGACTCGCGCATCGCGCTCGCCCGCCTCGCCGCACGACTCTGGCAGGAGGCCGCGCACGTGCAGGTAGCCGCGGCGCTCGCGCTCGACGAAGCCCACGTGCAGCACACCGCCGACGCTCTCGCCCCTCTGCGCCGCACCGTCGCCGCCCTCACACGGCGCGGGCAGGAAGACGGCAGCTTCCGCACCGACCTCCCCGCCCCGACCCTCGCCCGTCTCATCGAAGAGGTCGCGCGCACGGTCGTCTCGCGCACGGATGCCCACAGCGCCGGCGCGGCCGGGCTCGCCGTGCGCACGCTGCTCAGCATCGCCGGGCTCTCGTGGCGCGAGGCCGACGAACTGCTGGCAGCACACCCGGACATCGTCGAATCGCAGGAGGTCAGCGCGTGAGAGTCACTCTGCACGAGGTGAGCAAAGGGCGCGGCGGGCAGTCGCTGCCGACGACGAGCCTCGAGTTCCACAGCGGTGCGGTGCGCTTCGCCCTCGCCGAGACCGAGCAGCGCCCGACCGTTCTCGGCCTGATCGCCAGCGGACGGATGCGGCCCGACACCGGACGCGTGACGATCGACGGCGACTCGAACAACAAGGCGCTGCGCCGCACGATCGCTTTGGTCGACGCCCCCGACGTCAGCGACCCGCATCCCGACATCACCCTCGCCGGCGTGGTGGGCGAAGAGCTCATGTTCGCCGGGGTCGGCGCGACCCCGCTGCACGCTCGTCGGTGGCTGAATCAGCTCGGATTCGGCGAGCTCGCCGGTGTGCCGATCGGCAACGTCGACCCGGCCGCGCGGGTGCGCATCCTGTGCGAACTCGCGATCCTCCGCCAGGGCACCGAAGGCATCGTGCTCGTCGCGCCCGACCGTCACGGCGGCAGCCCGGACGGCTGGTGGCGCATCGCGTCGGAGTTCGCCGACCGCGGCTACGCCATGCTCGTCGTCATCGGCGGATCCGCTGCGGTCGCCCTCGAACGGATGCACGAACTCGAGGCGATCAACGCCTCCGGTCCGATCCAGCCCCTCGTGCTCGACCGCCCGGGCGACGAGGCATCCGCGTCCGAGTCCGAATCCGCATCCGCATCCGGTGAGCACTCGACCACCGACGCGGGGCCGGAGAGCCCAGACGGCCTGCCCGCGGTGACGCGTATCGATGACGAATACGCCGAGGATGCCTCCGACGCTCAGGATTATCTCGCGGGTGCCGACCCCGGCTCGGTGAGCGAGAACGCCGAAGCGGAACACCGCGAAACGCCCGGCACAGACACAGACCCAGACACAGACCCAGACCCAGACGCAGACACAGAAGAGAACGGAGGCGAGCGATGAAGGTTCCCGCCATGATCGCCGCCGAGCTGCGGCGGCTCACCGCGAGCAAGATGGGCATCATCGCCCTGATCGCGCTCGTGTGCGTGCCGATCCTCTACGGCGGCCTGTACCTCTGGGCCAACCAGGACCCGTATGCGAAGTTCCCCGAGGTGCCTGTGGCACTTGTCGTCGACGATGCCGGGGCCCCTGCCCCCACCACGGGAACGGAGGCCGAGACCGGCGAGACCGTCAACTACGGCGAGGACGTCGCCGAGAACCTCATCGACGGCAACGCCTTCGACTGGCAGCGCATGTCCGCCGACGAGGCCGCAGACGCGTTGCGCGAGGGCACGGTCGACTTCACCGTGACGATCCCTGACGATTTCTCTTCGGCGTTGACCTCGGCCGCGGGCGACGACCCGCACCAGGCGCGCATCGAACTCGAGACCAACGACGCGAACAACTACCTCGCGTCGAGCATGGGAACTCAGGCGGTCGAGAAGATCCGCAGCTCGGTCGCCGAGATGGTCGGCAGCGAGGCGGCAGAGCGCCTGCTCACCGGACTCAGCGACGTGCGAGACAACCTCGTCACCGCCGCCGACGGGGCGAGCCAGCTCACCGACGGTGCCAACACCGCGGCGACCGGCAGCGCCACACTCGCCGACGGCACGTCTCAGCTCGCCGACGGCACGTCTCAGCTCGCGGGTGGCGCGTCTGAGCTTGCGGGTGGCGCGTCTCAGCTCGCCGGCGGAGCGGCGACTCTCGCCTCGGGTGCTCAGCAGGTCAGCGACGGCAACCGGCAACTGGCCGACGTCGCAGACCGCGCCGGGTCTGCCGTGCAGCAGGCGACGGATGCCCTGCCCCAGGCACGCCAGGACATCGCGACGGTGCTCACAGATCAGGGCCTGACGCAGGAGGAGATCGATCGGGTGCTGTCCACCCTCGATCCGCTCGGCACCCGCCTCGAAGAGGGCAACGCCACCGTGCAGAACGCGGTCGACAAGGTCGACCAGCTCGCCGCCGGAGCCGAGTCGGTGGCATCCGGTGCCTCGCAGCTCGCCAGCGGCACGCAGACGCTCGCCAGTGGCGCCCAGACCCTCGCCGGCGGCGCGCAGACCGCCGCCACGGGCGCGGCGGCGGCGAGGGACGGCGCGGCCCAGCTGCGCGACGGACTCGGCACCCTCGCGTCCGGCACGGCCGAGCTGCGCGACGGACTGTCCGACGGGGTGGAGCAGATCCCCGCGTCGACTCCCGACCTGCGCGCGCTGCAGGCCGACACGATCGCGGATCCCGTCAAGGTCTCGAGCGACAAGGTGGCGTCGGCCGAGGACTACGGCGCGGGCCTCGCACCGTTCTTCGCCGCACTGTCGGCCTGGATCGGCATCTACGCGCTGTTCCTCATCGTCAAGCCGATCTCCCGTCGCGCCGTGACGGCGCTGCACTCCCCCATCCGGGTGACTCTGGCCGGGTGGCTGACTCCGGCGATGCTGGGCGCGGTGCAGATGGTCGGGCTCATGGGCATCCTCGCGATCACCCTGGGCTTCACGTTCAACAACCCCATCGGCACTCTGGGCGTGATGATCTTCGCGTCAGCGACGTTCGCGGCGATCATCCTCACGCTGAACGTCTGGCTGGGCTCGGTCGGCCAGTTCCTGGGTCTCGTGCTCATGGTGCTGCAGCTCGTCACCGCCGGCGGCACCTTCCCCTGGCAGACGCTGCCCGCTCCGCTGGCCGCGCTGCACCACGTGCTGCCGCTCGGCTACGTCGTCGATGCCATGCGACAGCTCATGTACGGGGGCAATCTCGGCAGAGCCGGATGGGATCTGGTGGTGCTGGGGATCTGGCTGGTCGGCGCTCTGCTGCTCGCCGCCATCGGGGTGACGCGCATGACGCACCGGCGCACGCTGCGCGATCTGCAGCCGAGCCTCATCGGCTGACGCCGCGTGGCGGGGCGAGAAGTTCCCCCGCCACGCGTCGTCGTTGTGGGTAGTATTCCCAGAGTGCGTCGGTGAGACGCCCTCTGGGACTCTCTGGGACTGAGTCCCGCAATGCCACCCGAAAGAGTTCTCGATGATGACAACCGATTCGCCTGAGATCGCCGTGCCCTCACGCCCGTCACTGGGTGCGCGCATCGGCCGCATCGCCTTCCTCGTCGTGGCGGCGATCATCGTCGTCGCCGTCGCCGTCGCCTTCTTCGTGACCTGGACCATCCAGCGGTCCTTCCCGCAGACCGAGGGCACCCTGCCGCTCGAGGGTCTGCAGTCCGAGGTGACGGTGCAGCGCGACGACCGCGGCATCCCGACCATCACGGCCGACTCATCCCACGATCTGTTCTATGCAGAGGGGTTCGTGCACGCGCAGGACCGCTTCTTCGAGATGGATTTCCGACGTCACGTGACGGCCGGTCGCGTGGCTGAGATGTTCGGCGAGTCGCAGGCCGGAACGGATGCCTTCCTGCGCACCCTCGGCTGGCGCAAGGTCGCCGAGGCCGAGGTCGAGGCGATGGACGACGTGACGCGCGGGTACTACGAGGCCTACGCCGACGGGGTCAACGCCTATCTCTCGTCACGCTCGGGTGCCGAGCTGTCGCTCGAATATGCCGTGCTCGGAATGCAGAACCCGGAGTACGAGCCCGAGCCCTGGGAGCCCGCCGATTCGGTCGCCTGGCTGAAGGCCATGGCCTGGGATCTCCGCGGCAACATCGAGGATGAGGCCGAGCGTGCGCTGCTGACCGCGCAGCTCTCAGACAGCTCAGACGGTACCGACGCGACCGACATCACCGCGACGCTCGATGAGCTGTACCCCGCGTATCCGTTCGACGAGCACCCGGTGATCGTGCCCGAGATCTCCACGGTGCCCACTCTCGAGACCGGCGCCGAGCCCGCCGCGTTCACGACCGACGCGAACGACGATGAGATGCAGCAGGCCGCGACGACGATCGAGTGGCAGGAGGCTTCCGACGTGATCGAGGCCGCGAGCCTGCTCGTCGGCGATGTCGGCGAGGGCATCGGCTCGAACTCCTGGGTGGTGTCGGGAGACCTGACCGAGACCGGCATGCCGCTGCTCGCCAACGACCCGCACCTGGGCGCATCGCTGCCATCGGTCTGGTACCAGGTGCAGCTGCGCTGCAGCGAGGTCACAGACGAATGCCCGTTCGACGTGGGGGGCTTCTCGTTCTCCGGACTCCCCGGCATCGTGATCGGCCACAACCAGCAGATCGCGTGGGGCTTCACCAATCTGACCACCGATGTCACCGACCTCTACATCGAGCGCATCGAGGGCGACCAGTACTGGCGCGACGGAGCGCTGGTGCCGATCGAGGAGACCACCGAGACGATCAAGGTCGCGGGCGGCGACGACATCGACCTGACGATCCGATCGACCGCGCACGGCCCCATCATCTCGGGGCTCACCGATGACTTCACGGCGATCGCCGACGACCCGGAGCCTGGACTCACGGCCGGAGGCGCGACGGGCACCGCGCCCACCGGCGAGGCCTCCGAGTATGCGGTCAGTCTGCGCTGGACGGCTCTCGACCCCGGCACGGCCGCCACGGCGATCTTCGCGCTGTCGACCGCCCAGGACTTCGAGGAGTTCCGCTCGGCGGCCGCCCTGTTCGATGTGCCGGCGCAGAACCTCATCTACGCTGACGTCGAGGGCAACATCGGCTATCAGACTCCCGGACGCCTGCCCGTGCGAGGAGCCGGCGACGGATGGATGCCGCAGCCCGGGTGGGACAGCAGCTACGACTGGACGGGGTTCATCCCCTTCGACGAGCTGCCGGTGTCGTACAACCCGGCATCCGGCTACATCGTGACGGCGAACAACGCGATCGTCACCGACGACTACCCCTACTTCCTCTCGCGGGACTGGGACTACGGCTACCGCGCGGATCGCATCGCGCACCTGATCGAACGACGCGCGGCGGCCGCACCGCTCACGGCGCAGGACATGCGCGAGATCCAGATGGACAGCGAGATGTGGATCGGCAAACGTCTGGCATCCGCGATGGACGATGTCGAGGTGAAGGGCGCAGGCACCGAGGATGCCGTGGCCCTGCTGCGCTCGTGGGATGCGCAGAACGACGCGGCGTCCCCTGCCGCCGCCTACGCGAACGTGCTCTGGTCGAACCTCGTGCAGAACCTGTTCGCCGAACGCGACCAGCCTCTGCCGATCGACGGCCAGGGCCGCCTCTTCACGGTCGTCGCGGATCTGCTCGACGATCCCTCCGACCCGCTCTGGACGAATCCGAGCATCGACGTCACGAGCATGGACGAGATGCTGGCGCTGTCTGCCGAAGAGGCATACGACGAGCTCTCCACCCTGCAGGGCGACGCCGTCACCGGGTGGCGGTGGGGCGACCTGCACGCGATCACCCTCACGAGCGACACTCTGGGCTCGTCGGGCATCGCGCCGATCGAGATGCTCTTCAACCGCGGCCCGTATGCGGTCGGCGGCGGCGCATCGGTGGTCAACGCGACCGGGTGGGATCTCGGCACCTCCTACGCGACGACCACTGTGCCGTCGATGCGGATGGTGGTCGACCTCTCCGACCTCGACGCCTCGACCTGGATCCACCTCACCGGGGCATCCGGTCATGCGTTCGATGAGCACTACGTCGATCAGACCGCGGACTGGGCGGCCGGCGCGCAGAAGCCGTGGGCGTTCTCCGAGAAGGCGGTCGATGCGGCGACGCAGAACACCCTGGTGCTGACCCCCGCCGGGTAGCTCTCCTCGGCCCGCGCCTCAGGCGGATGCGGGCTCGGCGGATGCGGCCGCGCGGCGTGCGATCGCCCAGATGCCGACCGCGGCGGCGAGGAAGATCGCCGCCAGCATCGCCCAGCCTGCGAAGCCGAAGGTGATCGCCGTGGCATTCACGACGATCGGCGACGCGAGGGCTCCGAGCGAGAAGCCCATTCCGAACACGCCCTGATAGGCGCCCGCCCGCACCGGGTCGGCGAGCTCGAAGCTGAGCCCCCAGGCTCCGGCCTGCGACAGGATCTCGGCGAACGTGTGCGTGATCATTCCGACGACGAGGATGACGATCGCAGCCCACGTCGGAAGACCGGCGGCGAGCGCGTAGATCAGGCAGGCGGCGACCATGAGCCACCCCGCGATCATGGTCACGCGTCCCGCGACCCGGATGTCATGCGTGCCGCGCGAGGCACGCACCTGGAACAGCACGACCAGCGCCGTGTTGACGATCAGGAGCACGGCGAACGTGGCGTCCGGCGCCTTCGTGTATTCGCTGATCCACAGGGGCACCCCGAGTTCCGCCACCCCGAACTGCATCCCGAAGATCGCCGAGAGCCCGCTCAGCAGCAGGTACCGCGGGTCGCGCCACGGCGAGCGACGGTTCCACTCCCTGCGCTCAGCGGATGCCGCAGCCGTCGCCTGCGTGTCGATGGATCCCGTCTCGGTGAGCTGAGTCGCGACACGACCGCGTGCGGGGGCGTCGACCGCCGACGTCAGCCGGAGGAGCGAGAGCGACCCGAGTGCGCAGACGGCACCCGCACCGGCGATCACGACCCGGTAGGCCTCGGGGGTGCCCAGCGCCAGGGCGATCGCGCCGAAGCCCGAGCCCGCGGCGATCGCGAGGTTCGTGACCGTGCGCAGCACGGCGCGGGCATGCACGCGCCTGTCGGGGGCGAATCCTCGCGCGATGATGGCGGACCGCGCCGAGTATCCGAGCGAGTCGAAGAAGCCGGAGAGGCTGGCGAGCAGAAGCGCCGAGACGAAATCTCCGACGAACGCATAGGCGGCGAGCAGCACGCCGCCGGTCATCTCGAAGCCGAATGCGAGGCGTCGTGCGCTCCATCGATCGGCGAGCCACCCGCCGAGGAGCGACCCGACGACACCGCATCCGCTCGACACCGCGAGCACCACCGCGGCCTGCGCGGGAGAGAGACCGATGATCTGCGTGAAGAACAGCACCGTGACCGCGAGGAACACCCCGCGGCCGATGCGCGACACGGCGGTCGCGGCGACGAGCGCCCGCAGCACCGGATCGCTCAACCCGTCTGCGATGCGTGCGATGAAGCCCTTCGACGGACGTGCGGTCTCGCCCCCCGTCTCGATCTGATCGGGATCGGAGCTGGGCGAAGACACCCTTCATCCTCGCATGGCGCGCACGCGCGTCTCGCCGCACACCGGCATACGGCGCACGCTGCATCCGGTTAGCCGCAAGGCCCCCACTCGGTTAGCGTGGGTGCGTGGTCTCCAGCTATCTCGCCCCGAAGGGCACCCCCGTCACCCTGCTCGAGTTCGAGCATGCAGGGGCGACGCTCATCGCGGAGACCTTCGGCGAGGGCCCTCGCACGTTCCTGCTGCTGCACGGCATCGGCATGGGTCGCAGCGTCTACCTCGATGTCGTGCAGCGACTGCGCGGCAGGGTCATCGCGCTCGACCTGCCGGGTTTCGGCGAAGCGCCCGAGCCCGCACGCACCTTCACCATGGAGCGCCATGCCGACCTCGTCGCGGCCTATCTCCGGCACGCCGGCGAGGGTCCTGTCGTCGTGATCGGGCACTCGATGGGCAGTCAGATCGCCGCCGAGCTCGCCGCCCGGCATCCGTCGCTCGTCGAAGGCGTCGTGCTCGCCGGCCCCACCGTCAACAAGGCAGCGCGCAACATCGCCTCACAGGCGAGGTACCTCCTCACCGACCTGATCGGCGAGCGACCGCTGGTGATCTGGCGCGGCGCCAGGGAGTACCTCCGTGGTGGCCCGCATCTCATCCGCAAGATCCGAGCGACCATCGTGCACCAGCCCGAGAAGGCGTTCGCCCGCATCGATCAGCCGGTGCTGGTGCTGCGCGGAGAAGACGACCCGCTCGCGCCGATGAGCTGGTGCCGGGAGATCATCGACGAGATCCCCGGCGCCGATCTGCGGGTCATCCCCGACCACGGTCACGGCACGCTGATCAGCGACTCCGAGCCGGCGGCCCGCCTGATCCAGGCCTTCGCCGACGATCTCTGACCCGTACTCTCTTCACCGCGCAGTTCACAACTCAGCATGAACGCGGCTCCGCGCGGGCGCGCGGCGAGTCCGCCTCAGCGCAGCGGCGGGGGTGTGGTCGGAAGGAGCATCGCGTTGCGTCGCGCCCTGGTCAGCAGCAGGACGAACGCCCCCAGACCGCCGAAGAGCACCGCGAAGATGATGCCGAACACGATCATGAACCCGGTGACGAGACTCTGCTCCATGATGCTTCCCGCTACCGCGACGACCAGACCGATCACCGCGATGCCGGCCACGCACCAGCCGACGATCATCGAGGTGAGATAGCCGCGCGGCCCGGCATGCCCGGGGCGCGGACCGAATCTCGTGCCGAGGTACCAGGTCCAGCGGGAACCGGTCCACCAGCGGCTGGCCTGCCCCGTCACCGGATACCACCCGGCATCCGGCCCATCGACCTCGCCGGGCAGCGGCTGCACGGAGGCGTCGACGAGCGCCGCCGACTGCGGGGCGGGGAGCCTGCGCACGGCGCGGGTGTGCGCGGCGCCGAGGACCCAGATCACGGCGATGGACATCAGGACCACGGGAAGGGCGAAGTTGCCGGGGCTCTGCGTGATGACCGCCGCCAACAGCTGCAGCATCGCGAGGATGAAGAACACGATGCCGAGCACCAGCCCCACCGCCGGCGGCTCGACCGCCAGGGCGTCGGGCCGCGGCTTGCCCTTGCGCACGCGGTACGGCGTCCAGATGACTCCGTCCCACCAGCGGACGTCTGTGGTCCCCGGCACCTGGTACCACCCCATCGACGGGGCGGTCGGCGGCGCCGTGCGCTCATGTGCGGTCCACTGCACGCCGTCCCACCAGCGCTGCCGGCCCGGCGTGCCCGCGTCGTGCCATCCCTGGGGTGCTGACATCCGTCTTCCTTCTGGTCAGCCGGCGCCCGGCGGAGTCTGCTTCGACTCGGCGAGCTCGTCGACGACCAGACTGCGCTCGTCGGTCGTGCCGTTGCGGTAGGCCTGCCGGCCGACGATATGGGCCGACAGCGGGGCCGTGGCGAACTGCATCAGCACGATCGGGGCGACGAGCGCGAGCCCGATGAGGATTCCGCCGACGGTGCGCTGCGACAGGGCGATCGCGAGGCAGATGAGGATGAGGCCGAGCACCTGGGGCTTCGTCGCGGCGTGCAGTCGCGAGGGCACGTCACGGAAGCGCAGCAGACCGACGGCGGCCGACAGGCACAGAACCGCGCCGAGCAGGATGAGCACGAGGATGGCGACGTCGATGACGGCGTCGGGAATGGCGAGACCGAACACGTTCATGGGGTCGTGTTGTCCCTTCTGGCCACGAACCGGGCGACCGAGATCGAACCGAAGACACCCACGGCGGCGATGATCAGCAGCACCGGGATGTTGCGGGTGTGACCGTTGATCGCCATCTCGGCGCCGAGCACGCACATGACCTCGGTGAGCAGCACGTCGGATGCGACGGCTCGGTCGAGGATCGAGGGGCCGCGCACGATGCGGATGATCGTCAGGATGGCGGCCACCCCGAAGACGACCATGATCGCCAGCATCAGCACGTTCATCGGGCACCTCCCCTGGTCAGCCCGCCGGCACCACCGGCACGCGCCGCGCGTTCGTCGGCCTTGAGGGCACGGTACTGCGCGGGGGCCCCGAGCGCACGCACGACCCGTCGCTCCCACCGCAGCACGCCCTCGCGCTGCTTCTCGACGTCGGCCATGCTGCGAACCCCGATCACGTGCAGGTAGAGCACTTGCCTGTCGCGGTCGGCCTCGACGATCAGCGATCCGGGGACCAGCGACGAGACCACCGAGACGTGGGTCATGATGAGGTCGTCGGCGTATTTCAACGGCACCGCGATGATCGCCGCGCCGGGCTGACGGCGGAAGTCGAACACCTGCGCCGTGACCGAGACCGCTCCCCGCAGGACGGCGAACAGGAATTGCACCACGAACAGCGCGGCGTACCAGATGTTGATCCGCCCGGACAGCTCGACGGTCGGCAGCCGGAAGACGCGCGTGACGAACACCGCGACGACGAGACCCGAGAGGAACGACAGCACCGTGAACTGGCTCCACAGCAGCATCCAGAGCACGACGAGCCATGCCAGGAACGGCAGCTGCACGCGGATGTCCCGCCAGAAGTGACGGCCGGTCTCGGTGGGGCTCATCCTTCGACCTCGTCTTCCAGCTGCACGAGGGTGACCGGGTCGAGCAGCGCCGCACCGATGCGGTCGCACAGTGCGTAGAGCGGACCGGCGAAGACGGTGAGCGCGATAGTGACCCCCACCATGCCGGCGGTGGCGACCGTCATGATGCGAGGGATGCGGCGACGCTCCTGCTGCTCGTCGGCGGCCGGGGCGTTGCCGAGGTACGAGATGCGCCCCTCGGTCTCGGTCGAGTCGTCCTCCTCGCGCCAGAAGGCGAGGTTCCACGCGCGCATCAGCGCATAGAGGGTGAGCAGCGAGGTGACGATCCCGCCGAAGATCAGCACGATCATGAGCGGGGTCCCCACGGATGCCGCGGCCTCGAACAGCGCGAACTTGCCGATGAACCCGGAGAACGGCGGGAGTCCACCCAGGTTGATCGCGGGGATGAAGTAGAGCACGGCGATCACCGGCGCGACCTTGAGCAGGCCCTTCACCCGGAGGATCGAGGTGCTTCCCGCCCTGCGCTCGATGAGACCGACGGCGAGGAACAGGGTCGTCTGCACGATGATGTGGTGGACGATGTAGTACACCGTCGCGCCGATCGCCGCCGGGGTCGCTATCGCGAGACCGAAGATCATGTATCCGACGTGACTCACCAGGGTGAACGACAGGATTCGCTTGAGCTCGGCCTGCGCCACGGCGCCGAGCACTCCGACGATCATGGTCGCCAGGGCGATGATCAGCAGCACGGTGTCGATGCTGTTCTCGGCGAACAGCTGGGTCTCGGTGCGGATCAGCGCGTAGACGCCGACCTTCGTCAGCAGGCCTGCGAACACGGCGGTGACGGGCGCCGGAGCGGTCGGATACGAGTCGGGCAGCCAGAACGACACGGGGAAGATCGCCGCCTTGATGCCGAACGCGATCACGAGCATGAGGTGCAGCACCAGCTGCGTCTCCTGCGGCAGCTCGGTCATGCGCTCGGCGATCTGCGCCATGTTCACGGTGCCGAGTGCGCCGTAGATCATCGCGATCGAGGCGAGGAACAGGATCGACGAGACCAGGGAGACGACGATGTACACCGCGCCGGTGCGGATGCGCGACTCGGTGCTGCCCAGCGTGATCAGCACGTACGACGCCACGAGCAGGATCTCGAATCCGACGTACAGGTTGAACAGGTCTCCCGCGATGAAGGCGTTGAAGATTCCCGCGGCGAGGATCAGGTACGACGGGTTGAAGATCGAGATCGGCGTCTCGTCGGTGCCGTCGGCCGCGCCCTGACCGATCGAGAAGAGCAGAACCGCGAGCAGCACGATGCTCGAGATGAGCACGAGGAGAGCCGCGAGCCTGTCGACATAGAGCACGATGCCGAACGGCACGGGCCATCCGCCGACCGAGACCGCGAGCGGTTCTCCCGCGTCGACGACGACCAGCAGCACGGCGGCGATCACCGAGACGGTCGCGAGCGTCGCGACCGTGACGAACGCCTGCAGGCGCGGGTTGCGGCCGAAGATCAGGGTCGCCGCGGCGCCGAGCAGCGGCAGGGCGACGAGCAGGGGGACGAGGGCGCTCATCGGCGGTCCTCCCCGTCGTCGGTGTGCTCAGGTGCGCTGTCATCGGATGCCGTGTCGGTGGCCGTGTCATGCGCGGCGTCGGCCGCATCGGTCTCGTGAGCGTCTGACGCGTGCG
This sequence comes from Microbacterium sp. SWDP-B6, assembly GCF_059803615.1. Lineage (NCBI taxonomy): Bacteria > Bacillati > Actinomycetota > Actinomycetes > Micrococcales > Microbacteriaceae > Microbacterium > Microbacterium sp. SWDP-B6. The sequence goes on along the minus strand of NZ_JAPFGV010000005.1, from coordinate 193,073 downwards.
TGTCGGCATCCGTCCGGAAGTCGTCGGAGCGCGGGGAGTCGTCCGCGTCGTCGTCGGGCGGCGCCGATTCTCCGTCCAGGACGGACGCCCCAGGACCGGCATCCACGTCCGGATCCCCCGCCCCATCCCCATCCGCATCCGCGGATGCGGTCCGGGGCGCGGTGGGCCGGTCGGTCGGAGCGTCGTCATGGATCGACGGATGGTCGCGCATGTGCAGCACGGTGATCGGCGACGTCTGCACGCCGACGAAGTCGGTGGTCGCCTCGTCGTCGGCGGCGTCGGCCTCGTCATCCATGAGGTCTTCGTCGGCGTCGGTGCGCTCGCGGAGCGCGATGTCGGCCTCGTCGTCCTCGACGGTGTCGGCCTGGCCCAGCTGCCACGAGCGGTAGATGAGCGCGAGCAGGAAGGCCGAGACGGCGAAGGTGATGACGATGGCCGTCAGAGTGAGCGCCTGCGGCAGCGGGTCGCTGACCTCTCCCTCAGCGCCGTAGAACGGTGCGCTCCCCGGCACGCCCATCACGATGAGCAGCAGCAGGTTCGTGGCGTTGCCGAGCAGCAGGAAGCCGATCAGCACGCGGGTGAGGCTGCGCTCGAGCATCGCGTAGACGCCGCAGGCGAACAGCACGGCCATGATCACGATCAGGGTCAGTGAGACATCCATCAGCGGGTCACCCCCCGCTCGCGGAACTCCTGTGCCTGGCGGTCGACCTCGGCACCGAGGCTGCGCAGCACGTCGAGCACGAGTCCGATCACGACGAGGTACACGCCGACGTCGAAGATCGTCGAGGTGACGAACTCCATGTGGCCGATGCCGGGGATCTCCCATTCCCAGAAGTTGCTGGTGAGCGGGGCGAGGCCGAAGAACAGCGGCACCACGGCAGTGCCGACCGCGAGGATCAGACCGGCGCCGAGCAGTCGACCGGCATCCGTGGGCGCAGCCGCGCCGAGCTCCCAGCGTCCGCCGGCGACGTAGCGCATGACGAGTGCCATGCCCGCGACGAGTCCGCCCGCGAAGCCGCCGCCCGGAAGGTTGTGGCCGGAGAAGAGCAGGAAGATCGACACGACGATGATCGTGTGGAAGAGGATGCGGACGATCACCTCGAGCAGGATCGACCGGTTCTCCGGGTTCATCTTCGGTCCGCCGACGAGCCAGGCGCGGGGGCTGCTCTCGTTCTCGTCGGTCTGGAAGCGCACGCCCTCGGTCGTCTCGACCAGGGGACGGCTGAGGGTTCGACGGCGCCGCGCCTTGGGCAGCGTCTTGGTCGCCGACAGCATGTCGGCCCGGTGAGTGACGAACACGAGCGAGGCGACGCCGGTGGCGGCCAGCACGAGCACCGAGAGCTCGCCCATCGTGTCCCAGCCACGCAGGTCGACCAGCGCGACGTTGACGACGTTCTTGCCGTGACCGATCTCGTACGCGAGCTTCGGGAAGGCCGCCGAGATCGGGTCCGCGATACGCGACTGGGTCGCCACGACCGCGACGAGGGCCATGGTGAGTCCGACTCCGACACCCAGCAGCGCCCGCGGAATGCGACCGACGGAGGCGTTGTGCTCGCCCATTCGCGCAGGCAGGCGACGCAGCACGAGCGCGAAGGTGACCATCGTCACGGTCTCGACGAGGATCTGCGTCAGCGCCAGGTCGGGGGCGCCGCTGGTCGCGAACAGCACGACCATGCCGAGACCCGTGATCGAGACGAGCACGACCCCGGTGTACCTCTTCTGCGCCCGCACGGCCATGACGCCGGCGGCGGCCATCATCGGCGCGACCACCAGCTGCGCGGGGGTGTGCCAGGCCGAGAGCTGGAAGCGGTCGATGTCGCTGGCGACGAGAGCCGTGATCTCGGCGGCGACGAAGACCACGAAGATCGTGCCGACGTAGACCGGAAGCGAGCCTCGCTGGGTGAGGGTCGTGCTCAGCACCGAGAGCCGGTCGACGCCGCGCATGACCAGGTAGTAGACGTCTGCCGCGGTGAAGCGGATCAGCCGCGCCTTGCGATCCCACCCTGTGCGCAGGGTCAGGAGGAAGACCGCGGCGCCGAGCAGGATCGACAGGATCGAGATGCCGAGAGCGGGCTCGAGACCATGCCAGAGGGCGAGGTGCCCTGGTCCCTCGGCGGCGACGCCCTCGGCGTCTAGGCCGGGCGTGGCCGTGAGGGCGTATCCCTGGAGCGCGACGTCGAGGGCAGGGGCTCCGATGCCGGTGGCCAGCGTGAAGCCGGCGAGGATGATCGGCGCCGAGAGGAATCCGACGGGCGGGTCCGGCCACGCGGTGTCGGGAAGACGATCTCCTGCTGCGTCGCGCTTGGTCCAGAACGCGCCCCAGAGGAAGCGGATGCCATATGCCGCAGTGAGAATGGATCCGACGCTGACGCCGATGATGGCGACGAGTCCCCATGGCGATCCGTGCAGCGCGTCGTCGAGGAGGGCTGTGAGGGTGGACTCCTTCGCGACGAATCCGAGGGTCGGCGCGATGCCGGCCATCGAGGCGATGGAGATGAATGCCGCAGTCGCCATGACCGGCGCCTGCCGGCCCACACCGCTCAGCTCTGTGATGTCACGCGTCGACAGCTGGCGGTCGATCACACCGACGATCAGGAACAGCGCCGACTTGAACAGCGCGTGCGCGATCACGAGTGCAAGGCCCGCCAGCGCGCTCGCCTGCGTGCCGTAGCCGATCACGATCGAGAAGAACCCGAGCTGGCTGACGGTTCCGAAGGCGAGGATGCGCTTGAGGTCGGTCTCTCGCAGCGCCTGGATGCCGCCGAGCAGCATCGTCACGATCCCCAGCGAGATGATGATCGGCCGCCAGGGTCCGGTGAACGCGAAGATCGGAGCGAAGCGCGCGATCAGGTAGATGCCCGCCTTCACCATCGCCGCAGCGTGCAGGTAGGCGCTCACGGGGGTGGGCGCGGCCATCGCGCCGGGGAGCCAGAAGTGGAACGGGAAGATCGCGGACTTGCTGATGGCACCGACGAGCAGCATCACCACGGCGGCATCGACGATCGCCCCGGTGGGAGCGATCTCGAGGATCTCGCGGATGCTCGAGGTGCGGGCATCGACGACCAGCAGCACGACTCCGACGAACATCACGAGTCCGCCGAGGGTGGTGACCAGGAGCGCCTGGAGAGCAGCTCGTCGGCTGGCCGCACGCCGACGGTAGTGGCCGATGAGGAGGTACGAGAGGATGCTCGTCACCTCCCAGAACATGACGAGCATGACCAGGTCGTCGGTCAGGACGAGGCCGTACATCGCACCCGCGAATCCGAGCAGGACACCGGCGAACTGGCCGATCCCCGCGGAGTCGTCGTGGAAGTACCAGCGGCAGTACAGCAGCACGAGCGCGCCGACACCCGTGACGATGAGGGTCAGCACCCAGCCGAGCACATCCATGTTCATCGACAGGTTCAACCCGAGCTGCGGAATCCACGCGACCGAGACGAAGGGCGTCGGGCCGTCGAGCACCTGGGGGGTGAGCACCAGTGCGTGGATGAATGCCGCGGCGGGAATGAGAGCCGCGATGGCGAATGCCTGGGATCCCAGCCAGCGCACCAGAACGGGCATCAGGATCGACCCGAGAAGGAACACGGCGAGGAGCGTCAGCATATATGCGGCTCCTCAAAGCTCGTCGGCCGGGGGTGCGGCGCAGGCGGGCGGGCGGGTGTCGATATCGAGTTTACCTTGATTTTTCGCTGTTCCGGGTCGATCATGTCGGCGCCGGACCGCGCAAATGGCCGGTTTTGCCCGGGATTTCGGGCACTTTGCGCGATGTCGATCGCGAAATCAGATCATTCGGATGCGTTCTCGGCGCGTCGAGCGATCGCGGGGCCGAGCCTGTCGTACGACTTCGCGATGTGGGTGCGCATCGCCTCTGCTGCGGCCTCGGGATCGCGTCGGCGAAGCGCCGCCAGGATGCTCTCGTGCTCGCTGAGGGTGTCGTCTTCGAAGTCGTGACGGAAGTTCAGGCGGTAGAGGTGCATGTGCGACCGCAGCCGCACGATGGCCTCCGAGAGCAGCGGGCTCTGCGCCTGCTCGGCGATCAGGTGATGGAAGTGCAGGTCCTCGTCGATGAACCGGCGGTAGTTGCGGAAGCTCTCCTCCGCGTCGGGCGCCGACGCTGCACGCATCTGAACGACGGACTCCGCGAGCTCGCTCTCGATGTCGGCGTCGAGATGGGTCGATGCGCGACGCGCGGCCTCGGGCTCGAGCAGTTCGCGCATGTCGTACAGATCACGGAGCCCCGCAGCGTCGAGCAGAGGAGCCGCGACGTAGCCCTTGAGTGCGCGCTTCGCGACGAGCCCCTCGGCCTCGAGGCGCGTGAGCGCCTCGCGCACCGGAGTGGGCGACACGTCGAGATCGCGAGCGACCGCGTCGATGTTCACGCGGGCACCGGGCTCGATCACGCGGTCCATGAGAAGGCCGAGCACGGCGTCGTACACATCGTCGACGAGGGCGCGCCGCGCCGGGAGCGGCCGCGGTCCGCGTGCTTCGTCGTCGCCGAACATGAGTCTCATCGTACGGGGTGCCTTTCTCGGCTGATCAGCCCGTGTTCTCGAAGCTCGTCCCACACCTCGGCAGCGACCGGGCGTGCGACCAGGCGGCTGTTCCTCGAGACCTGCTCGGCGCTCGCGCCGCCCATCACCACCGCCGCCACTGCAGGGTGGGTCAGCGGGTACTGTGCGGCGAGCTCGGGAAGCGAGCTGCCGTGCCGCCGGGCGATGCGCGCGATCGATCGGGCTCGCTCGACGACCGGGAGCTCGGCGGGCCCGTAGTCGAAGAGCGCATCCTGCGCGGGCGCATCCGTCGCGAGGATGCCCGAGTTGAAGACCGCCGCGGCGAGCACCGTCACGTCGTGCTCGTGTGCGAGCGGGAGCAGGTCATCGGCGGCCGACTGGTCGAGGAGGGTCCAGCGCCCGGCGACCATCATCACGTCGGCGTCGGTCTCGCGCACGAACCGCGCGAGCATCGCGCTCTGGTTCATCCCCGCCCCGAACGAAGTGATGACCCGCTGATCGCGCAGCTCGCTGAGCGCGGGGAACGCACCCTCGAGGGCTTCGCGCTCGTGCGCGTCGGGGTCGTGCACCAGTGCGATGTCGATGCGATCGAGACCGAGCCGTTCGAGTGACTGCTCGATCGAGCGCAGCACGCCGTCTCGCGAGTAGTCCTGCACGCGGCGATGGTCGGCGGGTACGTCGAACAGGTTGTCGATGTCGGTGCGACCGGCGGCATCCTGCGGCACGAGCAGGCGCCCGACCTTGGTCGAGACGATGTACTCGTCGCGCGGCAGCTGCCGCAGGCTCTCGCCGAGTCGTCGTTCGGCGAGACCGAGCCCGTAGTGCGGAGCCACGTCGAAATACCGGATGCCTCCTGCCCACGCCGCAGGCACGATGCCCGGCCACTCGTCGTCGCCCAGCGCCTGATAGAGGTTGCCGAGCGCGGCGGCGCCGTACCCGACGGGTGGAGCGGCGAGCCCGCCGCGTCCGATCGCGACCGACTGCGCGACGGGCTGCGGGACTCCGGAGACGACACTGCTCATGCGACGACCAGGCGCCCGAGCGCGTCGTCGTTCCAGGAGATCCCGAGCCCCGCCTCGTTCGGCGCCCAGGCCCGCCCGTTCTCGATGCGCAGCTCGCCCCTCGTCACGGCACGCAGCTGCGGGATGTGCTCGAGATACAGCGCATTGGGGATCGCGCACACGAGCGAGACGTGCAGCTCCATGAGGAAGTGCGGCGCGACAGGGGCGTTGAACGACTCGGCGAGGTGCGCGATCTTCAGCCACGGCGTGATGCCGCCCACCCGCGCCACGTCGGCCTGGACGATCGACGCACCGCCGCGCTGCAGATGCTCGCGGAAGTGCCCGAGCGAGTACATGCTCTCGCCGACCGCGATGGGCACCGATGTCGAGCGGGCGAGCTGCCGGTGACCCTCGATGTCCTCGGCCGGCAGGGGCTCCTCGAACCAGAAGACGTCGACCTCTTCGAAGAGACGGGCGCGCCTGATCGCCTCCGCCACCGAGAACGACTGGTTCGCATCGACCATGATGTCCATGCCGGGTCCGACCGCGTCCCGCACGGCCCGCAGTCGCTCCAGGTCCTGGTGGCCCCGCGGCATCCCCACCTTGATCTTGACCCCGCCCATGCCTCGTTCCTTCGCATCGACGGCGTGCGCCACGAGCTCATCGGTGCCGAAGTGCATCCATCCGCCCTCGGTGTCGTACACCGGGACGGAGGGCGAGGCGCCGCCGGCGGCGACCCACAGCGGCAGCCCGGATCGCCGCGTCTTCGCATCCCACACGGCGGTGTCGACAGCGGCAAGCGCGAGCGCGGTGATCGGCCCCACGGTGGTCGCGCGGGTGATGCCGAACAGGGCCAGCCATACGGCCTCCGGACGCTCTGCTTCGAGGCCGATCAGCGCCGGCAGCAGTGTCTCGCGCAGCAGGCTGAGCACGGCACCGCCGCCTGTGCCGATCGTGTAGCTGTAGCCGATGCCCTCGGTGCCGTCGGCGGTGCGCAGTCTCACGAGGATCGTCTCCTGCTTCACGAACGTCTGCAGCGCATCCGTCCGCTCCGTCTCGACCGGAAGGTCGCACAGCTGCGCCGCGACGTGCACGATGCGGCTTCCTGCCGTCGCATCCGCCCTGACCTCGAGCAGTCTCGCGGCGGTGTCTTGTGTCGTGTGCATCAGCGTCCTCCGAGTCCGCCCAGGGTGACCCCCTTGATGAGCTGCCGCTGCAGCAGCAGCACCAGGATCAGCGAGGGGATGACGGCCAGCGTCGACGCCGCCATGAGCAGAGCCCACTGCGTGCCGAACTGACCGGTGAACATGCCGAGCCCGAGGGGCACGGTGGCCATGTCCTGCGTGTTGATGATGATCAGCGGCCACAGGTACGAGTTCCAGTAGCCGATGAACGAGAAGACCGCGAGCACGCTCAGCGGCGCGACCAGCTGCGGCAGCAGCACCGACCAGAGAGTGCGCAGGCGCGACGCACCGTCGATCAGCGCCGCTTCCTCGTACTCCATCGGGATGGTGAGGAAGAACTGCCGCATGAGGAAGGTGCCGAACGCCGTGAAGGCGAACGGGATGATGAGCGCCGCGAAGCTGTCGTTCCATCCCCAGCTGTTGATCATGATGAACAGGGGCACGACCAGCACCTCCTGAGGCAGCACGAGCGTGAGCACGAACAGCAGGAACAGCTTGTCGCGGTACTTGAAGCGCAGCCGCGAGAACGCGTAGGCCGAGAGCACGGCGACGATCACCGAGAGCAGGGCGCCGAGGATCGCGACGATCAGGCCGTTGAGGATGAAGCGGCCGAACGGCACGACCGTCCAGGCCTCGACGAAGTTCGCCCAGCGGATCTCCGATCCGAAGATCTGAGGGGTCGCGGTGAACACCTCGTTCTCGGGCTTGAGCGCCGTGAGGAACATCCAGATGAAGGGGAACGCGAAGATCAGCGCCACCGCGGCGATGGCTGCGGTGTTCAGCCATTCCTTGAGGGAGTCCCGGCGCTGACGCGCGCGGCGGGGAAGGCTCACGACGTCACTCATAGTTCACCCACCTGCGCTGGCCGACGAACTGCAGGGCGGTGATGAGCATCACGACGAGGAAGAGGATCCACGCGAGGGCGGATGCGTAGCCGAGCCGATCGAAGACGAATCCGTTGCGATACAGGTAGAGCACGAACGTGTTGGTGCTCTCGCCCGGCCCGCCCTGCGTGAGGAACAGCGGCTGCACGAACACTTGGAACGCGCCGATCATCGTCATGGTCGAGCAGAAGAACAGCGACGGCGACAGCAGCGGCAGGATGATGAACCGCAGCCGCTGCCAGGCCGAGGTGCCGTCGATGCGGGAGGCCTCGAGCAGCTCCTTCGGGATCGCGCTGAGGCCGGCCGACAGGACGATCACGTTGTAGCCGAACGACTGCCACACCGACATCGCGATCACCGAGGGCAGCGCCCACGCCGAGTCGGACAGCCAGTTGGGGCCGTCGATGCCGACGGTCGCGAGCATCGAGTTGACGAGTCCGTCCTGCGAGAGGAGCAGCCGCCACACGAGCGCGTTCGCCACCATCGGGGTGATCACGGGAAGGAAGAAGATGACCCGCCACGCACCAGCGGCCTTCATGCGGGTGTTCAGCCACAGCGAGATGGTGAGGGCGACGAACAGGTTCAGCGCCGTGTAGACGACCGCGAAGATGAGCGTGTTGCCGAGCACGGTGTAGAACGTCGGGTCGCGGAACAGCTTGACGTAGTTCTCGAACCCGATGAAGTCGGGGCTGCCGAACAGCTTCCAGTCGAACAGGCTGATGAAGGCCGATCCGAACAGCGGAGTGAGGATGAACAGGACGAACCCGATCAACCCCGGGGCGAGGAAGGCCACGGCGACCCAGCCGTCGCCGCGCCGATGTCGCAGACGTGGAGCCCGCGGGGCGGGGGCACCGATCGGCACCCCCGCCACGCCGGGCATCGCAGAGGAGGCCGTCGCCTCACTCCGGTCGCTCATGATCGCCATCCGCTCAGCCCGCGACCGAGTTCTGGATCGTCTCCATGATCTCCGCAGCCGTCAGCTCACCCCGGTAGCCCTGCACTCCGTACTGGGTCATCAGGGTCTCGACCTGGTTCCAGGTCGAGGTGGTGCGCTGCGGCGTCGCGTCTGCGAGGAGTGCCTCGACGACGTCGGCGGCACCCTCGGTCTTGCCCTCGGCCCAGGCCGGAAGCGCCTCGATGCGAGAGGGGACGATGCCTCGGGCTTCGGCCTGCTTCTCCTGCACCGACACCGAGGTCAGCGCCTCGATCGCGGCGAAGGCCTCATCAGGGCGGTCGCAGTTCGCAGCGATGCCGAATCCCGAGCCTGCGGTCATCGCGGCTGCCGTCCCGCTCGTCGACGGGACGATCGTGACGCCCAGGGTGAAGTCGGCGGCGTCGGCGAAGCTGCCGTACATCCAGGGGCCTTCGATGAGCATCGGCACCTCGCCCGAGGTGAACGCCTGCTGCGACACTTCGGAGCCGTCGGCGGCTTCGGGAGCCTTCGCGACCTGCTCGACCGAGACGAGGTCGAAGAAGCTCTGGATCTGGTCGACGAAATCGGAGTTCGTGAGGTCGAGCTCGCCGTCTTCGGTGACGGCGGGCACGCCGTCGGCGAGCGACCAGGCGTTGGGGATGAAGATGCCCGGCGCGAGCGCGAGACCCTTCTTCTCTCCGTCGGTGAGCGCCTTGGTGTCCGAGATGAACTGGTCGCGCGTGTACTCGGTGCCGGGCAGTTCGAGCCCTGCCGCCTGGAACGCCTCGACGTTGTAGAAGAGCACGATCGGCTCGGCGTCATAGGGGATCGCGCGGATCGTCCCGTCGACCGTCATGCCGCTGAGCATCGAGGCGTCGATGCTGTCGATGTCGAAACCGCTCTTCTCGATCAGATCGTCGAGAGGCATGAGCAGGTCGCCCAGCTCCTGTGCGCGCGCGGCCTGGGTCGTGAGCAGGCAGGGCGGGTTCGATCCGCTGAGGCGGGTCTTCACCTTGGTCCAGTAGTCCGAGAAGCTCGGGCCCTCGACGGAGATGTCGAGGTCGGGATCCTCGACCTGCGCGCCTTCGATGAAGTCGGCCCACTGCGCCTGGTCGCCCTCGCTGGCGGCCCAGGTGTAGAGCACGAGCGGACCGCCGGATCCGCCGGTGCCTCCGGCGGATGCCCCGGCACAACCGGCGAGGGCGACCACGGTGAGGCCCGCGGCCCCGGTCAGGACGAGACGCTTCGCGCGTCGGGATGAGAGTGCATTCATTCTGTCTGCCTCCTTCATTGGATGCTGATTCGATGCGATGGGTGAGGGGGTGTCGCTCGGGTGGTGCGGTTACTCGGAGAAGTCGATGGCGATGACGTCGATCAGCGCGCCGCTGGGTGCGGGTGCCACGATTCGCAGCTCGCCCAGGTCGTCGCCCGCGATGGACGCCTCGTGCACCTCGAAGCTGGCGTCATGCTGCAGCTCGAGATCGTCGGCGAGGCGATGCACTCGGGTGATCGAACGCACCGGCAGCCCTCGCACGATGATCTCCTCGACCGGCAGCGCGGTCAGGTGCAGGTAGAGACGGCCGGCACGGGCGGTGGTCGGGCCGTGGAAGTCGATGCCCACGGTGGGCTCGACGCCGATCACGGCCTCGGCGTGCGATTGCATCCACTCGGCGAACTCCTGCAGACGCTCCTGCTCGACCGCGGGCAGCGTGCCGTCGGGGCCGGGGCCGACGTTCAGCAGCAGGTTGCCTCCGCGGGCGACGACGTCGATCAGGGTGACGAGCAGCGACCGCGCGGACTTCTCGTTGTCGGGCCCCCTGCGCCATGCCCAGTGATCGCCGATCGTCAGGCACAGCTCCCATGGACCGGTCGGCGGGGTGAGCGGGAATCCCTGCTCCGGCGTGCGGTAGTCACCCTGACCGGGAAGACGGTCGTTGATGACGACGTGCGGCTGCAGTTCCTTGATCAGTCGACGCAGGCCGGGAGAGGTCCACTCCACCGCCGAGCGCTCCCAGTCTCCGTCGAACCACAGCAGGTCGATCTGTCCGTAGTTCGTGAGCAGCTCGGTGAGCTGCGCGCGGACGTACTCGAGATAGCGCGACCACTCCTCCGGCGACGAGCGACGATGGCGATCGGTGGCATCCGGGGTGTCGGCGAACTCGGCCAGCCCCGCGGCGGGCCAGTGCTCGAGCTTGTACGGCAGGTCCTCGTCGCGGAACGCCGGGTAGTCGGGGTGGTTCCAGTCGGGAAGGCTGTAGTAGATGCCGACCTTCAGCCCCTCGGCCCGCACGGCGTCGACGAACTCGCGTGTGATGTCGCGGCCGAAGGGGCCGTGCTCGACGCCGAAGTCGGACTGCTCGGTGAAGAACATGTTGTAGCCGGCGTGGTGGCGTGCGGTGAAGACGACATAGGTCGCGCCCGCGTCGCGCACGCGGCGGGCGAGATCGGCGGCGTCCCACTCCGTCGGGTCGAACGTCGGCGCCGTCGCCTGATACTGGGCGACTGTCACCGCATCTTCGACGGCGTCCTCGCCGGGGATGATCGAGCGGCCGACGAGCGGCCAGGAGATCTCGATCCCCTGCTGCGAGGCCTGATCCCAGTGCACGAAGATGCCGAAGCCCGCGCCGCTGAACCACTCACCGCCGGGGATGCGGTCGGTGGGGCGGCGGAATCCTGCGTCAGTCATCGAAGCTCTCCCTTGAGTTCAAGATTTCCTATAGGATACGTGATAGACGAAACGGTTCACAAGGGTGTGATGAAAGGTATTTTCCGATGGCGATGTTCGAGACCGACCCCGTTCGCCCCGAGGCCTACCGAGAGTTCGAACGGCCCCTACCCGAGTGGTTCCGCGGTGCGGCGCTCGGGATATTCGTGCACTGGGGCCCCTACTCCGTGCCCGCGTGGGCCGAGCCGACAGGCGAACTCGGGGCAGTGCCGCGAGAGCAGTGGTACGCCCACAATCCCTACGCCGAGTGGTACGCGAACACGATCCGCATCGAAGGCTCCCCCGCACACGCGCATCAGCAGGAGGTGCACGGCGGAGCCCCCTACGACGACTTCCTCGACCAGTGGAAGGCCGAGGCGTTCGACGCCGACGAGGTGCTCGCGGTCGTCGCGGCGACGGGAGCCGGCTACTTCATCCCGACCACCAAGCACCACGACGGAGTCACCCTGTGGGACGCACCGGGCACCGACGGACGCAACACCGTCGCACGCGGGCCTCAGCAGGACCTGATCGGGGCCTTCGCCGAGGCCACCCGCGCCGCGGGACTCCGCTTCGGCGTCTACTACTCGGGCGGGCTCGACTGGCACTTCTCCGACCTCCCGCCGATCGAGCACGACGGCGACCCCGCCCCCGACGACCTCGCCTACGCCGAGTATGCGCACGACCACGTCGTCGACCTGATCGACCGATACCGACCTGACATCCTGTGGGGCGACATCCGCTGGCCGGATGCCGGCATCGCACCGGGACCCAAGAGTCTCGCGCACGCATTCGAGACCTTCTACGCGCGAGTGCCCGAGGGCGTCGTGAACGACCGCTGGGGTGAATCGCACTGGGACTTCCGCACCAGCGAGTATGTGCACGGCACGGCGGTCGAGGTGGGCGAGGCGTGGGAGAACACCCGGGGCATCGGTCTCTCCTTCGGGCACAACCGCAACGAGACGAGCGAGCACCTGCTGTCGGCAGATGAGGCCGTGCGCCTGCTCGTCGACGTCGTCTCGAGAGGCGGCAATCTGCTGCTGAACATCGGGCTCGAGGCATCCGGGCGCATCCCCGAGCTCCAGCGGCAGACCCTGGAGGGCCTCGGCGAGTGGAACAGCCGTCACGGTCACGCGGTGTTCGGCGCGCGACCGGAGGAGCGACTGCGGGCGTCCGACGAACCCTGGCTGCGCTGGACGCGCACCGACGACGCGGTGCATGCGGTCATCGATCAGAACGGGAGCGTCCGCCTGCCCGATCCCGATGGCCTCCTCGACGAGCAGACGGCCCGTATCGGTGACACCGGGGTTTCCGCGGAGCGCGTCGACGGTGCCATCCTGGTCGATGTGGCGGATGCCGCGACCCCCGTCGTGATCTCGTTCCGCCCCCTGGCTTGAAAGGCACACCCATGCGCATCGCCCTGCACTCCGAGATCCGCGACGGCGCGATCGACGACTACCGCACGAACCACGCGCGCATCCCCGATGCCCTCGCTGAGACCTTCTCGCGGATCGGCATCCACGACTGGACCATCTGGCGATCCGGCCACCGCCTCTTCCACCTGGTCGAGTGCGACGACTGGGACGCTGCGGTCGCCGCGCTCGAGGATGACCCGGCCGATCACGCCTGGCAGGCCGACATCGGGCGTTTCGTCGAGCTCTTCCGCGATGCGGATGGCGCCGAGGGAACCGCTCCTCTCGAAGAGGTCTGGGATCTGAGGTCGCAGATCGCCTGATCGCCTGATCGGCAGATCGCGTGACCGGCGGACCGGCGAAGACCGGAGTCTTCTCGGCGGTCGTGGCAGAGTAGCCCCGTGACGCGGGCGTGGGTGCGGGAGCTGGCTGGTTGGCTGGGCGCTGCCGCTGTGTCGCTCGTCACCGCCGGTGCGGTCGCGTCGTCGGCCCGAGCAGATCTGCTCTTCCGCGACGGCGACTCGATGGTCGTCGCGATGCTCGCCCGCTCGCTGCTCTCCGGCGAACCGCTCGACTGGGCGATGTCGAGCGTGCTGTTCCTGCCCGAGTCCGCAGCGTTCACCGCCCTCGACGCAGCGGTGCCCGTCGATGCGAGCGGTCTCTTCGCGATCAGCGCGGTCCTCAACCTGCTCGCCCTCTACGGCGCCATCCGTCTGACTGCCGGCCGCGCCCGTGCCGGCATGGCCCCCGTTGCCTGGTCCGTGCTCGCACTCGCGGTGTTCGGGGTGCTCGCGATGACCGACGTCTCGGCGTCGCGCGAGGCGCTCGACCTCGCGTCGCTGCAGCTGACGACCACCTATTACTCCGCGACCGTCGTCGCCGCCGTCCTGACGATCGGCATCGTGCGGCGCATGATCGACAGCCGTGCGCTCATGGCGTGGCCGTCGATCGGACTCGGCGTCGTCGCCCTCGTGTCGACCCTCTCGAACCCGCTCTACGCGGCGTGGGCGACGATTCCGCTCGTGATGTTGCTGGCGATCGCGTCGGTCTCCCCAGGGCTGCGCTCGCGTGCGCCGGTCATCATCGCCGTGCTGCTCGCCGGCACCACGCTCGGATTCCTGTCACGTATTCCGCTCGCGGCATGGATCACGAAGACCGGCATCGATTACATACAGCCCGGGCAGTGGCACGAATCGATCGACTACTACGGCCGGCTCGTCGGCGAACGGATGCAGAACCTCCTCGGCGTGATCGGGCTGCTGATCGCTGCCGCACTCATCGTCGCAGCCGTCGTGCGCACCGTGCGGGCGGGCGACCCCGGCTCACGGCTGGTCGCGGCGATGGCGTGGGTCGCGCCGGTCATGGTCGTGGTCGGTGCCGTCATGCTGGGAACCCACGCGGCACGCTATCTGCAGCCGTTCGCCTTCGCACCGGTGCTCGCACTCGTCGCCGCTCCGCACGCCCTGCGGGTCGGCGACCGTGTGCGGCGACCCGCGGCGGTGATGGTCGGAGTCCTGCTGCTCGTCGCCGGGGGGCTCAGCATCCCTCGACTCGCGGATGCCGCAACCCGGCCCGATGCCGATCTCACCTGCGTCACCGACTGGGTCGACGCCTCCGGTCGCACCGGTGCCGGGCAGTTCTGGACAGTGCGCCTGCCCAAGCTGCACCTGGCCGATCCCTCACAGCTCGTGCAGGTCGATCATCAGCTCAACGCGTATGCATGGCTGGTCGACCGCACGGACTTCGCAGTCGGCGAGGTGTCGTTCCTCGTCGAGGATTCGCAGACGGTGCCGTGGGACCCGCCGCAAGCGGTTCTCCCCGAGAGGGTCGTCGACTGCGGTCGGTACTCGATCCTCGATCTGGGCACCGAGACGCTGCCGTTGGGTCCGCAGCGCTCCTGACCCCCGATGTCCCTCGCTCGTGAAGTGGCGCGAACCCGTCTCGCCCCACCCACACGTCCGCCGCCTGCTCAGCGGGCGGGCGCCGCCGTGGTCGTGCCCTCGCGGAACAGGCAGGTGAGGTGCAGGGTGAGGCCCGGCTCTCCCTGCAGCATCCGTGCGACCTGCTCACCCGCGGCACGCCCCTTCTCGACCGCCGGCTGCACGCTGGTCGTGAGCACGAGGTCGCCGAGCCCGTCGGCGGCGATGCCGTCGAAGCCGGCGACCGACAGGTCTTCGGGCACCCGCAGCCCCAGCTCCTCCGCCGCACGGATGACGCCCACCGCGATGAGGTCGCTTTGGGCGAGGATCGCCGTCGGCCTGGTCTCGGCATCCGCCAACAGCGTCCGCCCCGCAAGGAGGCCCTCGTCGATGAAGCTGCCTCCCGCCGAGATCGCCGGTGCATCCGGGAAGATCTCGCGCATGCCGGCGAGGCGATCGATCGTCACATCCACTGTCGCCGCATCGATGCGCTCCTGCGTGACGGGGCCCCGTTCGCGGCCCGTGTCGAGCGGCAGTGTGACGAGCGCCACGTCGCGGTGGCCGAGATCGCGCAGGTGCCGGGCGACGTCCGCGGCAGCGGCGGCGTTGTCGAGGGTGATCCTCGGGATGCCCTCTCCGGCGTCGCCCTCGATCACGACCACGGGCAGCCCACGGCTGCGGACGATGTCGAGCGATGCCTTGGCGCGCCCCGAGCATCCGATGAGCACGACCGCGTCGACCGGCGCGCTCGAGAGCGATGATCCGTCATCGCCCGGCTCGTCGCGCATCAGCAGGATGCCGGCGCTCAGGTCGGCCATCCCGTCGGTGAGGCCGTCCATCATGGCGGTCGTCACCGGGTCGAGGAAGGCGGCGCGCAGATGCCCCTCCAGCACCACGGCCACGATGCCGCTGCGTCCCCGGCGCAGCGAGGCGGCGCGCGGATCGGGCCCGGCGTAGCCGAGTTCGGCCGCTGCGGCGAGCACCCGCTCGCGCGTCGCCGGTGCGACGTTGGTCTTGCCGCTGAAGACGACGGAGGCGGTCGACGTCGCGACTCCCGCCGCGCGGGCGACATCGGCGATCGTCGCTCGGCGCGGGGTCTCATGACTCGTCATACTCCGAGGATAGCTCCCCCGGTTCCCGTCCATCGAATCGATTCGATATGCTGTGCACCATGGACACGGCTCTCTCTCGATCGCAGTACGTGCGCTGGCGCACGGCGATCTTCGCGATCTTCCTCGCCAGCGGTCTGTCGATCGCCACCTGGGCATCGCGTGTCCCCGACATCAAGCTCGCGCTCGAGGTCGACAAGGCACAGGTCGGCATGCTGCTGCTCGGCGCGGGAATCGCGTCGATCATCGGAATCTCGACCAGCCCCGCGATCATGGCGCGCACCGGCGCCCGCCTGGGCATGATGGTGTCGATCTTCACGTTCGCCTCCGGCGTCGCCCTGATCGGCATCGGTGCCAACGTGCTGGGCTCGTACCCGGTGGTGCTGATCGGTCTCGTGCTGTTCGGCCTGGGCAACGGCTGCGTCGACGTCATGATGAACGTCGAGGCCACCGCGATCGAACAGCACTCGGGCAAGACGATCCTTCCGCTCTTCCACGCCTTCTTCAGCTTCGGCACCGTGATCGGCGCCGGCCTCGGCGCCCTGGCCGCCCAGCTGCAGATCAACGTCTTCACGCACACGCTCGTCGTCGCGGTGGCGATCGCCACCATCGGCGTCATCAGCATCGCCAGCGTCCCACGCCGCGCCGAAGCGCTCGACCCGACGACCGACGACGGCGAGAAGGTGCACTGGCGCGAGCGCATGCACGTCGCCCTGTCGGCCTGGCGCGAGCCGCGTACATACGCGATCGGCGTGGTGATGCTCGGCATGTCGTTCGCCGAGGGCGGCGCCAACGACTGGCTGGCTCTCGGTGTCGCGGAGGACCACGGCGGCGGAACCGCACTGGGCGCCGCGGCCCTCGCGACGTTCTCGGTCGCGATGACCGTCGTCCGCGTGTTCGGCGGCCCGCTCGTCGACCGTTTCGGACGCGTCGCGGTGCTGCGCATCCTCTCGGTCGCCGCGGCATCCGGCATCCTGCTGTTCATCCTGGCGCCCAGCCTCCCGCTGGTCTTCGTGGGTGCGGCCCTGTGGGGCGTCGGCGCATCGCTCGGTTTCCCGCTCGGAATGTCGGCCGCAGCAGACGACCCGGCCAAGGCGGCCGCGCGCGTGAGCGCCGCGGCGACGATCGGCTACATCTCCTTCCTCGGCGGCCCTCCGGTGCTCGGCTTCATCAGCGAGCACATCGGCCTGCTCAACACGCTCTACATCCTGGTCGGCCTGGTCGTGCTGTCCGGCCTCTTCTCGGGTGCCGCCCGTCCGCTGCGCACAGACGAGATGTCGAGTCAGCCCGCCGCCGCAGAAGGAGTGCGCCCGACGAAGTAGGCTCGACGGGTGCGTCTCGTCATCGCCCGCTGCTCCGTGGATTACACGGGCCGGCTCAATGCCCACCTCCCGCTTGCCACGCGTCTGCTCGTGCACAAGGGAGACGGGAGTCTGCTCGTGCACTCCGACGGCGGCAGCTACAAGCCGCTGAACTGGATGAGCCCGCCCTGCTCGCTCGCCTCCGAGGAGCCGGGCGAGGAGGAGTCGATCGCCGGCGTCACCGAGGTCTGGCGTGTCACGCACAAGAAGACCGGCGACGCGCTTCGCGTGCAGATCTACGAGATCCTGCACGACACGAACCACGACCTGGGCGTCGACCCCGGGCTGCAGAAGGACGGCGTCGAAGCCGACCTCCAGCGCCTCCTGGCCGAGCAGGTCGACCGCATCTCGGACGGTGCGACGCTGGTGCGCCGCGAATACCCGACGGCCATCGGCCCCGTCGATCTCCTCGTGCGGGATGCCGACGGCGCGGCCATCGCAGTCGAGATCAAACGCCGCGGCGACATCGACGGCGTCGAGCAGCTCACCCGCTACCTCGAGCTGCTGGGCCGCGATCCGCACCTCGCCCCCGTGCAGGGCGTCTTCGCCGCGCAGGAGATCAAACCGCAGGCTCGGGTGCTCGCCGAGGATCGCGGCATCCGCTGCCTCGTGCTCGACTACGACGACATGAAGGGCATCGAGTCCGGCATCCCCCGCCTCTTCTGAGGCGAGCTGCACAGATGTTCACGGCGTTCGGTCGCTTCGCGCACTGCCCATAGGCTGGAAGACATGGCTTCTTCCCCTTACTCGTGCGTGCTCTGGGACGTCGACGGCACCATCGCCGACGCGTCGGTCGGCATCCTCCGCCGCCTGAACGTCGCCCTCACGCACTTCGGTCACCCTGCTCCCACGCGCGAGCAGCTGGTGCACTGGATCGGGCCGCCGATGTTCCAGTCGTTCCAGGCGCAGGCGGGCATGACCCCCGAGCAGTCCGCCGAAGCCGTGAGCTTCTACCGCACGCTCGGCAAGGCCGACGGCTACACGACCGATGTCAGAACGTACCCCGGCGTGCCCGAGATCATCCGCGACCTGCACGACGCCGGCATCCCGCAGGCGACCGCGAGCTCGAAGCCCGAGATCCAGGTCGACGCGATCATCGACTTCTTCGAACTTCGCCCGTACTTCCTCACGACCGTCGGCGCGACACCCGACGAATCGACCCTCGCGTCGAAGACCGACATCGTCGCCGAGGCGCTGCGCCGACTGGCCGACCGAGGCGCCGACGTCTCGCGTCCGGTGCTGATCGGCGACCGTCACCACGATGTCGAGGGCGGCAACGCGAACGGCGTCCCGGTGATCTTCGTCGAGTGGGGCTTCAGCGACACGCATGAAGGCGACGAGGCGGCCTTCCGCGCCGCATCGCCCGACGAGCTGCGCGCGCTTCTGCTGAACTGACCGGCAGGCCCGCCGCCTCCGGAGGAGAACTCTCCCTGGGGAGGACCCTCAGCCCGCAGATCTCCTCCGGAGAGGCAGATCTCCTCCCGAGAGGGTGTCCGGGCACGTCCGTCGAGCGAGCGTGAGCCCGCGAGATTAGCCCACAAAGCACAGAACTCCCCGCCGGAGGGTCGCAACGGGTGCGGGCCTCCGGTCGGGGAGTTCTATGACGTCCGCTCTCAGAGCGGACGGATGTTCTCAGCCTGCAGGCCCTTGGGGCCCTGCGCCACGTCGAACTCGACTCGCTGGTTCTCTTCAAGAGAGCGGTAGCCGGATGACTCGATGGCGGAGTAGTGCGCGAAAACGTCAGCGCCGCCGTCGTCGGGGGAGATGAAGCCGAAGCCCTTCTCCGAGTTGAACCACTTAACCGTGCCCTGGGTGCTCATGTACTGCCTGTTCTGCTGGAAAGAAGCCGACGCAGGATGCCCCGACGTGCTCCACGCTAGTGGAGCACGCGCTGAGCGGAAGTCCCGAGGTCAGCCCGTAACCCAAATGTTGCATGAGCGGTCACACGAGGGGGCACACGAACGCGCCCAGAAAATGGTGTGGCCCTCACCGCGGGGGGAGCGATGAGGGCCGAAGACGACCGGAGGGTGCGTCAGATTCCAGCCTAACCCCTCCGGCACGCGTTTGTCCCCCATTTGGGGGACAAATCCGAAAACTTGTGAGAAGAAGACAAACGATAGCGGCCCTCTCGAGCAATCCGTTGGGGACAGAACTACTCGAGAGGGCCCAATCGCATGCACGAATCGCCTTTGCCTCTGGGGAAGGCAGCTCGTCTCTGGGGAAGACGAAGACGATCAATCCCCTGTGCATGCAGCTTCACCCTAGGGGAGGCGATCGGATCCCGCCAAGGGGGGTTGACGATCGCGGTCATCAGTGGGTCGGATGCGGCAGAGTCCCCGAGTAGCCTGGTGCGGTGACCATGCTGAACAAGGACATGACCCTGTGCATCTCGCTGTCTGCACGCCCGAGCAACAACGGCACGCGATTCCACAACTTCCTCTACGAAGAGCTCGGCCTCAACTGGATCTACAAAGCGTTCGCGCCGACCGACCTCGGCCAGGCGATCGCCGGCGTACGGGGTCTCGGCATCCGCGGCTGCGCGATCTCGATGCCCTACAAAGAGGACGTCATCGCACTCGTCGACCGTATGGATCCCTCTGCGACCGCCATCGACTCGGTGAACACGATCGTGAACGACGACGGGGTGCTCACGGCCTACAACACCGACTACAGCGCGATCGCGCAGCTGATCGAGCGCAACTCGCTCGACTCCGCGGCATCCGTGCTGCTGCGCGGCTCGGGCGGAATGGCGAAGGCCACGGCCGCCGCCTTCCGTGACGCAGGCTTCGCTCGCGTGACGATCGCCGCCCGCAACGAAGCGCGCGGTCGGGGGCTCGCCGACCTCTACGGATTCGCCTGGACGGCCGATGCGGATGCCGCGACCGCCGACATCATCGTGAACATCACACCGATCGGCATGGCGGGTGGGGCGGACGAGCATGCGCTGTCGTTCACCGAGGGGCAGATCGCGGCGGCATCCGTCGTGTTCGACGTCGTCGCCCTGCCTGCCGAGACGCCGTTGATCGCGGCGGGGCGCGAGGCCGGGAAGACCGTCATCACCGGCGCCGAGGTGGCGACGCTGCAGGCGCTCGAGCAGTTCGTGCTCTACACGGGCATCCGCCCGACCGCCGAGCAGGTCGCGGCGGCCGAGGAGTTCATGCGGGCGCAGTGACCACCGCGCCCGCATGACCCGGCGGTGGCGTCAGCCGTTGAACTCGGCCGGGTGCGGGCCGGTGCGTCCGTCGCGCTCGAGGAGATCGACGGCCGCGAGCTCGTCGGCGCTGAGCTCGAAACCGAACACGTCGAGGTTCTCCGCGATGCGGGCGGGGGTCACCGACTTGGGGATCACGACTCGCCCCTGCTGCAGATGCCACCGCAGCACGATCTGCGCAGGGGTCTTGCCGTGGCGGTCGGCGATCTCGATGACCGAGCCGTCGCCGAGAACGGCGCCCTGTGCGAGCGGGCTCCACGCCTCGGTGATGATCCCCCGCTGAGCGTTCGCCGCCGCAACCGCACGGTTCTGCAGCGCCGGGTGCAGCTCGACCTGGTTGACCGCGGGCACGACGCCGCCCTCGGAAGCGAGCCGTTCGAGGTGCTCCGGCTCGAAGTTCGAGACCCCGATCGCCCGCACCCGTCCGTCAGCGTAGAGACGCTCGAGCGCGCGCCAGGTCTCGGGATACGTCGCCAGAGCCGGCGTCGGCCAATGGATCAGATACAGGTCGAGGCTTTCGAGCCCCAGGCGCTCGAGCGATGCATCGTAGGCGCGCAGCGTGGCATCGAATCCGTGATCGGAGATCCACACCTTCGACGTGATGAACAGCTCGTCGCGCGCGATGCCCGAGTCGGCGATCGCGCGCCCGACGCCCGCCTCATTGCCGTAGACCGCTGCGGTGTCGATGCTGCGGTATCCGGCGTCGAGGGCCGCGGCCACGGCATCCGTCGTCTCGGCATCCGGCACCTGGAAGACGCCGTAGCCGAGCTGAGGCATCTCGATCCCGCTGTTCAGGGTGACTGTGGGGATTGCGGGGGTGTTCACTGCTGATTCCTTCTCGTTCTGTCTGCGGGTGTGTGCGGTCATACGGCGACGGTCTGGAGGGTGCCGGTCGCTGCGGGCGACGGCCGCCGGGCCGCGACGACGGCGATCACCATGACGACCAGAGCGGATGCCGTGATCGCGGCGCCGATCCAGATGGGCGAGGTGTAGCCGAGCCCCGCCGAGATGCCGAGGCCGCCGGCCCAGGCGCCGAGGGCGTTGCCGACGTTGAACGCGCCGATGTTGGCGCCGGAGGCGAGGGTCGGTGCTCCGCCGGCGTAGTGCATGATGCGGCTCTGCAGCGCGGGCACCGTGCCGAATCCGAACGCGCCCATCAGCACGAGGATCGCCGTCGTCACGGGCTGCGACCAGGCGAAGAACCCGAACAGCACGAGCACGACCACCAGGGCCGAGATGAAGATGAGGAGGGTGCGGTCGATCGAGCGGTCGGCCAGGCGCCCGCCGATCCCGTTGCCCGCCACGAGCCCGACGCCGAACAGCACGAGCAGCCACGGCACGGCGGTGGCGGCGAATCCGGTGACGTCGGTGAGCGTGTAGGCGATGTACGTGAAGGCGCCGAACATCCCGCCGAACGCGAGGGCTGTGACGATGAGCGAGAGCCACACCTGACCCGATCGGAAGGCACGGAGTTCGCTTAGCAGACTCACCTGCGCACCGGCCGGCCTCGGGGCGGTGACGAGCAGCGCGATGCCGGCGAAGGCGACGACGCCGATGACCGAGATCACCCAGAACGTCGAGCGCCAGCCGAACTGCTGTCCGAGGAACGTGCCGAAGGGAACGCCGAACACGTTGGCCGCCGTGAGGCCGGTGAACATGATCGCGATCGCCCTGGCCTTCTTCTCGGGCGCGACGAGCTCGGCCGCGACGACCGATCCGATGCCGAAGAACGCGCCGTGGCACAGGGCGGCGATGATGCGGCCGATCATGGCCACCGAGTAGTCAGGGGCGAGGGCCGTGATCGCATTGCCCACGATGAACAGCACGACGAGGCCGAGCAGCACGGGTTTGCGCGGCAGGCGCGTGGTGGCGGCGGTGAGGCCGAGGGCGCCGACGACGACGCTCAGCGCGTAACCCGAGATCAGCCAGCCGGCCGTGGCCTCGGTGACGCCGAAGTCGGTCGCGACCTCGGGGAGCAGGCCCATGATCACGAACTCCGTGAGTCCGATCCCGAAGGCGCCGATGGCGAGTGCGATGAGTCCGAGTGGCATGGGTGTGCTCCGTGGTCCTCTGCTAAAGTAGTTGCAGACGCGGGATATTGCGTCCGACGGATAATCATTGCACACGCAACTATCCAGCGCAAGCAACTACTTCGGAGGTCACTGTGGGCATCTCAGACGACGCTGTCGAGATCCGCGCGCGCGGCTGGCGCACGCTCGCCGCACTGCACGGCATCATCGAGGCCGATCTCGAGAAGGCGCTCGGCGCCTCGGTCGGCCTCTCGGTCGTCGAGTACACGGTGCTCGACGCCCTCAGCAGGCAGGACGGCTGGCACATGCGGATGCAGCAGCTCGCCCGCGCGACGGCGCTGAGCCCGAGCGCCACGACCAGACTCGTGACCCGCCTCGAAGACCGCGGGCTGCTCACCCGCATCCTCTGCGCCGATGACCGCCGCGGCATCTACACCGAGCTCACCGCCGCCGGTCAGGCGCTCTACGAACAGGCGCATCCGATCCACGATGAGACGCTCGAACGCGCTCTCGGAGACGCGGTCGCGCAGCCGGAGCTCGCGCCCGTCGTGCATGCTCTGCAGGCAGTGACCGTCGACGCCTGAGCGCCCGCTCGCCGTCGTCAGTGGGTGGTCGAGAGCCGAACGGAGGGCATGTCACCCTCCCAGTCGAGCGGCAGGGCGGCGATACCCCGGTAGATGAAGAGGTCGTCCCATCCGTGGAAGACGAGCACATCGCCGTCGGGCGTGGAGACGACGTCCTGACCCCCCGGACCGATGTAGCGGTCGTCGGCGGACGAGGTGGAGAGGACGGGGTCCGGCAGCTTCTCGTAGGGTCCGAGCAGCGACGGGGACGTCGCCGCGCCGATCGCGTAGTCCTCGGAGCCGTAGTCGTTCGCCGAGTAGAGCAGGACGTAGGTGCCGTCACGCTCGACCAGCACCGGCGCCTCCACCAGATGCCCTTCCCAGGCCTCGGTCTGCATGACCAATCGGGTCGCCGGTCCCGCCAGCTGGGTGCCGTCGGCGGAGACGGGCGCGATCTGGATCCACGTGTCGAGCTCGCAGCAGTTGCCGTCGTTCTTCCACAGGAGGAACCGCGACCCGTCGTCGTCGACGAAGGCGGCGGGGTCGATCGCGCCGCCCTCTTCGAGCGGGCAGATCATCGGCTCCGCGCCGACAGCGACATACGGACCCGTGAGCGAGTCGGAGGTGGCGGATCCGATGCACTGCCTCCCGGAGTCGGCGTGCTCGGCCGAGAAGTACATCACGAAGCTCCCGTCGGCTCGTTCCGAGACGTCCGGCGCCCAGGTCCGCCCCGCGCTGGCCCATGCCGGAAGGACCGGCAGCGCGTCATCGGTCGAGACGTCCCATGTGACCAGGTCGGTCGAGGTGGCGAACTGCACGTTCGCGCCCTGATTCTCGGTGGCGAAGGCGACGTACCCGTCGTCGCCGTGGACGACGTCGGGATCGGCGAAGTCCTGATCGATGAGGAACGGCGCCCGCTCCACGGTCGCCTCGGGTTCGGCCTCGCCGGAGCATCCCACGACACCGACGCCCAGAGCGAGGATGATGCTCGCAGCGACTGTGGACGCGAGCTTCTTCGCGACCTGGGTCACCCCTTGACCGCCGATCCGGCGACGGATTCGACGATCTGCCGCTGCGCGATCGCGAAGAGGATCAGGACGGGGACGGATGCGATCACCGCTCCTGCCATGACGATCGCGAAGTGCGTCGAGTAGGCGCCCTGCAACTGGCTGAGTCCCGGCTGCAACGTGAGGTTCTCGGGGCTCAGCAGCACGTACACCGGCCAGAGGAAGTCGTTCCAGTTGCCGAGGAACGACAGCACCGCCAGAGTCGCCAGCGCGGGTCGAGCGAGCGGAAGCACCACCTGCACGAAGATCCGGATGTCGCCGGCACCGTCGATGCGGGCGGCCTCCTCGATCTCGGGCGGCAGCCCGACGAAGAACTGTCGCAGGAAGAAGATGCCGAAGGCTCCGGCGGCGCCGGGCACCGTGATGGCCCAGATCGTGTCGAGCCAGCCGAGGTTCTGCACGATCAGGTAGTTCGGGATGAGGAAGACCACCGGAGGAACGAGGAGCGTCGCGATGATGACGCCGAAGATGATCCTCTTGCCTGCGAACTCGAGCCGAGCCAGTGCATACGCCCCCATCGACGCCGTCACGAGGATCAGGACGGTCTGCAGGGTCGCGGCGGCGAAGCTGTTCCAGAGCCAGAGGAAGATCGGCTGCTCTCCCGAGCCGAGCAGGCTCTGGTAGGCCTCGATC
Source organism: Microbacterium sp. SWDP-B6 (assembly GCF_059803615.1). Lineage (NCBI taxonomy): Bacteria > Bacillati > Actinomycetota > Actinomycetes > Micrococcales > Microbacteriaceae > Microbacterium > Microbacterium sp. SWDP-B6. The sequence continues at coordinate 168,571 of NZ_JAPFGV010000005.1, read as the reverse complement.
GAGAACGGGTCCGGCAGCGAGAACGGCGATCTGATCGCATCGGCATCGGTTTTGAACGACGTGATCAGCATCCACAGAAGCGGGAGGACGATCACGAGAGCCAGTGCGACGAGCGCGGCATAGAGGGCGACGCGCCCCCACGTGCGGCGAGCGGACGGGCGACGGGTCAGTGCTGTGGTCATGATGCCTTCTCGACTCGTTCGCGCTGCAGCCGGAAATTGATCACGCTGACGATCGCGAGCGCGACGAACAGGATGTAGCTCATGGCGGCGGCCGGTGCCATGTTGTTCTGCGAGAGACCCTGGTCGGCGATGTACATGATCACCGTCCGCGTCTCGGTGCCCGGGCCGCCCTTCGTGAGGAGGTAGGACTGGCCGAACATGTTCGCCGACGCGAGGATCGTGGTCGTGGTGATGAAGGTCATCACCGGACGGAGTCCTGGAAGGGTGACGCTCGAGAACTTCCGCATCGCTCCGGCGCCGTCGAGCGCGGCCGCTTCATAGAGGTCGCCGTTGATGCCCTTGAGGCCGGCCAGGAAGATGATCGTGTTGAGTCCCATGGTCCACCAGACGGTGACGCCGACGATGGAGACCCAGACCCAGGGGACGTCGACCGTCCACGGGATGTCCGAGGGGAGCCCGACCACGCCGAGCAGGTGGTTGAGGATGCCCGACTGCGTGTCGAAGATGTAGCCCCAGATCACGCCGATGACCGCGACGCCGAGCACATACGGCGCGAAGAAGATCGTGCGGAACGTCGTGGCCGCGCGGATGCGCTGGTTCAGCAGGATCGCCACGAGAAGCGGGATGACGACGAGGAACGGCACGCTGATCACGATGAAGATCCCGGTGACGCTCATCGACTTCCAGAAGTCGCTGGAGAGCACGTTGCCCGGGGTGAACAGATCGATGTAGTTCTGGAATCCGACGAACTCCTGCACGTCGCGGAACGGGCTCCAGTTGGTGAGGCTCATCCAGATGCCGAAGATCCCTGGGCCGGCGACGAAAGTCAGGAAGAGCACGAGGAACGGAGCGAGGAACAGATACGCGGTGAGCGGCTTGCGCCGAGAGGATGCGGAGCCCGCAGGTCTGCGCGGGTGTCGCCCCCCAGCGCTGCTGCGCTGGGGGGCGACGAGGGTGGCTGTCTCAGTCACCGTACTTGGCCCGGTTCTGCTCGAGGATCTGATCGGCCTTGGCCGCGGCGTCGTCGAGCGCGGTCTTCGGATCCTTCTTGCCGGTGAGGGCCTCGTTCAGCGCGAGGGTGATCTGCGCGTTGACCTCGGAGATCCCGGGCGAGACCGTCTCGTAGTGGGCGTACTCCAGCTGCTCCATGAAGGGGGCGAGGTTGGGGTAGGTCGAGAGCAGCTCCGGGTCTTCGCGCACCGAGTTCGCGGCAGGCAGCTCGCCGGTCTCGGCCCATCCGAGGGAGTTGTCGTTCATCCACTTCACGAAGACCGATGCGGCCGCCGTCTCGTTCGCGTCCTGGCCCTTGTTGGCCGGGAACACCCAGTGGGTCGAGCTCGACCACACGGCCTTCTCGTCGCCGATCTGCGGCACGGGTGCCGGCGCCCAGTCGAGGTCGTCGAAGGCGGTGTTCGTCGTCTGCCAGACGCCGTTCCAGTTGAATGCGGTGTCGCCAGCGATGAGCGCCTTGATGTTGCCGTCCTGTGCGACGTTCGCGGGGCTGTACCCCTTGTCGACCATGTCGGTCATCCAGGTGAGGGCCTTCACGCCCGCCTCTGAATTGAACGTGGCCTCGGTGACGTCGTCGTTGTAGAGGTCTCCACCGAACTGCCAGATCAGGCTCTGGAACTCGAACGTGCCGGTGAAGACGTAGCCGTCGACCCACTCGCCCTGGACTCCCGCACCCTTCAGCGCGTCGAGTGCGGCCAGATACGACGCCTCGTCGGTGGGGATCTCGCTGATGCCGGCCTTCGCGAGCACCGACTTGTTGGTGAACAGGCCCAGCGGCGTCACGCTCCACGGCACCGCGTACTGGGTGTCCTGGTAGTTGCCCTTGTCGAAGACGGTGGGCGGGAAGTCCTCCGCCGCATATCCGAGCCCGTCGATGATCTCGCCGGAGTCGAGCAGCAGGTTCTGCGCCGCATACGTGGCCAGGTCGTCTCCGTGCAGCACGGCGACGTCCGGCCCCTTGCCCGCCTTGATGGCGAGCGGCATCTTCGCCGTGATGTCCGCCCACTCCTGCGGGACGGCCTTCACCGTGATGTTGTCGTGCTCCGCGTTGAACTCCTTGATGAGCTCGGGGACGATCTTGGGGGCTGCTCCACCCGTCCAGCCGTGCCAGAAGGTGATCTCGACATCGGGGCCGGTGTACTCCCCGTCGCCGGAGACGCCGCCCCCACCGGTGCCGGCCGACGCCGCGCACCCTGATGCCGTGATGCCGATGGCGAGTGCGATGCCTGCACCTATCGCTCGGCGAGCCCATGGACTGTTCATGTGATTGCTCTCCTTTGAGTGACTCCGGCGCACCGGAGCGGGATGACCGGATACCCCAGCCGTGTTCGCAATTTACAGCGCTGGAATTTTGTTGTCAAGGTAGTATCGCGGGTGACGACGTAGCGACCAATTGGAGACCGCATGGGTGTGCGCTTGCAGGATGTCGCGGAGCTCGCCGGCGTCTCGATGAAGACCGTGTCGAATGTGGTGCGCGGATACGAGCACGTGAGCGCATCGACGCGCGAACGCGTGCAGCGCGCGATCGACGAGCTGGACTACCGGCCCAACCTCATGGGCAGACGCCTCGCGACCGGCCGGACGGGTCTTCTCGCCCTCGCCTTCGCGAACGTCGCCCTTCCGTACTTCGCCGAGCTCTCCCGCGCCGTCTCGGCGGCGGCCGGCGAGGCAGGCTATCGGGTGCTGCTCGAGGAGACCGACGGAACGTTGGAGGGCGAGCGCGCCGTGCTCACCAGCTCCGAGTCCGGGATGGTCGACGGCATCCTGTTCCAGCCGTCCACGATGTCGTCGGCCGAGATCTCGCGCCACCGCAGCGACCTGCCGATGGTGATCCTCGGAGAAGGGGCAGCACCCCTCCCCGTGGATCGCGTCATGATCGACAACTTCGAAGCCGCTCGCACCGCCACGGCGCACCTGGTGTCGCTGGGGAGACGGCGGATCGGCTTCGCCGGCCACGAGACGCAGGAGATGTCGTCGACCTCCCTGCAGCGCATCGCTGGCTATCAGCAGGCCCTGGAGGATGCGGGCCTTCGGCCCGACCCCCTCCTCCTCTTCCCCAGCCGAGAGATCTCGCCGTCCGGAGCGGTCGAGGGCGTCGGCGGCGCGCTCGACGCCGGAGCCGACTTCGACGGGCTCGTCTGCCGCGACGACCTCGCCGCGATCGGCGCCCTGCGCGCGCTGCACGAGCGCGGCCGCCGCATTCCCGACGACGTCGCCGTCACCGGCTGGGACGACATCGAGCTGAGCCGGGTGACCTTCCCGAGCCTCACCACCATCGCTCCCGATCTGCACGAGCTCGCCCGCCGCGCCGTCGAGATGCTCATCGAGCGGATCTCCGGGTTCTCCGAGGCCGGACGCCACGAGCTGGTCGGCTACCGGCTGGCCGTCCGCGAGAGCGCGCCGTCCCCTCGGTGATCGGGATGCGTGTCGCACGCGGACTCGGATTCCGCGTGGTTTACAGCGCTGCATAAATCATGCATGCTGGACTGCATGCTGAGAATCGATCCGCCACTCCCGCCCATCGCGAGCCAGGGGGACGGAACCTACCCGCGCCCTCAGCTGGTCCGGAGCGAGTGGAGCGACCTGACCGGCCGCTGGGGCTTCGCCGTCGACGACGACGACCGCGGCATCCGCGAGCAGTGGTTCGCCAATCCCTCCTTCGACGCGTCGATCGTGGTGCCCTTCCCGCCCGAGTCGTCGGCGTCGGGAATCGGTGACCCCCGTCCGCACACGGCGCTGTGGTATCACCGCGCCCTCACGCACGACGAGGTGCTGGCCGCCGGCCATCGTGACGGGCGCCGACTGATCCTCCGCTTCGGGGCAGTCGACTACCGCGCCGTCGTCTGGGTCGACGGGCAGCGAGTCGGCTCACACGAGGGCGGGCACACGCCGTTCGCGGTCGACATCACCGACGCTCTCGAGCGAGACGGCGGGGGCCATGTCGTGGTGCGGGTCGAGGACCGGGCGACGGATGTCGCCCAGCCCCGCGGCAAGCAGGACTGGCGTGACGAGCCCCATGCGATCTGGTACCACCGGACGAGCGGAATCTGGCAGCCCGTCTGGCTCGAATCCGTACCCGCCGGCCCGGCGATCGAGTGGATCCACTGGCGCGCGGATCTGCCGTCAGGACGCGTGCACGCGCGCATCGGTCTGACCACCACGCCGGCATCCGAGTGCGTGGTCGACGTCGAACTGCGTCATGGTGACACCCTGCTGGCACGCGCCTCGACTCTCGCTCGCGAATCCGAGATCGAGATCGACATCCCGATTCCGAGCCAGGCGAACGGACAAGCGTACGAAGAGCTGGTGTGGTCGCCGGAGAACCCGCGGCTCATCGATGCCGTCATCCGGACATCGGGGGACGGGGCACCCCTGGACACCGTGTCGTCGTACCTCGGGCTTCGTTCGACGAGCGTCGATCGGCGCTGCTTCCTGCTCAACGACAAGCCGCGGTTCGTCCGCTCCGTCCTCAGTCAGGGATATTGGCCGGACACCCATCTCGCCGCCCCGTCGGCGCACGCCCTGCGCCAAGAGGTGGAGCTCATCAAGGAACTCGGGTTCAACGCCGCCCGGGTGCACCAGAAGTTCGAGGATCCGCGTTTCCTCTTCTGGGCCGACCGGCTCGGGCTCATGATCTGGGCAGAGGCGCCCGCCGTCTTCTCCTTCACACCGACGGCCGTCGAGCGCACGGTGCGCGAGTGGCTGGAGGTCGTCCACCGCGACGTCTCGCATCCCTCCATCGTCACCTGGGTGCCGCTGAACGAGAGCTGGGGCGTGCAGCACATCGCGCACGACAGCCGCATGCTGCACCACGCTCTGGCGCTCGTGCACCTGACGAAAGCCCTCGACCCGACTCGCCCTGTCGTATCGAACGACGGGTGGGAGCAGGCCGAGACCGACATCGTGGCCATCCACGACTACGAGGGCGACGGCGAGGTGATGGGCGCCCGATACAAGGACCGCGCCGCTGTCGACGAGATGATCACCGGCGTCGGGCCCGCGGGCAGACGACTCGTGCTCACAGGCGAGGTCGACGACGCGCCGGTGATGCTCACGGAGTTCGGCGGCATCTCGTTCGACGTGCACCGCACCGACCATGCCTGGGGCTATACGAGCGCCAGCTCCGACAGCGACTTCCGTGACCGACTGAGCTCGCTGATGGCCGGCATCCACGACAGCACCGCCCTCGCCGGGTACTGCTATACGCAGCTCACCGACACCCTGCAGGAGACCAACGGCCTCGTCGGCGCCGACCGGGTCCCCAAGCTCCCCGTGGACGAGCTACGCGCGATCATGGTCGGTCCGAGAGGATCCCAGCCGTGGGAGTGAGCGTCCGGGGGCGGGCCGGCGGTGCCGGGCATCGCCCCGTGCATCCCGGCTACTTCGCCGACCCCTTCGTGCTGCGTCTGCCCGACGACACCTACGCGGCGTACGGGACCAACCCGACGGCGAGGTCGACCGAGGAGGTCTTCGAGGTCCTGCTCTCACACGATCTCGAGACGTGGCGCAGTGCCGGTCTGGCACTGATGCGGCTCGACTCCGAGATGGGAGACGAGTACTGGGCCCCGGAGGTCTGCTTCCGCGACGGCTCGTGGTGGATGTACTACTCCGTCGGGCACGGCATCAGCGGTCATCACCTGCGCGTCGCCCGCGCGGCCGAGCCGACGGGTCCATTCCACGATCTGGGTGTCGATCTCACCCCTCACGAGACCTTCGCGATCGATCCGCACCCGTTCCAAGACGCGGACGGGGAGTGGTACCTGTACTTCGCGCGTGACGTGCTCGATGCGGAGCGACCCGGCACGCATCTCGCTGTCGCCCGCCTGCCCGCGCCGGCGCAGCTCGCCGACACGCAGGCCGTGCTCGAGCCCTACGCCGATTGGCAGATCTACGAAAGAGAACGCCCGATGTACGGCGGGACGTTCGACTGGCACACGCTCGAAGGACCCGCGGTGGTGCGCAGGCAGGGCAGGTACTGGATGACGTTCTCCGGCGGCGCATGGACGGGCCCCGGCTACGCGGTGTCCTGGGCGTCGTCAGCGAGTACGCTCGGCCCGTGGGTCGCCGCACCGCCGACGGCGCCTCCCCTTCTCTCGTCGGGTGCCTCGCTGATCGGCCCCGGCCACAACTCGCTCGTCGTCGGGCCCGACGGGGGCGACCGCATCGCGTTCCACGCATGGAATGCCGATCACTCCGAGCGACAGATGCACGTCGCGTCGATCGACTTCAGGTCCGAGGAGCCGGCGCTGCTCGCGACCACCCCCGACAGCGGCGCCTGACCCACGGCGGGATTCACCGGACCGGGATCAGCCCGCGGCGAGCGCGGTCACGAACCGGTGCGCGAGACCGTCACCTGGATGCTCTTCATCAGCGGCTGGTCGCTCTGCACGCTGAAGTCCTTGCGTCCGATCAGCACGTTCATCTCGGGCATGTAGCCGGCGGCGCTGCCGCGCGGCAGGTCGTAGGGCACGGCACGGAACGCGGTCAGCATCCGCGTCGATCCGTCCTTCGAGGTCGACACGATGTCGACGAGGTCGCCCTCGACGAGACCGCGGTCGCGCATGTCGTCCTCATGCAGGAACACGAGCTCTCGCAGGTTCTTCACGCCCCGGTAGCGGTCGTCATTCGAGTAGATCGTGGTGTTCCACTGATCATGCGAGCGCATGGTCTGCAGCACCAGGGTCTCGGACGACTCGGGGATGACGTTCGGCAGCGGCGCGTGCGAGAACTCGGCACGACCCGACGGGGTCTCGAACACCCGCTCCCGCGCCGGCTGGGGGATCCGGAACCCGTGCCTGTCGCGGATCAGCTCGTTGAACCCCTCGAACCCGGGCAGCACCTTCGCCATCACATCGCGGATGTTGTCGTAGCCGCCGACATACCAATCCCAGGGCGTGGCCGTGTGGGGCAGCGTCGCCTTGGCCATCCCGGCGATGATCGCCGGCTCCGACCTCAGATACGCGGATGCCGGCTGCTTGCGCCCCATCGAGAGGTGCACCATGCTCATCGCATCCTCGACCGTGACGCCCTGCGGGCCCTGAGCCTGCTGGTCGCGCTCGGTGCGACCGAGGCAGGGCAGGATCAGCGCCTTCTCGCCGTGCACTAGGTGACTGCGGTTGAGCTTGGTGCTCACCTGCACGGTCAGGCGGCACTTCTCGAGCCCCTGCGCCGTGAACGGGGTGTCGGGAGCCGCGAGCACGAAGTTGCCGCCCATGCCGACGAACACCTTCACGCGTCCGTCATGCATGGCCTCGATCGTCCGCACGGTGTCGAGTCCCGGATGCCGCGGCGGATCGATGCGGCAGGCGTCGGCGAGACGGTCGAGCCAGGCGTCCGTGGGGTGGTGGTCGATCCCGCAGGTGCGGTTGCCCTGCACGTTGCTGTGCCCGCGGATGGGTGAGGGACCGGCGCCTTTGCGCCCGATGTTGCCGCGCAGCAGCAGCAGGTTGACGATCTCGCGCACGGTGTCGACGCCGTGCTCGTGCTGGCTCACGCCGAGGCACCAGCTGATGATCGTGCGCTCCGACGCCAGGTAGATCGCGGCCGCCTCTCGGATCTGCTCCTCACTGAGGCCCGACTGCGCGACCAGGTCGTCCCATGAGGTGGCGTCGACCAGCGCGCGGTACGCCTCGACCCCGTTCGTGAGGGTGCTGAGGAACCCGGTGTCGAGCACCGACGGGTCGGTGGTGGCGGCCTCGAAGACGACCTTCGACATGCCCCTGATGAGAGCGAGGTCGCCTCCAGGACGCACCTGCAGGTTCATGGTGCTCGTGCCCGTGGCCTTGAACCGCGCCATGTCGACGAAGTCGTGCGGCACGATGGTGCGGGTGGCGGCAGCCTCGACGAGCGGGTTGACGTGCACGACCTGGGCGCCGCGCGTCACGGCATCCGCCAGCGCGGTGAGCATGCGCGGAGCATTGGAGGCCGCGTTCACGCCGAGCACGAAGAGCGCGTCGCAGTCGTCCCAGTCGTGAAGGTCGACCGTGCCCTTGCCGGTGGCGATCGACGCTTTGAGCGCGCGACCGGAGGCCTCGTGGCACATGTTCGAGCAGTCGGGCAGGTTGTTCGTGCCGTACTCGCGCACCATCAGCTGGTAGAGGAACGTGGCCTCGTTGCTGAGCCGCCCGGAGGTGTAGAACGACGCCTCATCGGGGCTGTCCAGCGCCTGCAGCTCGTCGCCGACGAGCGCGAACGCGTCGTCCCACGAGATCGGCACGTAGTGATCAGTCGCCGCGTCGTAGACCATCGGCTCGGTCAGGCGCCCCTGGTCTTCGAGATCGAAGTCGGGCCAGGTCGCGAGCTCCGTGACGGTGTGCTCGGCGAAGAACCGACGATCCACCCGCTTGCGCGTCATCTCCCAGGTGACGTGCTTGATGCCGTTCTCGCAGATGTCGAGCTTCAGATTGCCGGGGTCGTCCGGCCACGCGCATCCGGGGCAGTCGTAGCCCGAGACCGGGTGGTTCATCTGCAGCATCGCGAGGGGACCGGCGATCGGCTCGCTCTCCCTCAGCACGACTCGACCCACCGACACCGCCGCGCCCCAGCCGGCGGCGGGGTGACCGTACGGCTTGCGCGACCAGGGCCGATCGGTGCGCGGACCGTAGCCGCCCTGACGCGGCTCGGCGGGCATCAGCCCGAAGGCCGTTCCGGCGGTTCCCGCGGTTCCGGCTGTTCCCCGGTCATCGAGCATGCTGTGCCCCTTCTTCGGCGTAAGCAGACGACGCGTGGCCGTCGATGCGCACTCGATGCGCGTGCGAGTAGATGTTCATCGATCGTCCGCGGACGAATCCGGCGAGCGTCACCCCTGACTCCTCGGCGAGCTCCGCTGCCAGAGACGAGGGCGCCGAGACGGCACTGAGCACAGGGATTCCGGCCATCGCGGCCTTCTGCACGAGCTCGAAGCTGGCCCGACCGGAGACCTGGAGGATCTGCCGGCGCAGTGGCAGCCGGTCGTTCAGCAGCGCCCAGCCGACGACCTTGTCGACCGCGTTGTGACGCCCGACGTCTTCGCGCAGCACGAGCAGTTCACCGGAGTCGGCGTCGAACAACGCCGCTGCGTGCAGACCGCCCGTCTTGTCGAATGCTGCCTGCTCCGCACGCAGTCGATCCGGAAGCGCGGCGATCTGCTCGGCATCGACCTGCACGTCATCCTGGTCGACCGGATGGCGAGACACCGTGCGCACCGCGTCGATGCTGGCCTTGCCGCAGACGCCGCACGAACTGGTGGTGTAGAAGCGTCGGGCAGCATCGGGGTCGGGAAGCGCCACGCCGCGAGCCAGGCTGATGTCGAGGACGTTGTACGTGTTCTCCTGGCCACCCGTACCCGGGCCGCCGCAGTGGATCGCCGAGTGGAGCTCGGCGCCGTCGGAGATGATCCCCTCGGACACGAGGAACCCGGCAGCCAGCTCGACGTCGTGCCCTGGAGTGCGCATCGTGACAGCGAGCGGCGAGCCCGCGACGCGGATCTCCAGCGGCTCCTCGACGGCCAGCGTGTCGGCGCGACGGCTCGCACCCTCGCCGAGGGTGAGCTTCAGAATCGGTCTCCGCGTCGTGATCCGCCCCACACCAGCGAGCGTACTCCGCGGTCACGGGATCGGATCGATACGTCATCGGGAGGCCGATACCTGGGTACCCTAAGCCCATGAGCGCGCCTCGCAACGCACGTCGGACACCCGCAGCCCTCGCCATGGCGGCGATCGTCGCCCTGGCGCTCACCGCGTGCACCGGCGGTGGAGGCGAACAGGGCACGACGAGCGACGGCGGCCAGGGATTCCCCGACGACGGCTGCACGCACATCGCGGTCGCCACCTCGTCTGAGAAGGTCAACATGCTCGACGAGCTGGCCGAGGCGTTCAAGGATTCACCTGAGCACGAGGGGCTCGAGACGTGCGCCACGGTGCGCCCGACCAACGTGTCGTCCGGCAACGCGACGCGCTTCCTGACCTCCGGCGAAGACTGGCCGAGCGATGACACGTCGCTCTGGCCCACCCTGTGGTCTCCGGCATCCACCGTCTGGACCGATCGCGTGGCGGCCGCCGCATCACCCAGCCTCGTGGGCGAACCGAAGTCGTTCACGCGCACGCCCGTCGTGTTCGGCATGCCCGAGCCGATGGCCACGGCCCTCGGCTGGCCGAACACCCCCATCAGCATCACCGACCTCGAGACCCTCTGCCAGGACCCCGCGGGGTGGGGCAGCGTCGGCAAGGACATCTGGGGTGCCTTCAAGATCTCGAAGACCAACCCCAACACCTCGACCACCGGGCTCTCGACCATCCTGATGCAGTCGTACGAGGCGACCGGCAAGCTCGAGGGACTCACCTCGGCCGATGTCGAGGCCGCGGCGGACTTCTCGCGGGTGTTCGAGGAGTGCGTCATCCACTACGGCGACACCACCGGAAACGTGCTCTCGACGCTCTATGACGAGACGCAGAACGGCTCCAACGGCTCGGCCTACGTCTCGGCCGTGGCGCTGGAGGAGACCTCGCTGCTGAACTACAACCAGGGCAACCCCGACTCGCACACCGTGCAGCCGGGCGAGACCCTGACGCCGCCGAAGACCAAGCTCGTCGCCGTCTATCCCGAAGGTGGCTCCATGTGGTCGGACAACCCGATCACCGTGCTCGGGGCCGATTGGGTGACGGCCGAGCAGCGCACGGCCGGGGAGGCCTTCGCCGAGTTCGTGCAGACGACCGCGGCGCAGAAGATCCTGCCCGAGTACGGCTTCCGCCCGCTCGACGAATCGGTGCCGCTGGGCGACCTGTTCACCCCGAAGTACGGAGTCGATCCCGCTCAGCCCGCCGTGACGCTGCCGAAGCCCGAGGTCGACGTGATCTCGACGGCGATCGACCAGTGGACGCAGGTGCGCAAGCCCTCGTCGGTGCTCGAGCTCATCGACATCTCAGGGTCCATGGACGACCCGATCGGCGACGGACGCTCGCGCCTCGACGGAGCGATCGAGGGTGCGCAGTCGACGCTGAACCACTTCCGCTCCACCGATGAGATCGGCGTCTGGGCGTTCACGACCGGCATCTCCTCCGACGAGGGTGAGGGCATCCAGGTGCTCCGCGACGTGAGCGCGCTCGGCTCGGACGGCGAGAAGCTCGACTCGTCGCTCGATGACCTGCGCTACGCGCAGCGCAACGGCACTCCGCTCTACGACTCGATCCTGCTCGCGTACGAGGCGATGAGCGAGCGGGCCGAACCCGGTCGCATCAACGCGATCGTGGTGCTCTCGGACGGCGAGGACACCGACTCGAGCACCTCGCTCGACTCGCTCATCGCCAAGATCGGCAAGAGCACGAAGGAGGGCGGAGATGACGCTCCCGTGCGTATATTCCCGATCGCGTATGGAGAGGGTGCTGACACCTCGGCACTGCAGCGCATCGCGGATGTGACGGGCGGACAGCTCTTCGACGCCTCGGACGCCGAACGCATCGACCTCGTCTTCGCCTCCGTGATCAACAACTTCTGAGGTCTCGCGATGCCGTATCTCTCCTCGTCGAACAACCCGTGGCTCGAGGATGCCGTCGCAGGCATATCCGGTCAGAACATCTATGTCGACCCCGACGTGTCGGGCGGACAGGCGCTGACCGACGCCCTCGCCGGGGTCGTTCCGGGTGACGGATCGATCGCGGTGGTCGTGCTGCCGGCAGGGGCCGACAAGACCACGCCCTACAGCAGCTACATCCTCGAGCGGCTGACTGCCGCGGGCGACCACGAGACCGTGATCCTCGCCGTCGGCGACGATCTGCAGGCGACCTCAGCGGCGATTCCCAGCGATGACGCCCTGCGCATCGCGAACGAGAACGAGTCGTCAGGGGCGAATCTCCCAGACAAGCTCGTCGAAACGGTGCAGGAGATCTCAGCCGAGACCCCGACCTCATCGGGGTCTGACTCCGGTGTCGCCGGGCCGGTGATCCCGCTGGTGATCGGAGGCGTGGTTCTCGTGGCAGCCGCCGTGACCGCCGCCGGCCTGATCGCGCGTCGTCGACGTCGCACCGCGGCCGTCTCGATCGACCCGGTGCCCGCCGGCATCCGTCTGCGAGTGAACCGTCTGCGTGAACTCCGCGCCGACTACGCCGCCGTGCCGGGCAGCCCGGTGGCGGCCGAGACGGCGGCGGGGATCGACGCCCTCGCCTCGCACGTCGAGCAGCTGTTCATCCGTCTCGACGCCAAGGCCGGCGAGGATCAGAACGTGCTGGCCGAGGCCGAGTACTCCGACAAGCTCGCCCGCCTGGTCGCGGCCCTCGACCGCGACTACCTGCTCGACCTGCTCACCCGGCCCGACCTGTGGGATGCCCCCGACGAGCGCATCGCCGAGGTGCGCGAAGCGCTGTCGTCGGTGACCACCCAGATCGTCGACAACATCAAGCAGGTCAATGCCCGCAAGGGACTGCTGTTCCAGGTGTCGCTCGACTCGCTCATCGGTCGCAGCGAGCTGCGCGACTGGGAGCGTCAGTTCAAGCAGAGCTCCGGCGAGTAGTCGGCTCTCAGCGCGTCGGAACGGCGGCGTCGACCATACGACCGTCGACGAGGTGCAGCACCCCGTGCATGCGCGGAAGATGCACGAGGTCATGGGTGACGAGCAGCGTCGAGGTGTTCCGCTCGTCGGTGAGCCTCAGGATGAGGTCGATGATCTTGGCGCCGCGTTCCTGATCGAGGGCACTGGTCGGCTCATCGACCAGGAGCACACTCGGATCGTTCATCAGCGCTCGTGCGATGTTGACTCGCTGACGCTGTCCGCCCGAGAGCTGGTGCGGCCTCTTGTGACCGTGCTCGGCGAGGCCGACCGCGGCGAGCAGTTCATCAGCGCGAGCTGCCGCCGTGGCGCGATCGCGTCGGCTGTGCGGCGCCCCGAGCTCGTTCATGACGCTCAGCTGCTCGCGGGCGGTCAACGACGGGATGAGGTTGGGCTGCTGGAAGACGATCCCGATCCGGTCCCGCCGCAGTCGCGTCGCCTCGGCCGGACTGAGGGCCGTGACATCGCTGCCGTCGATGAGGATCTCGCCCGAATCCGGACGCAGAAGGGTGCCGGCGACGGCGAGCAGACTCGACTTGCCCGAGCCGCTCGGGCCCGTGATGCCGGTGACGGTTCCGGGATGGGCGGTGAGGGAGACGCCGTCCACGGCGGTCACCCGGGAGTCGCCGTCGGGGAAGGTCAGGGTGATGTCGTTCAGGCGGATCATCGGTTGCTCCCGAGGGCGGTGAGGGGGTCGGCGGAGGTGACGGAGCGCAGGGCGAAAGCGGCGCCTGCGAGGCCGAGGGCGATCATGATGCCCCCAGGAAGGAGGGTCGTGATCGGACTCAGCAGGAACGGGAGGGCGGTGCCGGCGAGCAGGCCGAGCACGGTGACGAGCCCCAGACCGATGCCGATGCCCACCACCAGCACGATCAGCGCCTGACCCAACGCATCGCGGATCAGAGACGGCGTGCTCGCGCCGAGCGCCTTGAGGACCGCGACGTCGCCCTTGCGCTGCATGGTCCACACGGTGAAGAAGGCCCCGATGACGAGTCCCGAGATGCCGAAGAGCATCGCCACCATGAGCAGGAGGGAACCGATCTCGGAGCGGAAGGCGCTCAGCGCCGTCAGCGATCCGAGGGTCGTCTCCGAGATCGTGTCGTTCGCGGCATCCGCGGCATCCCAATCAGGGGCGCCCGTGACGGCGAGCACCGTGGCGTAGGCATCGGGGTTTCCCGTGGATGCCGAGTAGGCCTGCCAGTCGTGCAGGGTCATCTGAACGACGGGCGTATGGCTGTACCACGCGTCCCCCTCGACCGTCTCGACGTCGTAGGAGACGCCGGCGATCTCGATCTGCGCTCCGACCTTCACGCCGAGCGCATCCGCAGCGGGCACCGACAGGCGCAGCTGCCCGTCCCCGGAGGGCGCACCGGCGTCGAAGCCGGGCTCGACACCGAACACCGCGATCGCAGCACGGGTGTCGTCGGTCTCGGCGCGGGTCTGACTGATGCCGAGGGGGCGCGCGTCGGTCACGCCGGACGTCGCCGCCCAGCCGTTCGCCTGCTGCTCGGTGATCGTGGAGTCGGCGAAGCTCGCCGTGCCGTCGCCACCCGACGGCGCGGAGAACACGATCCGGTCAGCGGGCAGTGCGAGCACACCCGACACGTTCTGGATGGCGAGGCCACCCGTCAGGCCGCTGAGGAACCCGACGAGAAGGGTGATGAGAGCGACGACGGAGCCGATGAGGATGAATCGCCCCTTGGCGAAGCGAAGATCGCGTAACGCGACGAACATGACGGTTGCCTTTCCTGTCTCCGATGCGGCGACCATTCCACTCTCGTCGTCGGCGCCGTCGTGGTCATCGGCCACTCGGAGAGCGTTCCCCGGCCAGGATGAGTACGCCTCGATCGTCCTTTCGGACGATGCCGCGCTCGGTGCGTCGGCGTAGAGTTCGATCCATGGCGCATACCGCTCTGACCCCGGTGTTCGTGGGTCTGCGGACGGGTCTTCACGTCCTCTTCTTCGCCCTGACGGGGGTCGTCATCGCCCGTGCGGTGCTCGACCCGTCGGAGTGGAGCGTCGCCGCGATCGTCCTGGCACTGATCGTCGTCGCGACCTACGCGTCCGGGCTGCTGCTCACGCGCCTCTCCGCCGGGCGACGGCTGATCTCACTGATCTGGTTGGCCCTGCTCTCGGCAGAGTGGCTCGGGTTGCTCTGGCTGAGTGCCGATGCCGCCTATCTCGTCTTCCCTCTGTTCTTCCTGTTCCTCCACCTGCTGGGACGCTGGGCGGGATCGGCCGCGATCCTCGTGTCGACGATCGTCGCGGTGTACGCCCTCGGCATTCACGGCGGGTGGAGCGTCGGCGGCGTGGTCGGCCCGTTCGTCGGTGCCGGCGTCGCACTCCTGATCGGCCTCGGCTACCAGGCTCTGGCGAAGGAGGCCCAGCAACGCGAAGCGCTGGTCCGTGAGCTGCTCGCGACCCGCGGACAGCTCGCCGCACGGGAGCATGAATCCGGCGTCCTCGCAGAGCGCGCCCGCCTCGCCCGTGAGATCCACGACACGCTCGCGCAGGGACTCTCCAGCATCCAGATGCTGCTGCATGCCGCGGAGCGCGCCGACGACGCGCGCCCGGGCATCGAGCACATCAGGCTCGCCCGCGAGACGGCTGCCGCGAACCTCGTCGAGGCGCGGCGGTTCATCCGCGAGCTGACGCCTCCCCAGCTCGACGACCAGACCCTCGGCGGGGCGCTGCGCCGACTGGCCCGCACGCAATGGGCGACGCAGGGACTCGACGTGCAGGTGCGGGTGTCCGACACGGTCGTCCTGCCCATGCATCTGCAGACGGCCCTGCTGCGCATCACCCAGGGTGCGATCGCCAATGTCATCCAGCACGCTCACGCGAAGACGGCGACGGTCACGATCGGCATCGAGGACGACCACCTCCACTTCGCCGTCGAAGATGACGGGACCGGGTTCGATGCGGAGATTCCTGCACCGGGGACCGCCGAGAAGTCGGATTCCTTCGGTCTGCGCGCCACCGCCGAGCGGGTGCAGCAGTTGGGCGGGAGGCTCGAGATCGATGCGGCACCAGGACGGGGAACGACGCTCGCCGTCGACCTCCCTCTGACGGAGTTCGAATGATCCGCCTCGTCATCGCCGACGATCACCCCATCGTCCGCGCCGGTCTCACCGCCCTGTTCGGCCTCGAACCGGACCTGGAGGTCGTCGCAGAAGCGTCGACACCCGACGAGGCCGTCGCCTGCGCCGAGCGCGAGAACCCCGACGTGGTGCTGATGGACCTGCAGTTCGGCTCGCAGTCCCAGGCCACGGGCGTGGACGCGACGCGACGCATCCGTGCGCTCGAGGCGCCGCCCTACGTTCTCGTGCTCACCAACTACGACTCGGATGCCGACATCCTCGGCGCCGTCGAGGCCGGCGCGAGCGGCTACCTGCTGAAAGACGCCCCACCGCATGAGCTGACCGCCGCCGTGCGCGCGGCGGCAGCCGGAGAGAGCGCGCTCGCGCCGGTGATCGCCTCCCGCCTGCTCGACCGCATGCGCGCGCCCCGCGTCAGCCTCAGCAGTCGCGAGATCGAGGTGCTCGAGCTCGTCGCCGCCGGGCGATCGAACAGCGAGGTGGCAGAACAGCTCTTCGTCAGCGAGACGACCGTGAAGTCGCATCTCGCGCACATCTTCTCGAAGCTCGACGTCAGCTCACGCACCGCCGCGGTCTCGGAGGCCCGCCGGAAGGGCATTCTCCGCTGAGACCTGGAGCGTCCCGGGCCTCCGCCAGGCCCTCCGGAGACAACTGGCCTCGCTCGCTGTCGAGGCGACGTCTCACGAGGCAGGGCGCATCATGTTCTCAGCCGGACGTTCCGCTGATCGTCAGACGACGCAGACGCGACCTCAGGCGGCGCCGAGCAGTTCCGTCATCTTGGCGTAGAACACGGCGGGGTCCCCCGCGAGCGATGCCTTCACCATCGCGCTCCAGTCGTCGACGATCACCTCGATCGAACCGTCCGCGAGGCCGTCGAGTGACCGACGGGCCACGTCGCGAGGATCGATCTTGGGCCCGTCGTAGTTCGCCATGAGATCCGTGTCGGCGGCACCGAGATGCACGCCCTGCACGAGGGTTCCCTGACCTGCGAGCTCCAGCCGAACCCCGTTGGCCATGTTCCATGCCGCAGCCTTCGCGGCGGCATACCCTCCGGCACCCGGAGACGCGAACCACGACAGCGCCGACAGCACGTTCACGACCGCGCCGCCGCCGTTCGCAAAGAGGATGGGAGCGAACTCGCGGATCACGTTGAGCGTCCCCCAGAAGTGGGTGTCCATCTCGCGGCGCAGATCCGGCAGATCGCCGGTCACCAGGCCGGCACCCGTGGAGATCCCCGCGTTGTTCACGACGACAGTCACGTCCTGGGCCACACCGGCCGCCTCGACGATCGAGTCGTGGTCGAGCAGATCGAGCCGCATCGGCACCACTCGCCGGTCGTCGAAGTCGAGCGTGTCAGTGCGGCGGGCAGTCGCGTAGACGGTTCGGGCACCGCGTTCGAGCAGTTCGAGCACGAACTGACGGCCGATTCCGCGGTTTGCTCCGGTCACGAGGGCGATCTGGTCGGTGACGTTCATGGGTTCCTTGCTTCGCTGGGATTGTGCGCTCTCCGGCCCGATCGGGCCGACACCACTACGCTAGAACTTGACGTTGACGTCAAGGTCAAGTCCCAGTCACGAATACGGAGGAACGGATGCGGATCGGCGAAGTCGCACGTCAGGCAGGGGTCAGCACGAGGGCGCTCCGCTATTACGAAGAGCAGGGGCTGCTCGCCTCGGAGCGCACGCCCAGCGGACAGCGCGAGTATGCCGTGTCGGCCGTTGAGCGCGTCCGACTCGTTCAGCAGTTCTTCACTGCGGGGGTACCGAGCCGCACGATCGCGCAGCTGCTGCCCTGCGTCGACACCGGACACGGTTCCCCGGAGGCCTTCGCCCTGCTGACAGCGGAACGCGATCGTATCACCGGCGCCATCGAGGGGCTCACCGCCGCCCGCGATGCCCTGGACCTCATCATCGACATCGCCCACAACCCCACGCCGGAACACTGCCCGGCCCTCCGGCATCCAGCGTGGGAACCACACGTCACCATCGAGGCGGCCGCAACCACGCACGCCCGGATCTGAGCTCGCTGAAGGGCCTCAGCGACCAGGTGCGACCGCGGCAGGCGCTCACATGTCGTAGACGGCGCGTCGGTGCGCGACACGTACGACCGTCACGAGCACCTGCTCATCGGTGACCTCGTAGAGAACCCGATAGTCGCCGACTCGGATTCTCCAGGCGTTGTCGTACCCGGCCAGCTTGCGGCATCCGTGTGGACGCGGATCGTGCTCGAGATCGGCCACCCCGCCGAGTATCCGTCGGCGAATCTGCGGGTCGAGCTTGCGGATCTCTCTGGCAGCCGCAGTCGTGAACTCGACCCGAAAGCGCGTCACGCGACTTCTGCGCGCAGCTCATCCAGCGACACCCGCTGACCATCATCAGCCGCTCGAGCGACCGCGAACTCGGCGGCGTCGCGGGCCGCCTCGAGTTCTTCGAGCAGCTCGAGGTCATCGACGCTGATCACCACGGCCGTCAGCTTGCCATGGCGCGTGACGCCCACGCGCTCTGAGCCATAAGCGACCCCGCCGAGAACATCGGCAAGGCTGTCACGCAGATCCTTCGACGGTACGCTGCGGGTGATCGTGTTCATATGTCGAGAATATCACTTATGTACATAATGCCGACATTCTGCCTCGCCGGCTGTTGTGAAGACACGGCCCTCAGGAAGCGGAAGGAGCAGCTGTGGAGGCGCGCACGATCAGCTGCGAGCCCAGAGTCACGACGTCGTCGATCGCCGTGCCGTTCATCGCCTGCAGCAGCAGATCCACGGCGAGCGCACCGCTGCGTTCGATCGGCATCCGCACCGTGGTGAGCGCGGGCGTGACCGCGCCGGCCAGGTCGATGTCGTCGATGCCCACGATGCTGATATCGGCGGGGCAGCGCTTGCCGAGCTCGAGCAGTCCTGCCTCGAGTCCGAGGGCGACGAGGTCGTTGTAGGCGATCACGGCCGTGGCGCCGCTCGCTGCGGCCGGGGCGGCGGCCGCTCGGCCACCCTGGATGGATGCGGCGTGGTGGCTGAGGCCGGTGAGACGGATGCCGTGGCGCTCGCATGCGCGGGCCACGGTGTCGGCGCGACGCACATCGGCCCACGATCCGCGAGGACCCGCCGCATACGCGATATGCGTGTGGCCGAGCGCTGCGAGGTGCTCGATCGCCTGCGCCGGCCCGTGCTCGGTGTCCATCAGCACGCAGGGGGCGCCGTCGATCTGGCGGTTCACCACGACGTAGGGGGTGTCGCCGACCAGTTCGAGCACGTCGGCATCGGGAAGGCGAGGGCTGCACAGCAGCATCCCGTCGAGCTTGCGGGCCTGCTCGATCTGCTCGCGCTCACGGCGCAGGTCTTCATCGGCGTCGAACAGCACGATGCGGTGGCGCCCGTGCCACGCCTGCCCCTGGATCGCCTTGAGCAGCGTCGCGTAGACAGGGTTCGACACGTCGGGCACGACGACCCCGAACGTGCGGGTCGCGGTGGCTGACTGCGGGGTGGAGTAGCCGAGCTCCCCCGCGGCTTCGAGGACGCGACCGAGGGTGTTCGGCGCGAGACGATCCGGCTCTCCGAACGCGCGGGAGGCGGTCGCGATCGAGACGCCTGCTCGTCGTGCCACGTCCGTCAGCGTCGCTGCCATCTTCACCTCCCGCTCTCGCAGCAATCCTACGATCCCCCACTCGGATGTAAAACGTGTTGACAAGTTTGTACAAAAGATGCACACTGATTTGCATGACGATCAACGCCGATCACCCTCAGCGGTGCGCGGCCCCGAGCGAAGGAGCCACCGCGTGAGCATCCCAGCACCGGCCCTGCGCCGCACGACCTCTGCGACCGCATCCCCCCTGGTCGCCCCGACTGCTGCAGGCATCCTGCACCTCGGACTCGGCAGCTTCCACCGCGCACACCAGGCCGTCTACACCGCAGCAGCACTCCAGTCCGCCGGCGGCGACTGGGGAATCGTCGGCGTCGCATCGCGTTCGCGCTCGATCGTCGACGCGATGCACGCGCAGGACATGCTCTACTCGGTCGCGACCATCAGCCCCGGCAGCACGTCGCTGACCATCCCCGGCGTGCACACCGACGCGTTCGTCGGTGCCGAGCAGCCCGAGCGCGTGATCGCGCAGATCGCCGACCCCGGCATCCGCATCGTGACCCTCACCGTCACCGAGAACGGCTACAGCTACTCCCCCGCGACGCAGCGCCTCGATCTCGACGACGACGCGGTGCGCGCCGACCTCCGTGGCGGTGCCGCTCGCTCGACGATCGGCCAGCTCGCCCGCGGTCTGCAGGCCCGTGCCGCTGCCGGCGGCGCACCGATCTCGATCCTCAGCTGTGACAACCTCTCGTCGAACGGCGCGCACACCGAGAAGCTCGTTCGCGAGTTCCTGCATGAGCTGCCGGGCTCGGAGGGCGCAGATGCGCTCGCGTTCCTCGACCGCTCCGTCTCGTTCCCGTCGAGCATGGTCGACCGCATCGTGCCCTCGACGACCGCCGAGCTGCGCACCCGCGTGAGCGCCCTGCTCGGCGCCACCGACGACATCCCCGTGCCCGCAGAGCCCTTCACGATGTGGGCGATCGAAGACCGCTTCGCCGGCGGCCGCCCCGTCTGGGAGGCCGGCGGCGCCGTGTTCACCGACGAGGTCGGACGCTACGAGCAGATGAAGGTGCGGCTACTCAACGGCACGCACTCCCTCATCGCCTACCTCGGTGCGCTCAGCGGAGTCGGCACGATCCCCGAGGCGATCGGACTCGACGGCATCGAGAGTGCCGCGCGCGCCGTGCTGCGCGACGAGTACGAACCCTCGATCGAGGTGCCGTCCGGCGTCGACATCCGCGCCTACGAGAGCGAGCTGTTCGAGCGCTGGGCCAACAGCGCCCTCGGCCACCGCACCAGCCAGGTCGGAACCGACGGCTCGGTCAAGCTGCGTCAGCGCATCCCCGAGCCGGCCATGCTCGCAATCCGCAACGGGGGGATGCCGCACCTGATCGCCCTGACTGTCGCCGGCTACCTGTCGTGCCTCGCTCCCCTGCCGGGCTTCGACCCCGGCCCGCACGCCGCCGCGATGACCGACGGCGCCCGCGAACGCCTCGCAGGATACGCGGCGAGCGCTCGCGACGGACGCGAGCTCGCGCAGCGCGTGATCGGCGAACTGCACCTGTTCGGTGATGAACTCGGATCTCAGGATGCGTTCATCACCCGCGTCGGCGAGCTCGTCGACACCATCCAGCGACGCGGCGTCGATGCCGCGATCGCCGATGCCGTCTCGGCATCCCAGACCACATCATCACTCACCGGCGCAGAGGAGATGCAGCCATGAAGGCTCTCGCCATCCACGGCAAAGAAGACATCCGCTGGGAGGACCGCGAGGTTCCCACCCCCGGCGACGGCGAGGTGCGCCTCCGCGTGAACTACGTGGGCATCTGCGGATCCGACCTGCACTACTACTTCCACGGCGCCAACGGCGAGTACACGATCCAGGAGCCGCTGACCCCCGGTCACGAGCTCTCGGGTGTCGTCGACCTCGATCCGTCAGGTCGCCTCGCACCGGGAACCCCCGTCACCGTGCACCCCGCGCGCTACGGCCCCGAGGTGCCCGGTCTCGAGGACCGCCCGCACCTGCGCCCCGGCGGTGACTACTTCGGCAGCGCCGCGGCGAACCCGCACCGTCAGGGCGGAGCATCCGAGCTGCTGATCGTCGAAGAGCAGATGATCCGCGTGCTTCCGGCTTCGCTTCCCCTCGAGCGCGCCGCCCTCGCCGAGCCTCTGGCCGTCGCGATCCACGCCGTGAACCTCGCCGGCGACATCGCAGGCAAGCGCGTGCTCGTGATCGGCGCAGGGCCCATCGGCCTCCTCGTCGTGGCCGCCGCCGTCAACGCGGGGGCATCGGTCGTCGGCGCCAGCGATGTGCGCGAGGAGCCCCTCGAGCGGGCGAAGAACCTCGGCGCGACCGAGGTCTCGCTCGTCGGCCGCGACACGATCGACAACGAGTCCTACGACGTGGTCTTCGAGTGCTCCGGCGTCGGAGTCGCGCTGACGCAGGCCGTCCGCGCCGCCCGCCGTGCCGGCACGATCGTGCAGGTCGGGATGCTCCCGAACGCCGACGTCGGAGTGAACCTCGCCCCGATGCTCGCGAAGGAGCTGACCATCCGCGGCGCCTTCCGCTTCTCCACCGAGATCGACGACGCGGTCGCCCTGCTGGCCGAGTCCGACGCCCTCGACTCCGTCATCTCTCACGTCCTCCCAGCATCCGACGCCGTCCAGGCCTTCGAGCTCGCCCGCGACTCGTCCGCTTCGGCGAAGGTCCTGCTCTCCCTCTAGCGACACCCCACCCGACACCCCTGTTCCTGGTCCGAAGGAGTACCTCCCATGTCAGAACCGCAGACGACGGCCACCGCCGTCGACCCCGCCGAGAAGAGGTCGGTGAAAGACCTCGTCCGCGCCGCCATCTCCGGATGGCTCGGCACGGCGCTCGAGTTCATGGACTACCAGCTCTACTCGCTGGCCGCCGCGCTCGTCTTCGCCGACCTGTTCTTCTCCTCCGAGAACCCGGCAGTCGCCGTGGTCGCCGCGATGGCCACCTACGGGGTCGGCTACGTCGCCCGCCCGGTCGGTGCGTTCTTCTTCGCTCGTCTCGGTGACAAGACCGGCCGCACGAAGGTGCTGTTCTACACGATCCTCCTGATGGGTCTCGCGACCACCCTGATCGGCTTCCTGCCGACCTACAACCAGGTGGGCGTCCTCGCACCGATCCTCCTCGTGCTGCTGCGCATCGCGCAGGGCTTCGGCGCGGGAGCCGAGATCTCCGGTGCCGGCGTCATGCTCGCCGAGTACGCACCGGCCAAGCGCCGCGGCATCATCGCCTCGCTCGTCGCCCTCGGCACCAACTGCGGCACGCTGCTCGCCTCGGGCATCTGGGCCATCCTCCTCGTCGCCTACAGCGAAGACGAGGTCATCGCCTGGGCATGGCGCATCCCCTTCATCGCCAGCGCGGTCATCATGCTCTTCGCGATCTGGGTGCGCTTCAACCTCAAGGAGACCCCGGTCTTCGAGGAGCGCGACGACGTCGTCGACGGCAAGGCGCTCTCTCGCGACGAGGTCGTGAAGCTCGCCACCGAGACCAACGACATCCGCACTCTCGAGGCGCTGCAGCGCAAGCCGTGGAAGGCGTTCTCGATCGCGCTCCTGCTGCGCTTCGGCCAGGCCGGCAACTCCGGCATGATCCAGACGTACCTGATCAGCTACATCACCGTCGTGCTGCTGCTCGACCGCTCGATCGGCGTCAACGCCGTGATCGTCTCGTCGCTCGTCGCCTTCATCACCGTGCCGCTGTCCGGTTGGCTCGGCGATCGCTTCGGCCGCAAGCGCATGTACATGGTCTGGTCGATCGTCGCGCTCATCGTCATCGTCCCGACGATCCTCATGATCAGCAGCAAGGACACCGTGCAGGTCTTCGTCGGCTATGTCGTGCTGCACAACCTCGCGGTGATGAGCTTCGCATCGCTCGAGAACCTCACGCTGCCCGAGCTCTTCGGCTCCCGCAACCGCTACACCTTCACGGCCATGGCACGAGAGATCGCCGCCATCGTCGCGACCGGTGCGGGCCCCGTCATCGCCGCCGCATGGGTGTCGGCCGTCACCGGCTCGTTCATCCCGATCATCATCATGCTGTTCATCTTCACCCTGAGCGCGCTCGTCGCATCGATCTGGATGCCCGAGGTCGCCGGTCGCGATCTGACGGACCCCCGCGACGCGATCTGACCGAACCGCTCATCACGACCCGGGGTGCGGGCGCCCGAACGCCCCCCCCCCCCCCCCCCCACTTCGACCCGCTTCTTCAGGAGAACGACATGACCATCGAGATCGTCGACGTCAACATCACCAGCCCCGGACGCAACTTCGTCACGCTCAAGATCACGACCTCCGACGGCATCGTCGGCCTGGGTGACGCCACTCTCAACGGACGCGAGCTCGCCGTCGCCTCGTATCTCTCCGAGCACGTCGCCTCGATGCTCATCGGCCGCGACGAGGACCGCATCGAAGACACCTGGCAGTACCTCTACCGCGGCCCGTACTGGCGTCGCGGCCCGGTGACCATGGCGGCGATCGCCGCGGTCGACATGGCGCTCTGGGACATCAAGGCCAAGAAGGCCGGGATGCCGTTGTACCAGCTGCTCGGCGGCGCCAGCCGCGAGGGCGTCCGCGTCTACGCCCACGCGTCGGGCACCGACTACGCCGCGCTCAAGAACGCCATCACCGGCTACGAGGAGCTCGGCTACACCGCGGTGCGCGTGCAGACCGGCGTGCCCGGCCTCGGCCAGATCTACGGCGTCTCGTCCACCGGCCCCGGCGTGCGCTACGACTACGAGCCCGCCAAGCGCTCGGGCGACCGCCCCAGCGAAGAGACGTGGGACACCCGCAACTACCTCAACCACATGCCGGGGATCTTCTCGCAGATCCGCGAGGATTTCGGCACCGACCTGCGCATCCTGCACGACGGACACCACCGGATGTCGCCGATCGAGGCCGCGCGCTTCGCGAAGGACATCGAGCCCTACGACCTGTTCTGGCTCGAGGACTGCACCCCGGGTGAAGACCAGACCGCGCTGCGCCTGGTGCGCCAGCACTCGACGACGCCGCTCGCGATCGGCGAGGTCTTCAACTCGGTCTTCGACTACCAGACCCTCATCACCGAGCGCCTGATCGACTACGTGCGCTCTGCCGTCACCCACACCGGTGGCATCACGGCCATGAAGAAGCTGCTCGACTTCGCCGCGATCTACGGCATCAAGTCCGGCATCCACGGTCCGACCGACATCTCCCCCGTCGGCATGGCCGCGGCGCTGCACCTCGACCTCGCGATCCACAACTTCGGCATCCAGGAGTACATGCCCCACAACGAGCAGACGCTCGAGGTGTTCCAGACCTCCTTCACCTTCGACAAGGGCTTCCTGCACCCCGGCGACAAGCCCGGACTCGGTGTCGACCTCGACGAGGATGCCGCGGCCGGCCACGAGTACACCAAGGCGTACCTGCCGGTGAACCGTCTGCTCGACGGGACCGTCCATGACTGGTGAGGCCATGACTGGTGAGGCCATGACTGGTGAGCCGCGCCGGGTCGCCCTGCCGCAGCGCACGGTCGACTCGCGCCTGATCGTCGTCGCCCGTGCGAAGCGGGCGGAGGACTACGACGCCGTGCTCGACGTGCTCGTGGACGCCGGCATCCGCAGTGTCGAGCTCACGCTCACGACTCCGGGCACGTTCGAGCACTTCCCCCAGCTGCTCGCGCGGTTCGGCGACACGGTCGACCTCGGAATCGGCACCGTCACCAACACGGCCGACCTGGCTCGGGCGATCGAGGTCGGCGCGGCATACATCGTCACCCCGATCACGTCGACCGGCTTCGTCACCCAGGCGACGGATGCCGGTGTGCCGATCGTCCCGGGCGGACTCACGCCGACCGAGCTGTTCGCCTCGTGGTCTGCGGGTGCGTCTGCGGTCAAGGTGTTCCCCGCGGGTCAGGTCGGCCCCGCATATCTGAAGGACCTGCGTGGGCCTTTCCCCGACCTCGTCGCGGTGCCTTCCGGCGGAGTCGACCTCGCGGGTGCTGAGGCCTGGCTGCGAGCCGGTGCGGTCGCGGTGAGCGTGGGCGGTCCGCTGCTCGGCGATGCGTTCAACGGTGGCGATCTCGCCGCGTTGCGCGAGCGCACGGCCGCGTTCGTCGAGGTGTGCGCGCGGGACTCCGCGTGACCTCGCCGTCTGTCGTCACCCTCGGCGAGACGATGGCGCTCGTGCGCACGACCGAGATCGGCTCGCTGCGGCACGCGAACTCCCTGGCGTTCGGCATCGGCGGCGCCGAGAGCAACGTCGCGATCGGCCTCGTCCGGCTCGGCATCCCGACGTCGTGGCTCGGACGCGTGGGCGACGACTCCCTCGGTGAGCGCGTCGCGCGGGAGATCCGCGGCGACGGCGTCGACGTGCGAGCGATCGTCGACCCGGATGCCGCGACCGGCCTCATGGTGAAGGAGCGCCCGTCTGCGGCATCCACCGCCGTGCATTACTACCGCGCGGGGTCGGCCGGATCCCGGCTGCGGCCGGAGGATCTGCCGGACGGATGGGTCGAACACGCCTCCCTGCTGCACATCACCGGCATCACTCCCCTGCTGTCCGACACGGCCGAGGCTGCCGTGCACCTCGCGATCGACCGGGCGCGTGCAGCCGGAACCAGGGTGAGCTTCGACATCAACTACCGTTCGGCGCTCGCCTCCCCCGCGGTCGCGGGTCCGGCGCTGCGCGACATCGCCGAGCGTTCCGATGTCGTCTTCGGCGGCGTCGAGGAGTTCGCCATCCTGTATCCCGGGATCTCGGTGGCGGATGCGGCGGCACGACTGCACGATGCCGGGTGCGCGACGACCGTGCTCAAGCAGGGTCCCGACGGCGCCTCGGTCTTCACGGCCGGATCCGTGGTCGGCGCGCCCGGATTCGCGATCGCCCCGGTCGACACCGTGGGTGCGGGCGACGCCTTCGTCGCCGGCTATCTCAGCGCTCTGCTCGACGGCCAGGATCTCGAGGCCGTGCTGCGGCGAGCGAACGCCTGCGGCGCGATGGCCTGCCTGGTTCCCGGTGACTGGGAGGCCGCTCCGACCCTGCGCGATCTCGAGCGGTTCGTCGACGGCGATTCCGACCCGGTGCGGCGCTGATCCGGCGTTGAAGCAGCCCGAGAACGCGTAGCCTCGAAGGATGTCCAAAGCCGTCATCTCTCCGTCCACGGCTTCCGGCCCACCCGATGCAGAGCCCGCGCGCAGAGCGCTGTTCTCGCACGCTGCGGTGAACTCCCGACCGGTCGCGCTCGTCTACCGACTCCTGGCGCTGGCTGTCATCCTCACCGGTGTCATCCGGCACGCCAACCTCCTGACCGGCGACCCCTCGTGGACGACCGTGCTGTTCTACACGATGGTCAGCAATCTGCTCTGTCTCGCCTGGGTGCTGTTCCTCATCGTCCGGACCATCCGAGACCTGCATCAGAGCGGCCCGTTCGGCACCTCGACGCCCAGTGCCAGGGGCAGCGGAGCGGTGATGTTCGCGATCACCGTCACGATGCTCATCTATCTCATCGTGCTCGTGCCCACGCGGTTCGCCGACGGCGACGCCGAGATCTTCTCGCTCACCGACAACCTGATCCACATCATCACGCCGGTGCTGGTCATCGTCGACTGGCTGCTCTTCGTGCCGAAGGGATCGTTCCGGTGGGTCGACCCGCTGCTGTGGACGCTCGTCCCCTACGCGTACCTGACGTGGGCGTTCGCCTATGGAGCGCTCGGCGGAGAGTTCACGCCCGGCCAGACGTATCCGTACCCCTTCATGGACGTCGACGCGCTCGGTCTCGGCGGCGTCGCCCAGTGGATCATCGCCCTGACGATCGCCCTCATCGCTGTCGGCTTCGTGTTCGTCATCATCGACCGCGCGCTCGGCGCACTCGCCCGACGGGTCGCACGGCGCTGATCCGTTCCCTCTCCTGACGCTTCCGGTCCCTTTCGACGCTTCCGGTCCTTTTCCTGACGGTTCCGGTCCCTTCCGACGCTTCCGGTCCCTCTCCTGACGGTTCCGGTCCCTTCACGGGGCCCGTTCCCTTCGCGGGAGACCCCTGGCCCATCTGCAGGAGCGAAGCACGGATGCAGGACCGAACTCGAGCTTCTGTCCCGCATCCGTGCTCGAGTCCTGCAGATGTGTCGTCCTCGCCGCCGAGTCAGTTGATGATCTCGGCGCGGTCGTCGGCGTGAAGGGCGTCGAGCCTCTCCCGCCAGGAGGCGAGCGCCTCCGGTGAGAGACGGGTCCAGTCGAGCACTTCGCGCACGACCCTCAACGGCGCACTGCTGCGATAGGAGCGGGTCGGATTGCCGGGGAACTTCTTGTCAGTCACATTCGGGTCGTTCTCGAAGTCGCCGGTCGGCTCGACCTCGTACACGCGCGGCTCACGATCACCCGGCGCGAGCTCGGCGGCGAGACCCGCGCCATCAGCCACGGCCGTGAAGTAGATGTGATTCATCACGATCTCGGGGCGGTAGTTCGACGCGAACCCCGCCGTCAGGAGGTCACCCGGGCGCAGATCCGCCTTGGTGCCGTGGAAGAAGGGCCCGTCATCCAGTGCGTCGCTCACCGGCACAGCCTACGACTGCTCCGGATGCCGCGGAAGGGCACTCTGCCCGGGCGCCGATCTGCACGGGAGGGGGAGATCCGCGTGCGGGGAAGGCACTGCTCGTGTGGAGGGAGCACTGCGCCCGGAGAAGGCACTGCGCCTGGGGAAGGCACTGCGCCGGGGAAGGCACTGCGCCTCGGGACGGCACAGCCTCGGGACGGCACTGCCTGGTGCGGGCGCGCTGCGCGTGGGGAGGAGACCTGCGCGTGGGGAGGATGAATCCTCGGATTCTCTCCTCCCGAAGCGCAGTCCTCCTCCCGAAGCGCAGTTCTCCTCCCGGCGGAGCGCCTGCCTCAGTCCCTCAGTCGCCGGAGCGACGCGTGCCGACACCCGGCTCGTCGTTGTGGACAGACTCGTCTTGCACGGATGACTCCGAGGACGGATCGACCCGCACCGGACCCGACCCTCCGGAGTCCGCGCCGGCGTTGCCCGCGGGAATCTCCCCGACCTGGTCAGGGTCGTCGGCATCCCGATCCTCGATGAGCGCCGCGATCCCGTCCTCGGAGGGTTCTGCGCCGCTCACATCCCGGCCGGACTTCTCACCGTCGCTGGTCACTCGGTGCCGTCCCGCAGATCCGACGGCGCATCGCCGCTGTGCGGCAGGCCTTCGTCTTCCGGGGCGAGGTCGCCCTGTCCGTCCTCGCCGAGCTCGGCCTCGAGCGGCTCGTCGCCCTGTGTCTCAGGCTGCGAGGTGTCGGTGGGGAACGTCCCATCGGTGAAGTCGTCGACCGGGGGGACTCCCGGCATGTTCGGCGGGAAGCTGTTGGCGAATGCGTCGATGTTCGACATGGTGCCCTCCTCTGATTCGTCCGGACCATAATGATCCGTCCGATCCGCGGCGAGCGCAGGGCGGTTGACAGCTGACCTCGAGACGGGGAGGATTCCGCCCGATCCGGTCAGGGTCAGGCTCCGACAGGAAGACCCGACGAGCGGAGCACCACATCGACCTGCGTGTCGATCTCAGCCGGAGTCGGCGGTCCGGCGAGGCCGAGCAGCCGACGTCGGTGGAGTTCGCCGAGCAGCGCGGCGAAAAGGAACTCCGCCGTCACCACGGCATCCGCCGGCAGGTGCGACGCGATGAAGCCCTGAGCACGCCCTGGACCCTCGTCATAGAACTCCACGGCGAGAGACGGATGCCGGGCAGCTGCGGCGATGATCGCACGATGGATGCCGATCGCCTCGTCTCCGAGCAGGTGCGCCAGGATGGCTCGGCACGCCGATCGAAGGTCGTCCCCCTCGTCCCCCGCCTCGCCGAGATAGGCGTGCTGTCTGAGGATCGCCGCCCGCACGAGGCCGGCGCGGTCGCCGAAGACTCCGTACAGTGTGCGCTTCGCGACATGCGCGTCGGCCGCGACGCGATCGAAGGTCAGCGCCTCGAAGCCCTCATCGCTGAGGAGAGAGACGACGACGTCGACCACTCTCTCGTCTCGGGCGTTCGCCTCACCGGCGGAAGGCCGACCTCGTTTTCCCGTCATAGGATGACTCTAGCAATAAATGCTACGCACTCGTTTCATTAAGGAGTCCACCGTGTCAGACCTGATCCACCACATCGCCATCCAGGACGACTGGGAGATGAGCCGAGGCTTCGGCGAATACGTCGTCTCGACCCGGGGAGTCCATCTCGATGACGCCGGATTCATCCACGCCACGACCGCCGACCGGCTCGGCGCGGTGGTCGCCACCCGCTTCGGCGACCTCACCCTGCCGCTCCTCGACATCGCGATCCGCCCCGAGGGTCTGGCCGCCGAAGGCATCGCCGTCGAGTGGGTCGATGGCGATGCGCACATCCTCGGCGCACTGCCGATGACGAGTGGCGTGGTCGTCTCGGAGACACCGATCGCCCGCTGAACCGCGGCGCCACCGGGAGCGACGCCGTGAGCTCCCAGCATCCGTCTCTAGGCTCGCCACCGTGGACACGGAGATGACGGTCACCGAGCGCCGAGACAAGCGCATCGAGATCGCGGCAGAGGTCATCATCCTGGTGATCGGGCTGACTGCCGCAGCCGCTGGCCTCTCGACTCTCTTTCCGGGGATGCTGTGGACGATCCAGTGGATCCCCCTCGGAGTTCCGGGCATCGCATCGGTTCTGCTCGTCGTCGCCATGGGCCTGGCCGCATTCGTCAGGCGAGGCGATCTGGTCAAGGGAGGGTTCGCGGTGCTCCTCCTCGTCTGGGTGATGTTCCTCGGACCGGCGATCGGGTTCGCGCTCGTGCTCGTGCTGTTCGGATTCAGCTGACCGCCGCCCCTGACCGCTCCGCACCGTGAGAGCATCGATCGCAGACCACGACACGAGGGAGTATTCGGATGCTCGACACAGCAGACAGCGTGAGGCTCGGTCGTTCAGGACTCCGGATCTCCCCGGTGGTTCTCGGATGCATGAGCTTCGGCGCCCCGGATCGCGGCGCGCACGGGTGGTCGCTCGACGAAGAGGCCAGCCGCCCGCTGATCAGGCACGCACTCGAAGCTGGGATCACCACCTTCGACACTGCTGACGTCTACTCCGACGGCACGAGCGAGGAGTTCGTCGGTCGCGCTCTGGCCGACTTCGCGAACCGCGACGAGATCGTGATCGCGACCAAGGTGCACGGGCGCATGGGACCGGGGGCGAACCAGGCCGGGCTCAGTCGCGCCCACATCCTCTCGGGCATCGACGCGAGCCTGAGGCGCCTCGGCACCGACCACGTCGACCTCTACCAGATCCACCGATGGGATCCGCAGACCCCGATCGAGGAGACGATGCAGGCTCTGCACGACGTCGTCCGTTCCGGCAAGGCGCGATATATCGGAGCGTCGTCGATGTGGGCATGGCAGTTCGCGAAGGCTCAGCACGTTGCGGCGCAGTACGGGTGGACGCCGTTCGTGTCGATGCAGGACCAGTACAACCTGCTGCAGCGCGAAGAGGAGCGCGAGATGCACCCCTTCTGCCTCGACTCCGGAGTCGGGGTGCTGCCCTGGTCGCCGCTCGCGCGCGGCAGGCTCACACGCGACTGGGACGAGAAGACGGCACGCACCGCGACGGATGCCTTCGGAGCGACGCTGTATCGCCGCGAAGAGGAGTCGAACCGCGCCATCGTCGAGGCGGTCGCTCGCGTCGCCGAGGCTCGAGGAGTCTCCCGCGCGCAGATCGCTCTCGCATGGGTCGCTCAGCAGAGCGCGGTCACGGCGCCGATCGTCGGCGCGACGAAGGCGGGTCACATCGAGGATGCCGTCGCGGCCGTCAGCATCCACCTCGAACCCGCCGAGCTCGAAGCGCTCACCAGTGCCTATACGCCTCGCGAGCCGGAGGGTTTCTGACCCAGGTCGAGCGTTACTCGATCTGACCGATGGGCTCGCGCTTCTCGGCCTGGAACTGATCCTCTGCGCGGCCCCGTGCCCAGTAGGCCGAGATCGACAGTGACTCTCTCGGCACGTCGCGCTGCTTCAGCAGAGCCCGCACGGCCTTGATGGTTCCGCGCTCGCCATGCGCGAAGACTCCGGGATGACCCGCACCCCAGGGCAGCTCGGCGAGAACGTCCAGCAGCTCGTCATCCGAGTCGGTCCATCGAACCGTCACGCCGGCCGGCGCCTCGGGCAGGAGGCGGTCGGCGGGGTCGGCGACGGTGAGGATGACGTGCCCGACGGCATCCGCGTCCATCGCTTCGACGGCCGACGAGATAGCGGGGAGGGCGGTGTGGTCGCCGATGAGCAGATGCCACGGGGTTCCCGGGGCGGGCAGGTACCCGCCGCCTGCTCCGCTGACGACGAGCGTGTCGCCGATCTGCGCCGAGCGAGCCCACGGGCCCGCGACTCCCTCGTCGCCGTGCACGACGAAGTCGATCACGAGGCGCTGCTGCTCGGCATCCGCCGCGCGCACCGTGTAGGTGCGTCGGGTGGGCAGCTTCTCGGGGCTCTCCTCGCGCAGCTGCGCGAGATCGTACGGAGGAGTTAGCCCGTGGCGCGGGTCGGCGAACAGGATCTTCACGTACTTGTCGGAGAAGACGTTGTCGGTGAAGGCCTCGTACCCGTCGCCTCCGGCCGTGATGCGCACGAGGTCAGGACTGACCTGCTCCACCCGCTGCACGCTGAGCACGGCTTGGCTGGGGGTTCGACGAGGCTGGTCCGGCATTTTGCGTCTCCTGACGGTGAGGAACGAAGTCCCCTCCAGTCTGCCCGGCGCAGCCCGGAGCGAGGGCCGCTCAGCCGGCGCAGAGGTCGGTGTCGGCGCTGCGGTTCACCGCATCGACCGGGCGCGGCGGCACCGGCGTCGCGTTGGGCTGGGAGACGAGCGCTTCGTAATCGCCACCGAGCAGCACCTGCACTCCTTCGACATCCCCGACCTGAACGGTCACCGCGAGGCCCAGTTCGGCAGCCAGCGCCTGCGCCGTCTGCTGGGCGTCGGGGGTGTCCGCAGCGGTGATCGTCGTCAGTTCGACCGGGTCGGCATTGGCGATGCTCGCGACCGTGTATCCGTATCCCGTCGCATCCTCCGAGACGCGGGATGCCAGCCCGCTGATGCCCGCCCCGTTGAGAATCTGCACGGGGGCGGTGCGCACGGTGGCTGGGGGCTGCACCTCGTCGGTGGTCAGCACGATCGGCACGTCGTCGATCAGCGCCCGGAAGATGACGTCGGCGTCGGCGGTGGGCACGACGCGGTTGGGATCCTCCGGAGCCTCGGTCGTCGGCATCGTGACGAACGTCACGCTGCTCAGGGGAACATTCGCGACCCGCGCGGCGAGGCCGGCCAGATCGGTCAGGGCGCCGAGACCCGGATCGACGGTCATCGACGAGGTGACGGCATCGAGAAACGCGTAGAGACGGTCGGGGCGCACCAGCACGTCGGACTTCGTGGCCTTCTGCACGATCGCCGAGAGCACCATCTGCTGATGCCCGAGGCGAGCGATGTCGCTCTCTTCGGCGAGCGCGTGCCGGGTGCGGGCGAGAGCGAGCGCCTGGTCGCCGTTGATCGACTGAGCGCCGGCCGGCAGGTCGAGCCTCGCGTGGCCGTCCTGCAGGGGTTCGGGCAGACACACGTCGATGCCGCCCATCGCATCGACCATGCCGATGAAGCCCTCGAAGTCCATCTGCACGAAATGATCGATCGTCATCCCCGTGAGCTGCTCGACCGCCGCGAC
This sequence comes from Microbacterium sp. SWDP-B6, assembly GCF_059803615.1. Lineage (NCBI taxonomy): Bacteria > Bacillati > Actinomycetota > Actinomycetes > Micrococcales > Microbacteriaceae > Microbacterium > Microbacterium sp. SWDP-B6. The sequence continues at coordinate 135,472 of NZ_JAPFGV010000005.1, read as the reverse complement.
GGAGCAGGCCGGCCCGTACTGCAGGGCCGAGTTCAGCATCCCGAAGCCGCCGTCGTACGACCCGCGTCCGTTGTCATCGCAGGCGGGCAGGTCGCCGAGGGTGTCACGCGGAAGCTGCACGGCGTCGATCCGGGTGTTGTCGCTCGAGATGTGAGCGATGACCATCGCATCGCTGCGCTCGGTGCCGTCGTCTTCGCCGAAGCCGTCCGATTCGAGCGCTCTCGAGTCGGATCCGAGCAGCAGGATGTTCAGATCCCCCGTCGCGAGCTCGGGTTCGGACTCCCCGTCGTCCGAGCGGATCGGCGCGGTCGTGACGTTCCCCTGCAGCTGCGCGTAGGCGATCGCACCGACGGCGACCAGCGCCACGACGACGGCAGCGCTGATCCAGCCGATCACACGGCCACGCCGCCGGCGAGGTCGGGGCACCGGTCCGGTCTCGGGCGATGCGTCGTTCTGGCCGTCACTGGGGGAGGATGCTGGCGGTCTCACCTGTTCACACCATCACGACTCAGCCGCCACCACCAACACGTGGAGGCGGCGAGTCCTGCGAGGGTGCTGTGAGCTCGGGCTCACACCGTGACGTAGCCGCGGGAGGAGTCATCGTGGATGAGGCGGTAGTCCGGGCTCGCTCCACGGTGATCGGCAAGGCTCCACACCCGTGCCGATCTCGTCTGGTCGGAGGACGAAGCGCCGTATTCGAGCACGAGTGCGGTCGGCATCCGCCCGTCGCGGTACTCGCCGACGAAATAGCGCGGGCTCCCCAGACCGCCCGAGTCCACCCGACCGACGAAGTGACCGGGCTCGCTCGCGCGAGGCGGGGTGGCGAGCAGGTCGGCGGTCGTGATGCGCTGCACGGACTCAAGCTGTGCGAACCGCAGCAGCGGGGCGGGCAGAGATCTGTACTCTGGGGCGTGTTCGTGACTCATGCGAGCCTCCTCAGTCAGGGATGGTGGTGTCTCACGGACAGTGGTGCCGGGGCTGCAACCCCGGCACCACGTTGTTCTTCCACCGTACCTTATTTTGAGTCATTCAAAATAACCGGCACACTCGGCGCGTCAGACGCGAGCGGTGAGTAGCCTTCATCCATGAGCTTCCACATCGAGCACACACTCGACGGCCGCCACACGAGCACCGGCAGCTACGACACTCTCGGCGAGGCGGTGATCGCGGCGCTGGGCGTGAGGCGGGCGCCCGTGCTCGTCGTCGACGACTCCGCGCCTGGAGATGCGGATGCCGTCGCCGTCGTCCTGAAGAAGGGTGAGGTGCTCACCGCAACGGGCGAGCCCGAGTGGTGGGGTCGAGTGGCGAAGGCATCTCAGCAGAAGCTCCTCGCCGGCGGTCGACTCGACGCCGCGGTCGTCACGGATCTCACCGACGCGGGTGGCGCTGTGGCCGCGACAGCATGGGAGAGCGGCCCCGTCGAAGAGTGGGAGCTGACCCCGGCATCCGACCATGACTGGGTGCGCTTCGAGGCGGCTCGGCAGGCGATTCGCGGCTGACACACTTCCGACGCATGCGAAAGGCCCGGCTTCCTCGAGAGGAACCGGGCCTTTTCACATCTGCTTCTCGCTGTGCGCGAGGGGGGACTTGAACCCCCACGTCCATAAGGACACTGGCACCTGAAGCCAGCGCGTCTACCATTCCGCCACTCGCGCGAGTATGTCGGGCTCCGAAGAACTCAACTTCCCAAAGATATCACGCGTTTCACCTCGAGAAGAAACCGAGGCCGCGGTGGACTCAGCACCGCCGGGAGGACTTCTGCCCCTGGGGAGGAGGATTCCCTCGATTTCCTCCTCCGCAGGGGCAGTTCTCCTCCCGAACGGCGCGCCCCCGACCGCCGCGAGACACCGCCCTCGACCCCGCGCACCCCTCCCCACTCCCCCGGATTCTCGGCGCTTTCCCGCCTCGCGAGGGCGTTCACCCAGCACACCTGGCTACGATGTGCGTACCGGTCGGTATGCCAGAGGAGCCCAGTGGGACTACTTGACAGCTTTGAGAAGGGTCTCGAGCGCGCTGTGAACAGCGCGTTCGCGAAGACCTTCCGCAGCGGCATCCAGCCCGTGGAGATCGCTTCGGCCCTTCGGCGCGAAGCGGACACCAAAGCGGCTGTGGTGAGCAGGGACCGCATCATCGCGCCCAACAACTTCGTCGTGCGCCTCAGCACTGACGACGCCGAGCGGATGCAGGGGCTCGGCGGAGCCCTCACCGATGAGCTGCATGCACTGCTCACGAAGCACGCGAAGGCACAGGGCTACAGCTTCTCCGGCCCGCTGTCAATCTCACTCGAGGGCGACGACAAGATCGCCACCGGCACGATCAACGTCAGCTCGGGCACGGTCGAGGGCCGCGTCAACTGGCAGGCCGTCATCGACGTCGACGGCCGCCGCCATTCGCTCACCCGTGCCCGCACGGTCATCGGCCGCGGAACGGATGCCGACATCACGATCTCCGACGCGGGATCCAGCCGCAAGCACGTCGAGGTCCTCTGGGACGGCGAGCGCGCCATGATGCGCGACCTCGGCTCGACCAACGGCACCAAGGTCGACGGCCAGAAGGTGCGAGAAGCGGCCCTTCCCTCTGACACCACCATCACCATCGGACGCACCGACCTGGTGTTCCGCATCGTTCCCGTCGCCACCCCGTCACGCCCGCCGCGGCCGCGCGACGACGACGCGACCCGCGCGTTCGGAGCCATCTCGTGAGCACTCCCAGCGAGCTCGTCCTGCTCCTGCTGCGCATCGGCTTCCTGCTGATCCTGTGGTTCTTCGTGTTCGGAGTCGTCTACTCGCTGCGCGCCGACCTCTTCGGCATGAAGGTGCGCAAGCTCCCGGCCGAGGCCGCTGCCGCGATGCCCGCCCCGACGAAGGCACCCGCCTCAGCACCGGCATCCCGCCCCGCATCGTCGAAGCCCAGCACCGGCCCCGCGACGGTCGCGACGGCCAAGCGCCTCGTGATCACCTCCGGCCCGAAGGCCGGGCTCGAACTGCCCCTCGGCACCGAGACTCTGACGATCGGCCGCTCGAGCGAGTCGGCTCTCGTGATCCGCGACGACTACACCTCCAGCCATCACGCGCGCCTGCTGCTCCGAGGCGACAGCTGGGCCATCCAGGATCTCGACTCGACCAACGGCACGTACGTCGCCGGCCAGCGGGTGACCGGCGGTCCCGTCGGCCTCGCCCTCGGCACCCCGATCAAGGTGGGCGCCACGACCTTCGAGCTGCGAGCCTGACCCCGGCATGGTCTTCGAAGGCTCGAGTGCCGCGATCTCCCACACCGGGAAGGTCCGCTCCAACAACCAGGACTCCGGATACTCCGGGGCGAACCTGTTCGTCGTCGCCGACGGCATGGGCGGTCACGCGGGCGGCGACGTCGCGTCGAGCATCGCGATCCACCGGCTCGAGCCGCTCGACCAGCCCTACACGTCGGTCGAAGACGCACAGGCCTCCCTTCAGGCCGCCGCGACCACGGCAGCCGGCGATCTGATCCGCGCCGCCAAGGACCGCCCCGAACTCGCCGGCCTCGGCACGACGCTCAGCGCGATCATCATGGTCGACGACTATGCGGTCATCGGTCACATCGGCGACTCGCGCATCTACCTCTACCGCGACGATGCGGTCACCCAGATCACCGCCGACCACACCTTCGTGCAGCGACTCGTCGACTCTGGTCGCATCACCCCCGAAGAGGCGCGATACCACCCGCGTCGCTCGGTGCTCATGCGCGTGCTCAGCGACATGGACGCCGACCCGGAACTCGACATGTTCGTCATGCACACCCAGCCGGGTGACCGCTGGCTGCTGTGCTCCGACGGGCTCTCCGGTGTCGTCGACGAGGCGCACATCCTCAAGGCGATGCGCATGGGCATGGCACCGGGGCGCACGGCCGACAACCTGCTGAAACAGGCACTCGACGGCGGCGCGCCCGACAACGTGACGATCGTCCTCGTCGAGGTCGGCGGCCAGCACGCCATGCACTCCGGCACCGCGACGATCGTCGGATCGGCCTCGAACCCCGCCAACATCACCGTGCCGCCCGTGCGCGCACCGCGCGGCAACTGGCTGCATCCTGTTCGGCAGGCGGCGAACGAGCCCAGTCACTTCGAGCCGGCCCCCGAGTACCTCGAGGAGCTCATCGAAGAAGACCGCCGACGGGCCAAGCGCCGTCGTCTCGGCTGGATCGCCGGGATGCTGGTGGTCGTCGCGATGCTCGTGTTCGCCGCCTTCGCGGCCTACAGCTGGACCCAGACCCGCTACTTCGTCGGCGCCGACGAGGACAGCGTCGTGATCTACCAGGGCGTGCAGCAGAACATCGGCCCGATCACGCTGTCGACGCCGCTGCGCGACACCGACATCCTGCTCGCGAACCTCCCGCCCTACCAGCGGGATTCCGTCGAGCGCACGATCACCGCCCGTTCCTTCTCCGACGCAGAGGCGATCGTCACGCGGCTCCAGGCGGGAGCCGACCGCGTGATCGGCGAGACTCCCCTGCCCACTCCCCTGCCCACCGAGACGCCGACGGAGGATGCGGGATGAGCACCGACGTCACGGCCGACACGAGCGTCATCAAGGCCCTCAAGAAGATGCGGATGCCGCAGACGCAGCGCAACCGCGAGTTCTGGCTGCTGCTGTTCGCCGTCGCGATCAGCGGCGCGTCCCTCACGCTCGTGCAGCTCGGCGCGCTCGGCCTGATCGACCCGATGATCCTCGCGATCGGCGGCGGTCTCGCCGTTCTCGCGTTCGCGGTGCACTTCGTGCTGCGCGCCGTGGCCTCCGCGGCCGATCCCTTCATCCTGCCGATCGCCACCCTGCTCACGGGTCTCGGCATCGCGATGATCTACCGCATCGACATCGCCCAGTCGCTGACCGGGTGGAACGCGTACTCGACGAAGCAGCTCGCGTGGACCGCGATCTCGCTCGCGGGCGCGATCGCCGTCGTGATCCTGCTGCGCAACTATCGGGTGCTGTTCCGCTACACGTACATCTTCGGACTCTCCGGCATCCTGCTGCTGCTGCTGCCGTTCGTGCCCGGCCTGCGCATCCCCGACGCGAACGCCCAGGTGTGGGTGTCGCTCGGCGGCATGTTCGCCTTCCAGCCGGGCGAGCTCGCCAAGATCTGCCTCGCCATCTTCTTCGCCGGCTACCTGGTGCGCACCCGTGAGAGCCTCACGTCGGTGGGCACGAAGTTCCTCGGCATCACCTGGCCGCGCATGCGCGAGCTCGGACCCGTGCTGGTGGTGTGGGCGATCTCGCTCGGAATCATCGTGATCCAGCGCGACCTCGGCACCGGAACCCTCATCTTCGGCATGTTCGTCGCGATGCTCTACGTCGCCACCGGCAAGACCAGCTGGGTGCTGATCGGCCTCGGCCTCGTCGCAGCCGGCGTCGCGGTCGCCACGCAGATCCTCAGCTACGTGCAGGGCCGCTTCACGAACTGGCTGTTCCTCTTCGATCCTGAGAAGGTCGACCCGGACGTCGCAGGGTTCCAGCCCATGCAGGGCCTGTTCGGCCTCGCACACGGCGGTCTGCTCGGCACCGGATGGGGTCAGGGTCGTCCCGAGGTCACCCCGCTCGCGCACAGCGACTACATCATCACCAGCCTCGGTGAGGAGATCGGCCTGATCGGGCTGTTCGCCATCCTCTGCCTCTACATGGTGTTCGTCAGCCGCGGCGTGCGCATCGGGCTCGCCGGTCAGGACGACTTCGGCAAGCTCCTCGCCATCGGCCTCTCGTTCACCATCGCACTGCAGGTGTTCATCATGGTCGGCGGTGTGACCCGGCTCATCCCGCTCACCGGCCTGACCACCCCGTTCCTCGCCGCCGGTGGCTCGTCACTCGTGGCCAACTGGCTCATCGTGGCCATCCTGCTGCGCATCTCCGACGGTGTCCGCAGCCAACCCAGGGCGGTGATCGGCTGACATGACCGACTCTTCGACTCGTCGCTGCGCTCCGCGCTCAGTGACCGGCGTGCACTCCGCCCGAGGGGGCGTCGCATGACCAAAGAGCTCCGCCGTCTCAGCATCGTCATGCTGTTCATGTTCCTGTCGCTGTTCGCGGCGACCAGCTGGATTCAGGTCGTCGAGGCCGATTCCCTCGGGCAGAACCCGAACAACAGGCGCACGCTGCTCGACAGCTACGAGATCCAACGAGGATCGATCATCGTCGACGACGTGGCGATCGCCTCCTCGACGGCCTCCGACGACCGCTATCAGTTCCAGCGCGTCTACACGGATGCCGCGATGTGGGCGCCCGTCACCGGGTACTTCAACCCTGCGCTGCAGTCGGCGACGGGGATCGAGCGGGCCATGAACGCCGATCTCTCCGGCACGGGCTCGAGCGCGTTCTTCGCCGAGATCGAGCGGATCCTCTCGGGCCAGCCGCAGAGCGGATTCAGTGTGGAGCTGACCCTCGACGCCGCCGCGCAGCGAGCGGCCTACGAGGGCCTCCAGGGACTCAACGGCGCCGTCGTCGCCATCGAGCCGAAGACCGGGCGCATTCTCGCCATGGTGTCGACGCCCGGCTTCGACACCAACCTGCTCGCGACGCATGACGCGGATGCCGCGAACGCGACCTACGACCAGCTCGACGAAGACCCCACGAAGCCGCTCTCGAATCGGGCGATCGCCGGGGACCTCAACCCGCCCGGCTCGACGTTCAAGCTCGTGGTCGCCGCCGCGGCCTATGCGAGCGGCGACTACACCCCTGACTCGACGCTGCCGAACCCCGCTCGCTACCAGCTGCCGCAGTCGAACAACACGGTCTCGAACGCATGGGGCGGCACGTGCGGGCCGGGTGACACCGTGACGATCGCCGAGGCGATCCGGTTGAGCTGCAACATCCCGATGGCTGAACTCGCCGTGCAGCTCGGCGACGACAAGATCCGCGAGATGGCGGAGAAGTTCGGGTGGAACCAGAGCTTCTCCACCCCTCTCGAGTCGACGCCCTCGAGCTACCCCCGCGCCCTCGACGACCCGCAGACCGGACTGACCGGATTCGGACAGGGACAGGTCACCGCCACACCGTTGCAGATCGCGATGGTGGCGGCGGGAATCGCGAACGAAGGCGTCGTCATGAACCCCCGTCTGGTCGACACGGTGATCGGCAACGACCTCTCGGTCATCCGTTCGTACGACGACACGCAGTTCGGCCAGGCGACCGATGCGACGATCGCCGATCAGATCACGGCGTCGATGGTCGCCAGCGTCTCAAACGGCGCTGCGCAGGGTGCAAGAATAGACGGGGTCGATGTGGCTGGAAAGACAGGCACGACCGAGAACGGTAACAAGCCCTACACGTTGTGGTTCACCGGTTTCGCGCCGGCGGACGACCCGGAAGTGGCAGTAGCGGTCCTCGTCGAAGACGGCGGCGGACAAGGGCAGTCAGGATCCGGCGACACCATCGCCGCTCCGATTGCAAAGAAGGTCATAGAGGCGGTGCTGGGCAGATGAGACCGACGCAGGGTGTGTCGTTCGGTGGTCGCTACGAGCTGCAGTCGCGTATTGCGATCGGCGGCATGGGCGAGGTGTGGGAGGCGACGGATCACGTCATCGGCCGCACCGTGGCCATCAAGATCCTCAAGGACGAGTACATGGGGGACCCCGGGTTCCTCGAGCGGTTCCGCGCTGAGGCGCGCCATGCCGCTCTCGTCAACCACGAGGGCATCGCGAGCGTCTTCGACTACGGCGAGGAGAACGGCAGCGCCTACCTCGTCATGGAGCTCGTGCCCGGCGAGGCGCTCTCGACCGTGCTCGAGCGCGAGGGCGCGCTGAGCGCCGACAAGACGCTCGACATCGTCGCGCAGACGGCATCCGCTCTGCAGGCCGCCCACGCAGCAGGCCTCGTGCACCGCGACATCAAGCCGGGAAACCTGCTGATCACGCCCGACGGCCGCGTCAAGATCACCGACTTCGGCATCGCCCGCATCGCCGACCAGGTGCCGCTGACGGCCACCGGCCAGGTCATGGGCACCGTGCAGTACCTCTCGCCGGAGCAGGCTTCCGGGCACCCGGCATCGCCGGCGACCGACACCTACTCGCTCGGCATCGTCGCGTACGAGTGCCTCGCAGGCAAGCGCCCCTTCACGGGTGAGTCGCAGGTCGCGATCGCGATGGCGCAGATCAACGAGCAGCCTCCGCCGCTGCCGCCGACCGTGCCGATCCCGGTGCAGAACCTCGTCATGGCGATGATCGCCAAGAAGCCGGCCGACCGGCCCTCGTCCTCCGCGACGGTGGCACGCGCCGCCCAGGCACTGCGCCGAGGAGACCTGAACTCCGCGGCCATCGCCGTGCCGGCCATCGCGACCGGCGGCGTGGCATCCGACGACGCCACCCGACTGCTCACCGCATCGGGCGACGACGGCACGACTCGCATCCTCCCCACCACGGCCCAGCTGCCCACCGGCGAGCAGGCCGATGAGGGCGCCGAGAAGACGAAGAAGAAGCGCAGCCCCTGGACGTGGCCGCTCATCGCTCTGATCGCCCTGATCGTGATCGTGCTCGGCGGAACCGTGTTCGCTCTGATGAACCCGGGCGACCCCGAGCCCGAGCCGACGCAGTCGGAGACGGCTGTCCAGACGCCCAAGCCGACGCCGAGTGAGACCGAGACGCCCGAGCCCGAGCTGATCGACGTCGATGCTCTCGGGCTCGTCGGAATGCAGTGCGAGGCCGCGCAGGCCGCGGCGGTCAACGCCGGGCTGCAGGCCGAGTGCACCGTGGGCAACACCGTCGCCCCGAGCGCGAGTCAGGTCGGAACGGTCGAATCGGTCCAGCCGGGTGGGAACGTGCCGGAGGGCACGACCATCACCCTGACGACCTTCAAAGAGCAGGTGAAGGTGGGCAAGCCCTCGGGCACCCCGACCATCGCCGGCACCGCGACCGAGGGCGTTCCTGTGACACTCAACTGGCCGAGCTTCGAGTGCCCCTCGGGCACCCCGGCGCGGTCCGCCTTCGAGGTCACGCTCACCAACGCGACCTTCTCCGGCGGCAACTCGGGCGAGTCCATCCGCAGCTTCGGACCGAGCGTCCTCTCGACGCAGATCGTCCCCGGCACGGCCGGCCAGACGATCACTGCCACGTTCCGTGTGTTCTGCGGAAGCGACATGCCGTCCGAGCAGTCCGACGCGATGCCGGGCGTCGCCATTCTGCCTGCCGCACCGGATCCCGGTGAGGGCGACACCGATGGCGGCGACTCAGGCGAATAAACCGCTCTCGCCGTAGGCTAGAGCATCCACAAGGTCGTATCAGGGGGTCAGTACGTGTCGACAGAGCCACGCGTTCTCGCGGGTCGCTACCGCGTAGACGAGCTCATCGGGCACGGCGGCATGGCGAAGGTGTACCGAGGGTACGACCTCACGCTCGGTCGTGCGGTCGCCATCAAGATCCTCGACCCCGAGCTCGCACGGGACAACGCGTTCCGCACGCGCTTCCGTCTCGAGGCGCAGTCGGCGTCGCGCATGTCTCACCCGTCGATCGTCCGCGTCTACGACGCCGGCGACCCCTCGACCACCGACAGCAGCACCGATGAGCCTCCGTACATCATCATGGAGCTGATCAGCGGAACCCTGCTGAAGGACATCATCGCGAAGGGTCCGGTGCCTGTCGAAGACGCCGTGCGCTACGTCGACGGCATCCTCGAGGCGCTCGACTACTCGCACCGCGCGGGCGTCGTGCACCGAGACATCAAGCCGGGCAACGTCATGGTGACCGACAAGGGCCAGGTCAAGGTCATGGACTTCGGCATCGCCCGCGCCGTGTCCGACTCGTCCTCGACCGTCGCCGAGACCACGCAGATCATCGGCACCGCCGCATACTTCTCGCCCGAGCAGGCCAAGGGCGAGCCGGTCGACGCCCGGGCCGACCTCTACTCCACCGGGGTGGTGCTCTACGAGCTGCTCACCGGTCGTCAGCCGTTCCGCGGCGAGTCGCCGGTCGCCGTCGCGTACCAGCACGTCAGCGAGACCCCCGTGCCTCCGACCGAGGTGAACGAGGACTCCCCCGGTGCGCTCGACCCGATCGTGCTCCGCGCACTCGCGAAAGACCCGTACCAGCGGTACCCGGATGCCGCGCACTTCCGCGCAGCGCTCGACTCCGCGGTCTCCGGCCACGCGCCCAGCCGCAAGGAACTCGGCGCGCTCACCAGCGAGCTGTATGGACCGAGCCCGCGCGCCGCGCAGGAGACGGCCCGGTCGCTGCGCCAGCTGAGCACTGACACGACCATGGCTCGCACGCAGTCGGGTCCGCCGGTCGCGTGGATCTGGGCAGGTGTCGCGCTGCTCGCGGTGCTCCTCGCATCCGTGCTGTTCTGGGTGTGGACGCTCAGCATGCGCCCGGATGACGTGCCGTCGAGCGCTCGCGTCGTGCCGGATCTCGTCAACGTCTCGTCCGAGCGCGCCCAGGACGATCTCGCCGAGCTCGATCTGACCACCAAGCTCGTGCTCGAGTCGAGCAACGACATCGTCGAGGGCAACGTGATCCGCACTGATCCGGAGAGCGGTACAGCCGTCAGCGAGGGTGATTCCGTCACCATCTACGTGTCATCCGGCAAGGAAACCGTGATGGTGCCGATTCTCGAGGGGCTGTCGTTGACGGCCGCCAAAGATGCTCTCGCGGCAGCGGGTCTCGAACTCGGCACGGTGATCCAGCGCAACGACAAGGGCCTGGCAGCAGAGACGGTGATGGAGGCGAGCGAGGCCGCCGAGAGCGAGGTCGCGCCGCAGACCGTCGTGAATCTCGTGGTCGCCAGCGGCCGGGTGACCCTCACCGATGTCACAGGGTGGACGATGGATGCCGCGCAGGCAGAGCTCGAACGCATCGGGCTCACGCCGAGTCCGGTCGAGCTGATCGACTGCACGCCCACCGAGCCCCCCACCGTGTCGTCGATGTCGGCCGCGCCGGGCGATGTCGCGATCGGCTCGACCGTCGAACTGCGCTACTGCGTCGCCGCCGGCTGACCCGAGGCGTCACCGACGCTTCACACGCCCGACAGGGGATGCAGGTTCGCCGACAGAGCCGCGGCGTCCGGGTCGCCGCAGAGGTCGAGCCAGTTCGCCAGCAGGCGGTAGCCGCCTTCAGTGAGCACGCTCTCGGGATGGAACTGCACACCGAGAATCGGCAGCCGGGTGTGCGCCAGGGCCATGACGGTGCCGCTCTCCGTGCGGGCGGTGACGACGACGTCGGCCGGCAGCGCCGATTCCGCGAGGGCGAGAGAGTGATATCTGCCGGCATCGAACGGCGACGGGATGCCGGCGAAGAGAGCCGAGCCGTCGTGCGTGACCCGCGACACCATGCCGTGCATCAGCTCCGGCGCCTCCGACACGGCTGTGCCGAAGGCCGCGCCGATCACCTGATGCCCGAGGCAGACGCCGAGGAGCGGCATCCCGATCCGCGCGGCGAGGCGCACCGCATCGATCGATACCCCGGCGTCGGCTGGTGTGCCCGGGCCCGGCGAGAGGAGCAGCGCGTCGAAGGCGGACAGCATCTCCTCGAGCTGCGCGGCGTCGGTGGCATCCGCTTCGATCAGGGTCACATCGGCGCCGAGCTCACGCAGGTACCCGACGAGGGTGTGCACGAAGCTGTCGTGGTTGTCCACGACCAGCACGCGGGTCATTCGAGATCGACCTCGCCCGGTGTGATCAGGGGGCTCACCCAGGGGAACACGAACCAGAACAACCCGTAGAGCACTGCTGCGATGAGCACGAGGAGGAAGAAGAGCTTCAGCCACCACGGACCGGGCAGCAGGCGCCAGAGTGCGGCATACATGATTTCGTCTCGTTCCGTTCGGCTAGATCGACGGCGCAGCCGGCGGAGGCGGGGGGTCGGTGAGCGCCGTGGGCGGGCCCTCGGCGCGGGGCTGGAAGCTGTCGAACACCCCGTAGGCGACGATGCGCTCAGCGAGTGAGTAAAGCGGCGAGCAGGCGGTCAGAGTGATGTACTTCTCGCCCGTCTCGACGCCCGGCATCTGCGGCACGTCGAGCAGCACGTCGGTCTGCGTCGGCTTCACGTACTCCAGCGTCCGGAAACGGTAGGTGAACCATCCGTCGGGGGTCTCGACGACGATCGCATCGCCGACCTGGAGCTTGTCGAGCTGGTTGAAGGGCTTGCCCCAGGTGGTGCGGTGCCCGGCCATCGCGAAGTTGCCGACCTCGCCGGGCATCTTCGAGTCGGTGTAGACGCCGATTCCCAGGTCGTCGAGAGTGCGTGCACGGCTCGTGCCCCCGTAGATGCCGACGTTGTAGTCAGCACCGAAACGCGGTACGTGCATCTGCGCGAACCACTGTGCGTCGGCGGGGGCGGCCGGTATCACGGGCTCGTAGTATGTCGTGCCGTCCTCCCCCTCGATCAGGGGCGGAGGCTCGGGTGCCGGAGCCTCGGCAAGCGTCTGCGACATGGCAGCGCCCTCGTCGTTCTTCTGCGCGGCGATGATGATGTCGCCGATCCACATCTGCCAGGCGACGAAGAGCAGCACGAGCACGCCACCGGTGAGCAACAGCTCGCCGAGCACGCTCGTGAAGGTCGCGCGCGATCGGGGGCGACGGCGTCGTGCGCGTCGCTCCCCCGAGACGACGGATGCAGTCATGGCCAGATCTTATCTTCCAGACCTGGACACCAGCCCTCTGGCCTTGCTTTTCCGCGCGATATGACACTCTTGGGTACACTGTGGGAATGGCACGCGACCGCAAGACTGAAGAACCCGAAGCTCCGCGCAGCGAAGGCGAAGCCGCACCCAACGCCGTGTGGTTCAAGCCGGTGATGGTCGGCTTCATGCTCCTCGGTCTGGTGTGGATTCTGGTGTTCTACATCTCCGGCATGCAGTTCCCGATTCCCGGTCTCGACAACTGGAACCTCGCGATCGGTCTGGGCATCGCCCTGATCGGATTCCTGATGACCACCCGCTGGCGCTGACGCCTGCCCCCTCTCTTCGAAGAAGGCCCCTCTCGCTCAGGCGAGAGGGGCCTTCTTCGTGTCGTCGACGAGCGATTCGGTCAACATGTCGTCCTGAGTTATCCACAGGTTATCCCCACCCTGGGGAGAATTACACCCATGTTATTCACAACGGTTAACAACCCTGTTAACAACTCTTGATCAGGAGTAAACCGTCGTGATCAGGAACGGCACCAGGAAGGCGACGATCAGTACGAGCGCCACGACCACCGCAGCGAGCAGCAGGATCTGCAGCATGCGCTGCTCTCGCCTTCGGGTTCTCGTGAGGATGAATGCGACGAGTGCACCGACGATCGCTCCACCGAGGTGCGCCTGCCAGGCGATGTTCTGAGAGAACACGAATCCGACGACGAAGTTGATGCCGAGGATCACGAGGATCCCCGTGACGTTCGCGCCGATGTGCCTGCCGATGATCAGCAGCGCGGCCATGAGGCCGAAGATCGCCCCGGAGGCGCCGACCGTCGCGGTCCCGGGCGCGAGCAGGGCGACGGCGACGGAACCGCCGAGTCCGCTGATCAGGTAGAGCGCGAGGAAGCGGACCCGACCGAGCATCGGCTCCAGGCTCTGCCCCAGCATCCACAGCGCAAGCATGTTGAGCGCGAGATGCAGGAAACCGCCGTGGACGAACACGGCGGTGAGAAGCCGCCAGGGCTCGAAGGTCATGAGAGACAGGTTCGGATACAGATATCCCGCCGCGAAGAGCAGCTGGCCCGTGATCGCGTCGCCGATCCCCGGGATCAGCTGCACCAGCCCGATGAACGACGTCACTGCGAGCAGTGCGTACGTGACGATCGGCTTGCCGCTGCGCACGGCGGCGGTCGCCGTGTTGCGGCCGCCCCACCGGCGCTCTGCACGCTTCTGGGCGGGAGTGCGGCTCTTGCGCTGCTCGGCCATGCACTCGGGGCAGATCACTCCGACCGGCGCCTGCGTCTGGCACTCGGGGCAGATCGTTCGCAGGCACCGCTGGCAGAGCACGAAGCTCTGCCGATCCGGATGCCGGTAGCAGAAGTTGTCGCGGTTGTCCGCGAACTCAGGCGTCGTCATCCGGATCGGCCAGCGTCGGCGTCAGGCCGCGACGATGTCGATCGACTGCAGCACGACGGGCTCGATCGGGCGGTCGCCCGCGGCCGTCGGCACTGCGGCGATCGCGTCGACGACAGCCTTGGAGGCGTCATCGGCGACCTCGCCGAAGATCGTGTGCTTGCCCTGGAGCCAGGGAGTGGGGTCGGTCGTGATGAAGAACTGCGAGCCGTTGGTGCCCTCGGGCTTGCCCGTGATGGCGTTGCGACGCAGGCCGGCGTTCGCCATGGCGAGGATGTAGGGCTCGTTGAAGTTGAGCTCCATGTTGATCTCGTCGTCGAAGTTGTAGCCGGGGCCGCCGATGCCCTGTCCGAGCGGGTCGCCGCCCTGGATCATGAAGTTCGGGATGATGCGGTGGAAGACGACGTCCTTGTAGAGAGCGCCCTCGCCCGGCTTGCCGGTGGCGGGGTGCGTCCACTCCTGGGTGCCGTCGGCGAGGCCGACGAAGTTCTTGACCGTCTTCGGAGCGTGGTCGCCGAAGAGGTTGATGACGATGTCACCGTGGTTGGTGTGCAGGGTTGCGACATGAGAAGCATGAGCCATGCGTCCATTCTCGCAGAGCTTCCCATGAGTTGGCCCGCGTCTAGCGTCGATCCGCCTTCGGCGCAAGGGTTCGGCGATTCCCTCGCCCCATCCAGGGTCGCGTGGCAAGATGGGGAATCCGTACTCCAATCGACAGGAGAGCATCGTGAGCATCAGCCGCAAGCGGAAGAAGGAGCTGCGTCGTCTTCAGAACGACGCGAACCAGCTCTGGGAGAACCAGCAGGTCCTGGTCGGCCACGCCGCCGACGTCGCCCGTGAGGCCGGACGCCAGCTCGGCCACTTCGGCCGCGAGCAGGTCGGTCCTGTCGTGCAGGACACCTACAACCGTCGCGTCGCCCCCGTCGTCGACCGTGGCGTGCGATTCGGCCACCACGTCGTCGACGACAAGGTCGTCCCGATCGTCGGCGGAGTCGTCGGAACCGCGCTCACCGCGTGGGACGTGGCGAACGCCAAGCGCGAGGGTGTCGTTCGCAAGGTCCGGAAGGCCACCAAGCCCGAGCCGAAGGGCCCGGGCGTCGGCTCGATCATCGCCCTGATCCTCGGAGTCGCCGCAGCAGCCGGTGTTCTCTACGCCGCCTGGCAGGCACTGCGCGCAGACGACGAGCTCTGGGTCGCCGACGACCCGCTCTCCGCACCTGACGCGTGACCTCGACACCGGAGCCCCCGGCCACTGAGCCGGGGGATCTCCATGCTCGGGTGAAGGATGCCGCGGCCGCGCGGGGCCTCGAGATCGAGATCCGTGAACGACCGGCGGCCCGCAGCCTCGTCGAAGCTGCGGAACTGCTCGGCATCCTGCCCTCCGGCATCGTGAAGACCCTCGTCGTCAAGCGCTCGGACGACACCTATCTGTTCGCGCTGGTTCCGGGCGGCAGGTCGATCTCGTGGCCCAAGCTGCGTGCGGTGGTGGGTGTAAACAAGCTGCGCCTGCCTGAGCCGGAGCTGGCCCTCGCGGCGACCGGATACGAGCGCGGCACGATCGTACCGATCGGCAGCACCACCGACTGGCCCGTCTTCGCCGACGAGTCGATCATCGGACAGCGGATCGCCATGGGCGCCGGTGCTCACGGCTACAGCCTGTTCGTGGACGCAGACGACCTCATCTCCGCCTACGGCGCGACGGTGGCCGACATCTCGGTTCCCGAAGAGGCGCGCGACTGACTCAGAGGATGCCGGCCATCCGCAGTGCGATGTCGACCAGCTTCACCCTCTGCAGCTCCTTCACTGCTTTGAGGGGGAACCACTCCGCCATGTCGGTCGAGCCGTCGGCCTCGAAGGTCAACTTCCCGCCCGTCACGGATGCGCGGTAGACGATGCGCAGCGTGTGCAGCGGCTGGTCCGACTCGCCCACCCGCTGACCGGCGGGGATCACCCGCGAGTGGATGCCGAGCAGCTCCCCGACTTTGACGCTGTAGCCGGTCTCCTCACGAAGCTCCCGACGCACGGCGTCTTCGGGTGCCTCGCCGGCCTCGAGACCGCCACCGGGCATCGTCCAGGCGACTCGGCGTCCTTCGATCCAGCGCGCCAGAAGTATGCGTCCGTCGTCATCGGTGACGACCGCGTATGCCGCGACCCGCATGTCCATGCCCTCACACTAGCCCCCGCGCGATGACGTCCACCGCAGTGTGTCGAGCCGTCATGACAGAGGGGGCCGGATCGATCAGGAATCGAGAAGCACAGCCGGCCGTGGCATCCGTAGTGTGAAGTTCATCGCAGATCACGCCAGGAAAGGAACCCGTCATGGCTGACAACGAGAAGAACTTCAGCGCCGAGGAACGCGAGGCGATGAAGGAGGCCGCGGCCGACAAGCGCAAGTCGCGCTCTCGAGCGAAGAAGAGTCCTGAGGAAGTGCGCGCCGAGGGGATCGCAGATCTCGAAGCGGCGGTGGCGAAGCTGCCGGACGACAAGGATCGCGAGTTGTCGCTGGCGCTGCATGCCCTCGTCACCGAGGTCGCTCCCGAGCTGATGCCGCGCACCTACTACGGCATGCCGGCGTGGGGCAAGGACGGCAAGGTGCTGTGCTTCTTCCAGCCGGCGAGCAAGTTCAAGGTCCGCTACGGCACCTTCGGGTTCGAGCCCATCTCGAACCTCGACGACGGCACGATGTGGCCGACCGCCTACGCGCTGCTCGACCTCACTGCAGCGAACCGCAAGGTGCTCACCGAGCGCATCCGCCTCGCCGTCAGCTGAGTCGTCGTTCCCTGTCGCAGGCCCGAGCAGTAGCGTGGATGCCGTGAGCACACTGCCGTTCCCCGCTTCCGTGTACGCCGCCCGACTCGACCGCGCCGCGTCTCTCGCCGCCGACTCCGGTCTCGACGGAATAGTCGTGGGCCCCGGCCCCGACCTCCAGTATCTGGTCGGCGTCGAAGGCGACACGATCGAACGCCTCACAGCACTCGTGCTCGGTCCCGGACTCGCTCCCACGATCGTCGTGCCGAGGATGGAGCTGGCGAAGGTGAGGACCACCGCTGTGGGGGCGCTCGGACTCGCGGTCTCCGACTGGGTCGACGGCGACAACCCCTACGACCTCGTGGCCGCGGCCCTCGGCACCGTCTCAAGGGTCGGCGTCTCCGACGCACTGCCGGCACTGCACGTCATTCCGCTGGCCGACCGGATCGATGTGCGCGTCGAGCTCGCGACGCCGGTGCTGCGTGAGGGTCGCATGATCAAGGATGCCGAGGAGATCGCCGAGCTGCGGCTGGCCGGCGAGGCGATCGACGCCGTGCACAGGCGCGTGCCCGAGTGGCTGCGTGCCGGGCGCACCGAGCGCGAGGTGGCGGCCGACATCGCCGAGGCCATCGTCGCCGAGGGGCACCGCACGGTCGAGTTCGTCATCGTCGGTTCCGGCCCCAACGGCGCCGACCCGCATCACGAGGTGTCGGACCGGGTGATCGGCGACGGAGAGATCGTGGTCGTCGACATCGGGGGAGCGGTGCCCAGCGGCTACAACTCCGACAGCACCCGCACCTACGTCGTCGGCGCCCCCGACCCCGACGCTGCCGATCGCATCGCGGTGCTCGTGCGCGCTCAGCAGGCCGCGGTCGACGCCGTGCGCCCCGGAGCGACGGCCGAGCAGATCGACGCCGCGGCGCGGTCCGTGCTCGCTGAGGCGAGGCTCGGAGAGGCCTTCCTGCACCGCACCGGTCACGGCATCGGCGTCTCGGTGCACGAAGAGCCCTACATCGCGCCCGGCAACGATCTGGTGCTGCGCGAGGGCATGGCGTTCAGCATCGAACCCGGCATCTACTTCCCAGGCGAGTGGGGTGCACGCATCGAGGACATCGTCGTCGTGACCGCCGACGGATGCGAGCGCCTGAACATCGCACCCCACGGACTCACCGCGGTCTGAACCGCGCCGGCAGGTCGTCGGCGCGCGGTCGGTCAAGCCCCTTGGTCGACACGATCCCGGGTGGCAAGACTGTTCCCATGGCATCCGACCACAGCACCGAGACCGGCGATGCACGCGGCCCGGAGCACACCGCAGACGGGCATCACGTCGTCATCGACGGCCGGCGATGGCGGGCGACGGACCCGTCGATCCCCGACGCGTTCCGGCAGGAGCTCGTGGATGAGCTGATGGCTGCGCGTCGTGCCGTGAAGACGCAGGATTCCGATGCGCGACGGCGGGTGCAGGACGCGAAGACCGCGCTGGGTGAACGCGGGGAGCCCTGGTGGGAGGACCGCAGCGGCGACGGCTTCGACGAGAGGATCGCGGCCGCGCTGCGCGCGCTCACCCGCAAGCGGAACGAGTCCTCGATCTGTCCGAGTGACGTGGCGCGAACGGTGGGCGGTGAATCGTGGCGAGCGGTGATGCCGGACGTGCGGCGGGTCGCCGCCGCACTCGCAGACCGCGACGAGATCGTCGTGACTCAGAAGGGCGAACCGGTGAGCATCCGTGAGGCCAGAGGACCCGTGCGGATCATCCGCGGTCCGAAACTCTGATCACGGGCGGTTCTGACGCCGCATCCCGGCTTCAGAGCTCGTCGTGATACCCGCTGTAGGGGAAGTCCACGTCGCCGGTGTCACGCGGGTCGTACGCCACCGAGGCCACGCTGATCGTCACCTGGGTGTTCGGCGTGATCAGCACGCTCACGGCCCTGTTTCCGACCACGACCAGGTCGACGAACGTACCTGAGCTCCTCGTCGCCGACTCGATGCGTTCTCGCAGGTCGTCGACGTCCTGATCCTGGGAGAGCAGGAAGCTCGCTCCGTCGAACACGATCTCGGTCTGGATCATCGTCTCCCTGTCAGCCATGCGTGCACGCTACGCCCTCGACCTGAGAGTGAGAAGGGGGGTTGATTACTAGACGATCTTCGAGTTCTTAACAGATGCATCCACAGCTGTGGACTGGAAGAGCCCCTGATCCGGCAGGCTCGGGCAGTTGTTAACAGGGTTGTTAACACCTGTGGAGGAGCGCAGATGGCCCTAATCGAGGGCGGCCGTCTCGGCGATCAGGTCGAGTCGATCGAGAAGCAGCTGTCCTGTTCCACTCATCGCCGAGACGGCATTCACGGTGACTAGGAGGGCCACGAGTGCGAAGAAGATGACACCGGGGAGGCTGCGCCGGGAGGTGAGTGTGATGACGAGCGCCACCAGCGCCCCGATGATCGCGATCGTCTGCCCTGCGACCGAGGCGAAAGCCATCCGCAGCGCGGAGTCGACCGTGAGCGGTCCGTAGCTGTTCAAGGATGCGGAGAGTGCGATCGGGATGACGAAGAGGCTCATGATCAGCACCAAGCGGCGTCGGGCGAACCAGCGCGGTGGCCGGACGACGACCGGCGAGGTGTCCGTCATTGAGACGCTCATCCCACGATCGTAGCTGCGGAGCACGCACGAGGGGAGAAACGAGAAGGCCCGCGCGCTACGCACGTTTCAGCTTCTATCGGGGTGGCCCGGAGGAACTGCTACGGACGAGTGGACAGAGCCAATTAACGGCTAGAGGAGCTGTGAGTGCGACGGCCGTCCCCCAAGCACGGAATGCTGGTAGTACGCATCATCGTCACTGAGCGATGCTATGAAGTCGGTGAGACCGCGGTAGACGCACTCCGTGCGGCCGTAGGTCGCCCCGCGGTTAGAAAGAGTCTTGTCGATGTAGACGCGAAGGTTGTAGGGAAGGCGTCGGAGGAGCTGATCGTCTGGTTCGCCGTTCTCGGATACGCGATACGCCGCCAGCGCGACCGGCGCCAAGCTCTCAAAGATGTCACGGACGATTCGCCGTTGACCTATTTGGATGTTTGCCAGCCGTGGCCCATCGATCACATGGTACCAAATCAGTTGCTTAATGAGGGAGTTGAGATCGTCCTGAACGGGCGTGCGTGTGAGTCGACCATCCTCGATGGTCGCCGCGTTAATGAACTGCGTGAGCATCATGCTTCGGGCCTGATCGAGCAGAGCATGGTCCTCATCGACTCCTGCATACGCTGTGCTCGGCATGAAAGTCAACAGGTTCTCGAACGCCGAGATAGTGTCGTCGTTCAAACGCGACCCGAGGGCCTCAGGCTTTGCTGCGTAGACGAGGAAATCCCTGAGCGTTTTAGAAGTCGGCTTGTAGTCCGCGAGCGGTATGTGTCCGGAGCGATAGAAGTCTTCAATGTCGTGAACCGCGTAGGAGATATCGTCCGCCCAGTCCATCACCTGCGCATCGATCGATGTGGAAACCGGCGCGTCAGCGAAGGACTCGTTCGGATCCTGTCCCGTCACGGTGAAAAAGATGTCAGCGTCGCAGTCGTAAGCGCCCCACTTGCGCTTCTTGGCAGCGTTTTCACCTCGAAGCCAGGGATACTTCGTCACTGCGCGCAAGCTTCGGTAAGTCAAGTCTAGACCGGGCGTTTTTGTTCCTCGATGTGTGGCGAGCCGCGCGACGATTCGAAACGACTGCGCATTTCCTTCGAAGCCGTCTTCGAGCTTGCACTCCCCGCACCGGTCATCGACGCGTTCTCTGTAAGGCCGCGCAGCGTCTCGATGATCTGGGCACGTCAGGATCCTGTTGAGCTCCGCCTCGGCCGCGTGACCGAAGGGCGGATGCCCTAAATCGTGGGCGAGACACCCGGCCGCGATAGCGTTGGAATCCAGGTGCGCCGCGGCCGTACCATCGTGATCGAGCTTGCTGAAGAGCGATAGGCCTACCTGCTCTACCTTGAGACTGTGGGTCAACCGATTGTGAAGAATCAACTCTGGCCGGCCGAGCGCAACCTGAGTGACGCCGCCGAGTCTCCGAAACGACTCGCCGTACAAGATGCGATCTCTGTCGCGATGCGTTGACGACCGGAATGAGGGATCGGCTTCACTATGGCCGGAGGGGCGGTCGCCGTCGAACCCCTTGATCAAGGTCACGGAAGTCGGACGGTGTACCGAGGTGTCAGCGTCAGTTTCTTCGCGGAGATCAGTCCGAACAAGATCTCCCGTGCGTCCTCGAACGTAACGGCGCGCGTCAGAATGAGCTCGTCAACGACCGCTTCGGTGCCGAACTCGTCGCTCCCCGGCTGCATCTCTTCGAAGAGCGCTCGAGCGTCGAGGTTCTCAATCACTTCCGTCACAACAGCCCCACTCTCATCATGCGGAACACCGCCATCGCGATACTAACAATCTCCTCCGCGTGTCATCCTGTCACACACTTCGGACACGCGTATGATCCGGCCCCGGTCAAGGATCTGACTACTGTAATCGAAGCGAGCGAGCAGCACTACGGAGAGTTCTGAAGTTCCCGCTATCCCCTCGACATCGATCACACGGCAATTGTCTCTCTTCTAAACACAAAGCTGGTGATTGTTTTTAGCGAGTCGTATAGTTGGCGCCGTGGAGCACAGTGCTGCAGGCCTGGCGACGCCAGAGGTAGTCGCCTTATGTGGGGTGCCCGCGTCTACCCTTGCGAACTGGGTGAGCAAGGGACTCTGTACGCCTTCCCTCGCCCAGTCCGGCGGACGTCAGCGAGCCACCCAATATTGGTCGATCCGCGATGTCGTCACGATCCAAGCCGTTCGGACCCTACGGCAAGCAGGCTGCCCGCTCGCAGTTTTGCGACAAGCCTCCGCCACGTTGGCCGACACTTGGCAACGTGGACTGAACGACGCCGTGTTGTGGTGGGACGGCGAGGACATTCTTACGCTGACGCCGGCGGGCGACTTGGTGAGCCTCGTAACGAGGAAGGGACAGGGTCTCTTCTCGGTCGCGGCTGTAGTCAACGTCTCGTGTCCTGTCGGCGAGTGGGAACGCCAGCTTCATAGAAGCTTGGAGGGACGCGAGCCACTTCCGCTCTCTCGCATCCGCGCCCGCCGCGAAGAAGCACGCAAGCGGCGAGAATCGGCCTGGCCAGCGACCGATGCAAGCACCGCGAACTAACGCCCAGCTCTTCTTGGTCAGCGAGCTGTGAGCTTTACCAACCCGGGATGGAGCGTACGGGAAGCGTACCTAGCCGTCGCCGATGCGCACCTTGAGCGCAGTCGTGGACACTTCGCCCGGCTCGAGGCCACGGAGCTGCGCCATAATCGGCGCGAGCCCCACGCCCGGAACATTCGCGTCTATCGTCTCTTGCAGTCCCAGAGCAGAACGACCCCCCCGGGGCCACGCAGGTATGGAATTCCAGCGCAATCAGAGTTACGTCTGGGATGAGCGAACCATAGACTTCCAGGAACAATGAGATCGGGGGAGCTGCGCATGGGCGTAATCGAGAACTTCCTGCGCGAGTATGAAAGGGAATTCGACTTCTGGGATGCATCCGCTCAGGTCGCGCGTGGTCTCCTGGAGGCCGAACTCGCAAGCTCGGGCCTGCGTGCCATTGTGACAAGCCGCGCGAAATCGGTTGACAGACTTGCAGAGAAGCTGCGGACGCGGAATACGAAAGAACGCTATCGATCAGTCCGAGCTATTCGCGAGAACATCGCCGACCTCGCCGGGGTCCGTGTCGCTCTCTACTTTCCAGGCCAGATGGACGAGGCCGAACGGATCATCCGAGACGTACTTGACGTTCAACTTGACAAGCGATTTCCGTCAGTGGGCAATCAAGGGGACGGCCGCCGATTCTCCGGTTATGGCGCGCGACATTTCCGAGTTTTCATCCCCACTCCCCGCTTGAGTCAGGGTCAAGAACGGTTCGCTAGTTCACCGATCGAGGTGCAAGTGGCGTCGGTGCTGATGCACGCTTGGTCCGAGGTCGAACACGACCTTGTCTATAAGCCGCTGGAAGGTACGCTCTCGCGATCGGAGTATGCGTTACTCGATCAGCTGAACGGACTGGTCCTCGCCGGCGAGATCGCTCTCGAGCAGCTACAAAAGGCAGGAGACGAGAGAGTGGCCGCCGCCGCTACGCCGTTCAGGAGCCACTATGAGCTCGCCGAGTATCTGCGAACGCGCCTGTCCACGCTAGGAACAACCCTGTCTGACGCGACTCTGGGTCGCGTCGACGCGCTCTTCGAGTATTTGGCGGAGCAAGGAGACGCGACTGCGGCGTCGGTAGAACCTTACTTGGACTTGCTCGAGAAGGATTTCGAGCGACGTCCCGTCTCGGCTCAGCTCGCGGATCTCATGCTCTCTGGAGATGAATCCCGCTACCGCGCCTATCTGAAGGCGATGGCGACCTCACGGCATCCGAGTCGCGCCCGAATCGCTCGAAGAAGCGCGCACGACGACTCCGACGTCACTCTCGCCCTCGGCGAGTTCGTCGCCGCCTGGGTATTACTCGAGACTCTGCTGAAGAGTCTCGTGCAGACCGAGGATGCGAGACTGCCTCCCCTATCAGTTCTGTTCCGGCGGCTCAGGACGCAAGGTTTGATCTCGCCCGAAGAGCTCGAGGAACTCGACGCCATGCGCGACCTGCGCAACCGTGTCTTCCATGGTCGTGTAGGCGAGATTCCTCCAGCTCGCCTGAGACAAGATGCTGGTTGGCTCAGAGATCTGACCATAAAAATCGAGACCGCAGCCCGTTCCGCCTAGAGCAAGAGAGATCGAGAGCAATGGCTTTGAGAATTCTTGCGCGCCCTTCTACACGAGCTGGTACCTCTATGCCTGTGGCGGCACTTGGAGATTCGCTCGGCGGAGAGCCTTGGCACAACTGAGCGACGCAGACTCGATCGTTTGTCCGTCTCAGGTTCTTGCATTGCTAACAGGCGTGGATGGACGCGCGAGGTCGCTGACAGGGTTGCTGGTAGCTGTGACGCGTCGTGAGGTGTAGCCGCAACTCCTGAGGGCTTCGGGCCCACGAGGCTCACTACCATCGGATAGGTGTAGGTGGATCACTTCGCGGACTCTAAGTCGAAGCGACGCGCGGATTCGCGTGAACCTTCAGAGGAAGGGAGAAACGAGAAGGCCCCGCACGTGGCGGGGCCTTCTCGAACTGTCTCAACACAGTGTGGAGCCTAGGAGATTCGAACTCCTGACATCCTGCTTGCAAAGCAGGCGCTCTACCAACTGAGCTAAGGCCCCGTGAGGGAATTTTTAAGTTGAAAAGTGGGCCCACCAGGACTTGAACCTGGGACCTCTTCATTATCAGTGAAGCGCTCTAACCGCCTGAGCTATGGGCCCGTCAACCTCCGAAACTTTACCGGAGATTTCCGGAAATACCCAATCGAGGGCGGGGCACCGGCGCGCCCCTGCCCTCGATCATGGTCAGCGACCCGGGCGGATGGTCACGCTGCCCGCCGAAAGCGAGACGTCGATCGCGTTCCGGGTGTCGGATGACTGGTCGACCTTCGCGTCGAGCGACCCCGCGCTGACGTCCTGGGTGATCGAGTACGACTCGTCAGGAACAGTGAGGTCGACCGACCCCGCGCTCACGTCGATCGTCGTCTGCGACGGCGCACGTCCGGTCAGCTCGACGTTGAGATCGCCTGCCGAGACACTGAGATCCGCGTCGTCGACGCCGTCGAGCAGCGCGTCCGCACGTCCGGCGCTCATGTCGATGGTGAGGCTCCGTGCGGCTGCTTCGACATCGAGCGCGCCCGCGTTGACCGTGATGTCGAGAGCGCCGAACTCGCCGACCACATCGAGGCTGCCCGCGTCGAGGGTGAGATCGGCATCGAGCTGCACGTCGAGAAGGTCTTCGGGGAGAGTCAGCACGGCTGACTGGTCGTCGCCGAACCAGCTGCCGAACCACCATCCGAACCGGAACTCGGGACTGCGCACCACCAGGTCGTCACCGTCGCGCTCGAGAGTCCACGCCGGGCCACGGGCGTCGGTGACGGCCAGCCGGGCCTCGTCGACATCCCCGAACTCGATTCGCATGTTTCGCGCATCCACGTCGAGGTCGAGGCCCTTGATTCCCGATGCGTCCTCGGTCAGCACCGAGTCGCTACCCTGCGTGGAGCCCATCATGCTGCCGGTCGCCGCGAATGCCGCAGACCCTCCCGCGCCGAGGAGCGCGATACCGCCGACGATCGCCGTCACGATCATGATCGCCGTCGTTCCCGATGAACGGCCGGCATCGGCGGGCGCCGCCTGAGCAACGGGAGCAGTGGTGGGCGCCGGTGCCGGCTCGTGGCCCTGAGGCGCGGAAGCCGGCGGGGGAGTGAGGGGGGTGTGCCCGCCCTGGAAGTCGTCGTTGGAGGTCATCGTCCCAGTCCTGTCTGTCCGGTCGGCGTGGTGCCGCCCGTGTTCTCGATGTGTGCGAGGGCCGCCAGCACGCGTCGGTTGCCCGACTCGCCCTGCTCGAAGCCCAGTTTCTGGAAGATCGCGGTGATGTGCTTCTCGACGCTCGCCTCGGAGAGGAAGAGCAGGCCCGCGATCGCCTGATTCGACTTGCCTTCGGCGATGAGCGACAGCACGGTGCGCTCGCGCTCGGTGAGACGCTGCATGCGGTCGTCGCGGTTGCGACGGGTGAGCAGCTGAGCCACGACCTCGGGGTCGAGCACCGTCGCGCCCTCAGAGATCCTCTGCACCGAGGCGAGGAACTCCGAGACGTCGGCGACCCGATCCTTGAGCAGGTAGCCCAGCGGCCCGCCCTGCGCGGAGATGAGGTCGGACGCATAGCGCTCCTCGACGTACTGCGAGAGAACGAGCAGCGGCAGCGCAGGGTGCGTGACGCGCAGTCCGAGCGCCGCGCGGATGCCCTCGTCGGTGAACGTCGGGGGCAGCCGCACATCGAGGATGCAGAGCTCCGGATCGGTCTCGATCACGGCTTCACTGAGACCGGCGGTGTCGGCGAGAGCGGCGACCACACTGTGGCCGGCATCCTCGAGCAGTCGCACCAGTCCCTCGCGCAGCAGGACGGAGTCCTCGCAGATCAGGATGCGCATGGCACGTTCACCTCCAGGCTGGTCGGCCCGCCGACGGGGCTCTCGAGACGGAAGGTCCCGCCCGCTGCCAGGACGCGGTTCGCGATGCCGTCGAGGCCACCGCCCGGTTGCACCTGCGCACCGCCCATGCCGTTGTCTTCGACACGCGCCCAGAGCACTCCACCGTCGCGAAGACGAACGGTGACCCGAGCCTCACTGGCTCGTGAATGCTTGGCGGCGTTCGTGAGCGACTCGGCGATCGAGAAGTACACGGCGGCCTCGGCCTCACGGCTGCAGCGTCCGTCCATCCTCACGTCCAGACTCACGGGGATGTGGGATCGCCCTGCGAGGGCGGACAGGGCTGCGTCGAGGCCTCGATCGTCGAGGACGGATGCATGGATGCCTCGGGCGAGCTGTCGCAGCTCGGTGATCGCTGCCTTGGTCGAAGTGTGTGCTTCAGCGATCAGCTCTTTCGCGGCATCCGGATCGTTGTCGATCTTCTGCTGCGCCAGCCCCAGGGTCATGCCGACCGACACGAGGCGGGGCTGGACGCCGTCGTGCAGATCCCGCTCGATGCGGGTGCGCTCGACGTCTGCGGCGCGCACGGCGCCCTCGCGCTGAGCGGTGCTGGTGCGCACGCGCTCCGTGAGCTCTGCTTCACGGCTGCGAACGACGATGGCGAGCGAGAGCACCCGGTTCAGCAGTGCCAGGCCGATCATTCCGGCGATGCAGGCGGCGATGCCGAGGATGCCGACGAGCGGCGCCCACGCAGGGTCGATGCCGCCCCCGCCGAACGGGCCCATCACGGCGTCCGCCCCGGTGAGGGGTGCGAACGAGATCGTGATCGACCAGACGAGGCCGAAGGCGAGGCGCAGCACGATCCAGCCGAGCACAGCGGTGATCGCGAAGTTCGCGAGGGCGCGCCACATGCGGCCGTCGATGGCCTGGCGTCCGAGCGAGCGCAGCCAGCCCACGAATCCGGGGCGGTCCCGCGGGCGCCACCGGAGCGGCGTGATCGGCGACCGGTAGAGGGCGCCGACCCGGGCCACCTCGAACCAGCCCACGCCGAAGAGGGCGTAGACGAGTCCGACGAGCAGCACGATGCCGACGCCCGCCGCGAAGAGCAGGCCGAGCCCGGTGCCGAGGAGTCCGGAAAGAGTCGCGAAGATGAAGCCGCCGATGACTCCGATGCCTGCGAGGTGCAGGATCGTGAGCACGATGCGCAACGGCGGCTTCGTGGCCGTCGCCGGTGGTGGCGTGGCAGTGTGTGTCGTCATGGTTCAAAGGTACGGCGGCGCCGATCGGGCCGACACCGAGCCAACCAGACACCCGGCTTCGGGTTTTCCCTACTCCGTCGGAGAGCACAGAAGAGGGGGGGATGCCGAAGCATCCGCCCCTCTTCGAATCCGGAGGATCAGTTCGACATGAAGCCGACGAGCAGACCGCCCGTCACCTTCACGGCGACGTTGTAGATGCCGGCGACGACCGCGCCGAGCACCGTGAACACGATGAGGTTCAGGATCGAGACGACGGCGGCGAACGCCATCACCTGCGGCAGACCTGCCACCTCGGAGATGCGCACCGAGTTGTCGGTGATCGCGCCGACGATCTCGTCGGCCTGAGTGAGGAGGCCCGTGGCCTGGAGCACCAGGAAGATCAGGAAGAACGACACCATGGTGACGATC
Organism: Microbacterium sp. SWDP-B6; assembly: GCF_059803615.1. Taxonomy (NCBI): domain Bacteria; kingdom Bacillati; phylum Actinomycetota; class Actinomycetes; order Micrococcales; family Microbacteriaceae; genus Microbacterium; species Microbacterium sp. SWDP-B6. The sequence goes on along the minus strand of NZ_JAPFGV010000005.1, from coordinate 108,028 downwards.
GCGAGTGCGACCGCTCCGAGGAACGAGAGCTTCACGGCCGACCAGAAGTCGACATAGACGAGACGCAGGCGCACCTGCTTGCCACTGGTCTTGCGCGTGGACTTCTTCGCCAGCTTGTCGGCTACTGTGCTCATGCGTCTGCTTCCTCAGGGTTCTCGTTCGTCTCGGGGGCGGTGGACTCGGCGTCCACCTCAGCCTCATCCGATTCGTCTTCCTCGGTGAGGCCCCGCTCGCCGTTGCGGGCGATGGCGAGGATCCGGTCGGCTTCCGTCGTCCGTGCGAACACCACTCCCATGGTGTCTCGGCCCTTGGCGGGCACCTCGGCCACGGCAGAGCGTACCACCTTGCCGCTGGACAGAACCACAAGGACCTCGTCGTCGGCCGAGACCATCAGACCACCCGCGAGAGTGCCCCGATCGTCGTGCAGCTTGGCCACCTTGATGCCGAAACCACCGCGTCCCTGGACGCGATATTCCTCGACGGCCGTGCGCTTCGCGTACCCGCCGTCCGTCACCACGAACACGAACTGACCGGGAGCGGCGACGGATGCCGACAGCAGGCTGTCGCCCTCACGGAACTTCATGCCCTTCACTCCGGCGGTCGCGCGTCCCATCGGTCGCAGCGCATCGTCGGTCGCGCTGAACCTGACCGACATGCCCCGGCGGCTGATGAGAAGGATGTCGTCCTCGGCGTTGACCATGAGCGCCGAGACCAGCTCGTCCTCGTCGTTCAGACGGATCGCGATGACGCCGCCCTGGCGGTTGGTGTCATACGTGTCGAGGCGCGTCTTCTTGACGAGACCGTCGCGCGTCGCGAGCACCAGATAGTCGGCGACCGCGTAGTCGCGGATGTCGAGCACCTGCGCGATGTTCTCGTCGGGCTGCAGTGCGAGCAGGTTCGCGACGTGCGTCCCCTTCGCGTCGCGCCCGGCCTCGGGGACCTCATAGGTCTTCGCGCGGTAGACGCGTCCCTTGTCGGTGAAGAACAGCAGCCAGTGGTGGGTCGTCGTCACGAAGAAGTGCTCGACGATGTCATCCGCTCGCAGCTGCGCGCCCTTGATGCCCTTGCCGCCGCGGTGCTGCGAACGGTAGTTGTCGCTCCGCGTGCGCTTGATGTACCCGGCGCGGGTGATGGTGACGACCATCTCCTCCTCGGCGATGAGGTCTTCCATCGAGACATCGCCGTCGAAGCCGTGCAGGATGTGCGTGCGGCGGTCGTCGCCGAAGCGCTCGACGATGCCGGTGAGCTCTTCGCGGATGATGTCGCGCTGCAGCATCTCGTCGGCCAGGATCGCCTGGTACTCGGCGATGAGCCGCTCGAGCTCGGCCGCCTCGTCGAGGATCTTCTGCCGCTCGAGAGCCGCGAGGCGACGGAGCTGCATGTCGAGGATGGCCTGCGCCTGGTCGTCGTCGATGTCGAGGAGCTTCTTCAGTCCCTCGCGCGCGTCGTCGACCGTGGCCGACCGACGGATCAGAGCGATGACCTCGTCGAGCGCATCGAGCGCCTTGAGGTAGCCGCGCAGGATGTGCATGCGACGCTCGGCCTTCGCCAGACGGAAGCGCGTGCGACGGACGATCACTTCGAGCTGGTGGGTGATCCAGTAGGTCACGAACCCGTCGATCGCCAGCGTGCGCGGCACGCCGTCGACGATCGCCAGCATGTTCGCGCCGAAGTTCTCCTGCAGCTGCGTGTGCTTGTACAGGTTGTTGAGCACGACCTTCGCGACCGCGTCGCGCTTGAGCACGACGACGAGGCGCTGGCCCGTGCGGTCGGACGACTCGTCGCGGATGTCGGCGATGCCGCTGATCTTGCCGTCGCGCACGAGATCGCCGATCTTCACGGCGACGTTGTCGGGGTTGACCTGGTAGGGCAGCTCGGTGATCACGAGGCACGTGCGGCCCTGGATCTCCTCGACGTTGACGACCGCGCGCATCGTGATCGATCCGCGGCCGGTGCGATAGGCCTCGTGGATTCCCTTGGTGCCCAGGATCTGAGCGCCGGTGGGGAAGTCGGGGCCAGGAACACGCTGGATCAGCCCGTCGAGGAGCTCTTCACGCGGAAGGCCGGGGTTGTCGAGCGCCCAGAGCGCAGCATCCGAGATCTCGCGCAGGTTGTGCGGGGGGATGTTCGTCGCCATGCCGACGGCGATTCCGACCGAGCCGTTGACGAGCAGGTTCGGGAACCGCGCCGGAAGGACCGTCGGCTCCTGGGTCTGGCCGTCGTAGTTGTCCTGGAAGTCGACGGTGTCTTCTTCGATGTCGCGCACCATCTCGAGCGCGAGCGGAGCCATCTTCGTCTCGGTGTATCGAGGAGCAGCGGCTCCCATGTTCCCGGGGGACCCGAAGTTGCCCTGACCCAGCGCGAGCGGGTACCGCAGCGCCCACGGCTGCACGAGACGCACGAGGGCGTCGTAGATCGCCGAGTCACCGTGCGGGTGGTACTGACCCATGACCTCGCCCACGACACGGGCGCACTTCGAGAACGACTTGTCGGGGCGGAACCCGCCGTCGTACATGCCGTAGATCACGCGGCGATGCACAGGCTTCAGACCGTCGCGCACGTCGGGCAGGGCACGTCCGACGATGACGGCCATCGCGTAGTCGAGATAGCTGCGCTCCATCTCGAACTTCAGGTCGACCTGGTCGATGTTCCCGTGGTCGTGGGCCGGGGGCTCGGGGCGTACTTCGTCAGTCATGTGTGTTGTCGATTCCGGTCGTTATTCGAGCGAATGCAGGGCGCGGAGCGCCTCAGATGTCGAGGAAGCGGACGTCCTTGGCGTTGCGCTGGATGAAGCTGCGTCGCGATTCGACGTCCTCACCCATCAGCACGCTGAAGATCTCGTCTGCCGCCGCGGCATCCTCGATGGTCACCTGGCGGAGCGTCCGCGTCGTGTGATCCATCGTGGTCTCCCACAGCTCCTTGGCGTTCATCTCGCCGAGACCCTTGTAGCGCTGGATGCCGGCATCCTTCGGGATGCGCTTGCCGTTGTCGAGGCCGAACTTGAGCAGCGCATCGCGCTCTGCGTCGCTGAACACGTACTCGTGCGGCTGGTTCGACCACTTGAGGCGGTACAGCGGCGGCATCGCGAGGTACACGAAGCCTGCCTCGATGAGGCCGCGCATGTAGCGGAACAGCAGCGTGAGCAGCAGCGTCGTGATGTGCTGCCCGTCGACGTCGGCATCCGCCATCAGCACGATCTTGTGATAGCGCGCCTTCTCGATGTCGAAGTCCTCGCCGATGCCCGTGCCGAAGGCCTGGATCATCGCCTGGACCTCGCGGTTGCCCAGCGCCTTGTCGAGGCGAGCGCGCTCGACGTTGAGGATCTTGCCGCGGAGCGCGAGGATCGCCTGCGTGTGCGGGTCACGTCCCTGCACTGCCGAACCGCCGGCCGAGTCACCCTCGACGAGGAAGATCTCGCTGATCGAAGGGTCCTTGCTGGTGCAGTCCTTGAGCTTGTCGGGCATCGCGGCCGACTCGAACACGCTCTTGCGCCGTGCGGTCTCGCGCGCCTTGCGCGCGGCCAGGCGCGCGGTCGCGGCGTCGAGCGCCTTGCGGATGATGTTCTTCGCCTGGGCCGGGTTGCGGTCGAACCAGTCGCCGAGCTGATCGCCCACGACCTTCTGCACGAACGCCTTGGCCTCGGTGTTGCCCAGCTTGGTCTTGGTCTGACCCTCGAACTGGGGCTCGCCCAGTTTGATCGAGATGACGGCGGTCAATCCCTCGCGGACGTCGTCTCCGGAGAGGTTGTCTTCCTTCTCCTTGAGGATGTTGTTCGCACGCGCGTACTTGTTCACCAGCGTGGTGAGCGCGGCGCGGAAGCCCTCTTCGTGGGTTCCACCCTCGTGCGTGTTGATCGTGTTCGCATAGGTGAAGACGTTCTCGGTGTACGACGTGGTCCACTGCATCGCGACCTCGAGCGAGATCTTGCGCGCCGTGTCCTCGGACTCGAACGCGATGATCTCCTCGTTGACGACCTCGGCGTGACGCACCTTGTTCAGGTACTCGACGTAGTCGACGAGTCCGCGCTCGTAGAAGAAGACATCACCGGGCTGCTTCGTGACGGTCACACCGGATTCTTCGACCTCGTAGGCCGAGGACGCGCGCTCATCGAGCAGCTCGATGCGAAGACCCTTGTTGAGGAACGCCATCTGCTGGAAGCGCGTGCGCAGGGTGTCGTAGTCGAAGTCGATCGACTCGGTGAAGATCGAGGCATCCGGCCAGAACGTGATGCTCGTGCCGGTGTCGTCGGTCGCCTCGCCCTTGACGAGCTTCTGCTGCGGCACTCCGCCGTCGGCGAAGCTGTGCCGCCAGACGAAGCCCTTCTGCTTGACCTCGACGTCGAAGCGGGTCGACAGGGCGTTCACGACAGAGGAGCCGACGCCGTGCAGACCACCGGAGACGGCATACGCGCCGCCACCGAACTTGCCACCGGCGTGCAGGATCGTCAGCACGACCTCGACCGTCGACTTCGACGGGTCGGAGGAGTGCGGGTCGACCGGGATTCCGCGGCCGTTGTCGATGACGCGCACGCCGCCGTCTTCGAGCAGCGTCACGTGGATCGTGTCTGCGTAGCCGGCGAGAGCCTCATCGACCGAGTTGTCGACGATCTCGTAGACCAGGTGGTGCAGACCGCGCGGACCCGTGGAACCGATGTACATTCCGGGTCGCTTGCGCACCGCCTCGAGTCCCTCGAGGATCTGGATCGAGTCGGCGCCGTACTCGCCGGGCTGCTTGATCTTGGGGGAGATCGATGTGGACCTCGTCTCCGCTTCCGCGGGAGCCTGGGTCTCTGCGCCCTGTGAGGGGTCAGGGGTTTCCCCGGTGGTCGATTCCGTCTCGTCAGCAGGGAATTCAGGCGTCATCAGAGGGCATTCTCCACATCAATATCACGAACTCCCATTCTAGCGGTCTTTCGACTCGAAATCCCGCTGAACGGCCGTGTGTGGCCCTCTGAGCCTCTTGAACCCCCTGAACGGTGCCCTACCCGTAGGTATCGCGCGGGCCCCGTCCTGGAACGACTCTGGGACCCCATTTCCATGAGGGTACGTCCGGTCCGATGAAGCGGAGGTTCTCGACCCCCGCATCCGGATACCGTCGGCCGATCTCGGTGAGGATGGTCCCGCGCATGTACTGCAGGTTCTTCGCCCAGGCCGTCGAATCGCACTTCACGGTGAGCACTCCGCGTTCGAGCGAGACGGGTTCGGAGTGCTTCGCCGTGTCCGTACCCGCAAGATCGGCCCACTGCCTGACCAGGTCTTCACGGGCAAGAGTCTTCTGCCACCCGGAGTCGCGGCTGAGCTTGTCGAGCACCGCTCCGAGGGGACCGGGGTCACGTCCGGGGGTGAAGGGGGCGTTGTCATCGTCGGTGACGATGCGCCGCTTGCGCTTCCACGTCTTCGAGCTCGGTGCGAGACCGCGCAGACGCAGATACGTCGCGACCGTCTCGGGAGTCTCGGATGCCGGAACGGGTGCGGCGTCACTCATGCGGCACCTCCCTCTCGTCGCTGATGGTTCCGGCCGAGATCCTCACCACATGCGCGTGGAGCACCTCGGGGATATCCTCCTCCACGGCCGCGGTCACGACCACCTGTTCGTACCCTGCCGTCAGCCCGGCGAGGCGCTGACGGCGCTCGGCATCGAGTTCGGCGAACACGTCGTCGAGGATGAGCACGGGGTCGCCGGCGGGGGACTCGCTGCGCAGCAGCTCCGCCGAGGCGAGGCGCAGGGCGAGAGCAACCGACCACGATTCCCCATGCGACGCATAGCCCTTCACGGGCAGCCCGCGAACGCGGAGAACGAGATCGTCGCGATGGGGTCCGGTGAGGGTGAGCCCGCGGTCGAGCTCGTTCGACCGCTTGGCGAGCAGCGCGGCGTGGAACATCTCGGCGATGTCTCCCGAGGTCTCGGCCGGCGCGTCGACCCCCTCTTCGGGGTCTGCACCTCGCACCGAGAGCGCCCAGTCGAGCTGGGGACGATGGTCTTCGCCGGCGATCGCCGCATACGCCTCTGCCACCGGGGTCTGGAGGTCGGCCGCCAGACGCTGTCGCGCCGTGATGATCTCTGCTCCGAGGGAGACCAGCTTGTCGTCCCACACATCGAGGGTGCTCAGGCCCTCGCCCTTGATGCCCCGCGCTCGGGCCGACTTGAGAAGGGCGTTGCGCTGCTTGAGCACACGGTCGTAGTCGGCGAGCACCGACGACATGCGAGGAGTGCGCTGTATGAGCAGCTGGTCGACGAAGCGACGCCGAGAAGACGGGTCGCCACGCACGATCTGCAGATCCTCCGGGGCGAACAGCACCACATGGGCATACCGGGGAAGCTCGTTGGTCTTCGACGGCGAGCCGTTGATGCGTGCCTTGTTCGAGCCCTGCTTGTTGAGCTGAACCTCGATCAGCACTTTGCGTTCGCCGTGCGAGAGGCGCGCGCGGATGATCGCGAAATCCTGACCTTCACGCACCATCGGCGCATCCGACGAGACCCTGTGAGAGCCGAGCGTGGCGAGGAAGACGACGGCCTCGGCGAGGTTGGTCTTGCCCTGACCGTTGCGGCCGACCAGGACGTTGGGCCCCTTGTGCAGTGCGAGATCCGCGGTCGCGTAGTTGCGGAAGTCGACCAGGCTCAGGTGTTCCACAATCACGCTGTCAGCCTACCTTCGGGGTCTGACACCGCTGTCGCCGCGCGGAGCGCGCCCGTCGCAGGATCAGCGGAGCAGCAGGTTGGGCTGCAGCAGGTACTTGAACGAGTCGAGTCCGGCCTGATCGACCGAGGTCTGGCTCGTGATCAGCACGGGGCTGAGCTTGTTCGCGTTGTCGCTCGAGGTGAACGTGACGCGCACGAACTCGCTCTTGACCGCTCCGAGTGCCTCGATGAGGTACTGCGGGTTGAGACCGAGAGTGACATCGTCGCCACCGTTCAGGATCGCGTCGACGGACTCCGATGCACGGGCGTGCTCACTGCCCGATGCGTCCATCGTGACGCTGTCGGACGTGAACGTGAAGCGCAGCGGGGCTGCACGATCCAGCACGAGCGACACACGGCGCACCGCTTCGACCAGGTCGGCGGTGTTGACGACCGCGTAGTGCTCAGTCTGCTCGGGGAAGAGTCGACGGACAGGCGGGAAGTTGCCCTTGATCAGGAGCGAGGTGACGGTCTTGTTTCCCGCCGTGAAGGCGATGATCTCACGATCGCCGGCTCCGGAGAACGCGATCTGGATCGTCCCGGCGTGACCGAAGGTCTTTCCGACCTCGAGAAGCGTGCGTGCGGGAACCAGTGCGCTCGCCTCGACGGCCTCGCCATCCCACGGCACGTCCCTGAGCGAGACGCGGTAGCGGTCGGTGGCGACCAGGCTGAGCGTGTGCCCGGAGACTTCGAGCTGGACACCGGTGAGGACAGGGGTGACATCATCGCGTGATGCGGCGAAGCCGACCTGTGCGATCGCCGTTCCGAAGTCGTCGGCGGGAACCACACCGGACGAGCCTGAGACTTCGGGGATCGAGGGATATTCCTCGACCGGCATGGCGGCCAGGGTGAATCGTGCGGAGCCGCAGGTGACCGTGATGCTCCCGTCGTCCTCGACGGCGATCTCGATCGGCGCGTTGGGGAGGCGGCTGGCGATGTCGGAGAGCAGGCGACCGTGGACGAGGATCGTGCCGGGAGTGTCGACCGTTGCTTCGATGGTTGTTCGAGCGGATGCTTCGTAGTCGAAAGCGGAGAGAGTCAGTCCGGATCCGTCTGCCTCGATCAGGACTCCGGCGAGGATCGGCTGCGGGTTGCGCTGCGGAAGGAGCTTGACGACGAAGGACACAGCCTCGCTGAAGACATCGCGGTTGACCTGAAACCTCACGGGTGCTCCCTTGTCGTCATTCTGAGACGGTTCGTCATCGGTCCTGCCTGTGCAGGGCTTCCCATGCTAGCCCCACAGTCGGGCGGATCCCTACGAGCGGCGCAAACCTCCGTCCCGTCGGACTTTCCCCACCGTCTGGTGATCGGATCGCCCTTGAATTGAATTAACTCCTTAACGGTGTTAACACCTGTGGATACTGTGGATAACTCGGTGGAAAGCAGACGCGAGTAAGGAACTACACGGTTGTCAGTTGTGGAAACCCTGAGGAATCCGCGGGTGGACACCTTCCCCTCGGTCCGACCGTCTCCCCTAGTTATCCACAGGTTCGGTGGTTTCACACACATCCGTCCCGATCTCGAGGCGAGTCATCCACAAGTTATCCACATGTGCAAACTGGCATCGATCGAGCCGGCCGTATGCCTCTCACACGCACAGAAAGGGGGTCGTAGCGTCCCAACGGAAGCTACGACCCCCTTTTCGAGGTGTCGTGAGGTCAGCGCCGACCGAGCTGCGTGGTGATCTCGGTCACCTGGTTGTAGATCGAACGACGCTCCTTCATGAGCTCACTGATCTTCTTGTAGGCGTACATGACCGTGGTGTGATCTCGGTTGCCGAACAGCTGCCCGATCTTCGGCAGTGACAGGCTCGTGCGCTCCCGACACAGGTACATGGCGATCTGACGCGACGTGGCGATCTGCTGCGACCTGCTCGAGCCATAGAGGTCGTCGACGGTCAGCTTGAAGTACTGCGCGGTGGCGGTGATGATGTCGGTCGGCGAGATGATGTTGTCTTCCGCCGTGTCGATGATGTCGCGCAGCACCGTCTGAGCGAGGGAGATGTCGAGAGCCGAGCGGTTCAGGCTGGCGAAGGCCGAGACCCGGATCAGCGCGCCCTCGAGTTCGCGGATGTTCGACGACACCACCGTGGCGATGTACTCGAGTACCTCGTCGGGAATATGAAGGGCTTCGCTCTGCGCCTTCTTGCGCAGGATCGCGATTCTGGTCTCGAGGTCGGGAGCCTGGACGTCGGTGATCAGGCCCCACTCGAACCGGCTGCGCATGCGGTCCTCGAAGCCGGTCAGGTGCTTCGGGGCGACGTCGCTCGTGATCACGACCTGCTTGTTGTGGTCGTGGAGCGTGTTGAAGGTGTGGAAGAAGGCTTCCTGCGTCTCGGCGCGACCCTGGAGGAACTGGATGTCATCGATCAGGAGGATGTCGACATCGCGGTAACGAGCCTGGAAGGCCGCGCCTCGGTTGTTCGCGATCGAGTTGATGAAGTCGTTCGTGAACTCCTCACTCGACACGTACCTGACCTTGACGCCGGCGTAGAGCGACTGGGCGTAGTCTCCGATCGCGTGCAGCAGGTGGGTCTTGCCCAGGCCCGAGTCACCGTAGATGAAGAGCGGGTTGTATGCCTTGGCCGGCGCCTCGGCGACCGCGACTGCTGCGGCATGAGCGAACCTGTTGGACTGGCCGATGACGAAGTTGTCGAAGGTGTACTTGGGGTTGAGGCGTGATTCGTGACGCTGCTGCGTCGGCTGCTCCATCGGAGATTCGACGCGCGTCTGCTCCTGGCGGCCGTAATCCGCGACGGCGATGGGCGCCGTCGGCTGCTCGGCGAGTTCGTGGTTGACCACCACTCGGTAGGAGGTGACCTCGTCGCCGATGTGTGAGAGAGCCTCCATGATCGGCAGCCGCAGCCGCTTGTTGATCTGCGCCGCGGTGAGATCGTTGGGTACCTCGAGATAGAGCGTCGCCGCCATCACACCGGCGGGAACCGCGAGGCTGATGAATCCCTGGAGCTGAGGGGTGACTCGGTCATCCGCTTCGAGGAGCTCCTGCACCGTGGTCCAGATCGGAACGTCGGGCTGGGCAGGTGATGACATGACGCTCCGTGCTGAGGGGCGACGGGCCGTCGGGATGACGCGGCTCGCCTGTGGATAACTTCGGATGCCACGGTAGTCACCACGGCTGTGAACGGCAACCTGCCCTGAGAAATCCGCGCGCGTGTTGCGCATACGTGCACGCGGCAGGTTGTGGATAATAGCTGTGCGGATCCTGTCAGGGTCCGTGCCGAAGCGCGCAGATTTGCTCTGTGGGCCGCCAGGACGTACCCTTAATCGGTTGACTTATGCCTGAATGGCAGATCCCTATGTCTCCGGTCAAAATGATCCCGGTGGCAGCATTCCCGGAGTGATTTCATGAGCAAGCGCACCTTCCAGCCCAACAACCGTCGTCGCGCCAAGAAGCACGGCTTCCGTCTTCGCATGCGCACGCGCGCCGGTCGTTCGATCCTCTCGGCCCGTCGCGCGAAGGGCCGCACCGAGCTCTCCGCGTAAATCGCTGTGCTCGCCCGCCCGTTTCGTGTGACCCGCGGGAGCGACTATCGCCTGGTCGTTCGACGCGGATCCCGTTGTGGCGGAGCCAAAGTCGTCACATCGATGCTGACGACGGGCGAGAGCAGAGCCGCGAGGTTCGGATTCATCATCAGCAAGCAGGTGGGCACCGCTGTGGTGCGCAACACCGTGCGTCGGCGACTCAAAGCCGTGTGTGCGGATGCGCTGTCGCGGGTCCCCGAGGGCACGGATGTCGTCATCCGTGCCCTTCCTGCATCCGCGACAGCCACCTACGCAGAGCTGAGCGCCGATGTGAACCGCTGCCTCGACCGTCTCGGGCAGGGTCGAGCATGACCGCCCTTCCGGCATCATCGATCGGCAGCGCTCATCTGCAGACCGGGGACGTGCTGCGCAGCATCCCGCTGATTCCGAGGAATCTCGTTCTGGGGTTCCTCACCGGGTATCGCAAGGTGATCTCCCCCATGTACGGAGATGTCTGCGCCTATTACCCATCCTGTTCCGCTTACGCTGTAGGTGCGGTGCAACAGCACGGCGCGGTGAAGGGAGCGATGCTCTCGGCATGGCGCATCCTTCGTTGCAATCCCTGGAGCCACGGCGGCGTCGACGACGTCCGTCCGCACCAACACTTCCGTTATGACCTGACCGCTCGCGGTTTCGTCGTCCCTGCCCGAAAGGATTGATCGGTGGGTCTTGACCTTCTGCTCGCCAGCGCAACACCGTCACCGGAGCCTGCCTCCGGCGGCTTCGATCTGATCGGAACCATTCTCTGGCCCCTCAAGTGGGTCGTCGAGCTCGTCCTCGTCGCCTGGCACTGGCTTCTGACCGCCGTCGGTCTGCCGGCAGCATCCGGTCTGACCTGGGTGCTCTCGATCGTCGGCCTCGTGATCGTGGTGCGCGCTGCCCTGATCCCGCTCTTCGTGAAGCAGATCAAGAGCCAGCGAAAGATGATGGAAATCGCTCCTGAACTGCGGAAAGTTCAGGAGAAGTACCGGGGTAAGAAGGATCAGCTGTCTCGTGAGGCGATGAGCCGCGAGACCATGGGCCTCTATAAGAAGCACGGCACGACGCCGATGTCGAGCTGTCTGCCGCTCCTCGTGCAGATGCCGATCTTCTTCTCTCTGTTCAGTGTGCTGAGCGATGTCTCGAAGCACCACAATCAGGGCGTCGGCGGCGTGGGCCTGCTGAATGCAGAGCTCACCGAGCAGTTCTACAACGCGGAGCTCTTCGGGGTCGCGTCTCTTCACGAGACGCTCGGCAACGCAGTGGACGCCGGCAACACCACCGCGATCATCATCCTGGTCACGCTCGTCGTGCTCATGATCGCGTCGCAGTTCTTCACGCAGCTGCAGATCATCTCGAAGAACCTGTCGCCCGAGGCCAAGACCGGCCAGGCGTACCAGATGCAGAAGATCATGCTCTACGTGCTGCCGCTCGGCTTCATCTTCTCGGGCATCTTCTTCCCGCTCGGCGTCGTCGTGTACTGGTTCATCTCGAACCTGTGGACCATGGGTCAGCAGTTCCTGGTCATCCGCGAGATGCCGACTCCCGGTTCTGAAGCCGCGAAGGCGCGTGAAGAGCGACTCGCCCGCAAGGGCAAGGCGATCGATTCCTCGGGCAAGGTCGTTCCCATGGCCGCCTACGAAGCAGAGCAGCAGCGGCTGCTCGAAGAGGCGGAGCGCGCCAAGGCGCAGACTCCGAAGCGCCAGCAGCCCGTGGGCAAGAAGCGTGCCAAGAAGAAGGGGAGCGGTTCGTGACCGACAACATGACCGAGACCGTGGAGCCCACGGTCGCCGAGCTCGAGAACGAGGGCGACGTCGCCGCTGACTACCTCGAAGAGCTGCTCGACATCGCTGACATCGACGGTGACCTCAACCTCGATGTCCGCCAGGGCCGCGCCTACGTGTCGGTCGAGGCTGAGGGAGATGGACTGGCTCTGCTGTCGGCTCCCGACACGGTGCAGGCTCTTCAGGAACTGACCCGCCTGGCTGTTCAGAACAAGACCGGTTCGTTCTCGCGACTGATCCTCGATGTCGGCGGGTCTCGCGACGCACGCCGTCGCCAGCTCGAGACGCTGGTGAATGCGGCGGCCGCGAAGCTCGATGATGGAGCGACTCAGGCATCGTTGCCCGCGATGTCCAGCTATGAGCGCAAGCTTGTGCACGATATTGCCGCTGATCAGGGACTTGTTTCCGAGTCGTACGGCGAGGGTGCCGACCGCCACACGGTTCTGCGGCGTCGTTGACGTTTCACGTGGAACATTTGAGCGGGATGCTGTCGTGAGTGATGTCGATGTCGAGGTCGAGCCCTCCGTCGCGCCCGAGCTTTTCGGAGACCGGATCGAGCTGGCACGCCGGTTCGCAGCAGCCCTGACTGAGCATGGGGAAGAGAGGGGTCTGATCGGCCCCCTCGAGCTTCCGCGTCTGTGGACCAGGCACATTCTGAACAGCGTCATCGCTGCTCCTCTGTTCCACGGATCGGTTGCGGATATCGGCTCCGGTGCGGGACTGCCTGGAATCGTGCTCGCGATCGCCCGCCCTGACGTGGAGTGGACGCTCATCGAACCGATGGAGCGTCGCACCACGTGGCTGAACGAGCAGGTGGCGGAGTTGAGCCTGGACAACGTCGAGGTCGTGCGCGCACGTGCTGAGGACGTGCCTCGTCCGGCGGGGTTCGATGTCGTCACCGCGCGCGCGGTCAGCGCGCTCAAGACGCTCATCCCGATCACCGCTCCTCTCGTTCGTGATGGGGGAGAGCTCCTGCTGCTCAAGGGGATGAACGCCGACAACGAGATCGAAGCGGCGCAGAAGCAGATCAAGAAGTTCCGCCTCTCAGACGTCCGTGTCGAAGTCCTCGGAGAGGGAGTCCTCGGTGAGAGCACCCGCGTCGTTCGGGCTCGGGTTCGGTAGACAAAGCCGCGCGCTGCAGCTCCTAAGGGATCTTGGCCAGACGCGCCGGGAATCGTCGGAATACAGGGTCCGCCTTTTCGGACGTGGCACCCACTCCAGTGCTGAGTGGTCCGGCTGAGATGGACGGTTCGGATCTACGCGCGGGGGCGTTTGACCCCCACGTCCCTGTCGGCGGGCGATAGGTCTACGACAACTCCTGCGGTTCTGACGTTCTCGGTGAAGTCTTCTCTGATGGCGCCCCTGCCGCGGCATCGCAGACGAACCCTCGCGGCAACTGAGGTCACCCGCCTGGTTCCAGGACGAACGGTGCCCGCGCGTCACCGGCCCGCGCTCGTGCATCGTGACGTCAGCGTCCGCGGGAGGTGGATGCCGAGGAGGTGCAGGAGCCCTCGGAGATCCTGCGCGCCGTGAGTGGCGCTGATCTGGGGCGATGGGGAGTGCACGAGGGGCTTCGGCTGGCGTGGCGAGTGTATTCGATGTTTCACGTGAAACACACACCGGAGTCGATGCTCTTCGACCGGGAGCGCCAGCGGGTGCAGGAGCGGGAGCGGGCGTGGGCTGCGCCGGCGAACCCGCTCGTTCACCCTGATCTTCGCCGTGGGCAGTGAAGGTGAGTCATAGTGGCAGCGTGGTTCGGTCACGCGTCGGTGGGAACAAGGAGTGTTTCACGTGAAGCACTCCTTGTTTATGCCGCTGCTTTTTGGTCTTAGGCGTCGCGGTGTACTTCGCGAAGTTCACTTGCCGGCCTGCGCGATCCGAGTCGCAATCGACACAGGTGTTGAACCGGTGTCGCGGTCGCATGCGACTTCTCGTCGTGAGTATGGGAGGTGACCGGGTGTCACTGCCCGGTCGGCCCGTTCGAGGGTTTGGTGGATCGGCATGGTGTTTCACGTGAAACGCTTCTGACGCGGGAGCAGTGGTCCGCTCATAGGGCTCGACACCCGCCGTGAGCGTCACTATCCGCTCCGGCAGTCCGGGGGATGGGTGGATCGGCATCGTGTTTCACGTGAAACGCTTCTGGTGACGGAGCTGTGGTTTGCTCATAGGGCTCGACGCCCGCCGCGAGCGTCACTCCCCCTGTTCGGCCTGGGCCGGGTCAACGAAAGTCGCCGGGCATTGAGCCTGCGCGGCGAGATCTCATGAAGGCGCGGGCATGCGTCATGTGCACGTCCCTGGAGTAGATCCTTTTCAGTGAGAGGTATCTATCCACCCCGGTTGACAGTGGTGACAATGCTCTGTCGACCGCACCGAGCCGGAGGGACCGGACCGATCCGAGTAGTCAGGGCGGGCGGGGTGCTATCCCGTTATGTCTTCAGCTGCGCTTTCAATAGGGGATCCTTTGAGCATGTTTCACGTGAAACGCACCTCTCTGCCCCTCGGGGGAGAGACCCTCGTCCGGAGTGACTCGTTCGTCCAGCGTCAGTGGGGTCGGCGAAATACCTGAACGTAGTGCCGCGATTCGAGATCTGGTCGTGCCGCGGACACGCCTTCGCGACCTTCCAATCAGCCCGGCTGCCTACGTGCATAGTGGCTGTTCGTAGCCGCGATAACGGTGCTCGTGGCGTGAGGAGTCGAACCACGACAGGTGGCGGTGAGGTGTGACCACATCTAACACGCACCATCTGGGTATGGGACGGGTGTTTCACGTGAAACGTCATTGTGAGAAGCGTCGTCTACCCCAGAAGGCTCGAGTGCGCCCGCACCAGTCGGCGCGTACAGCCATGAGATGGCGATAACAGTGGCAGCCGAGAGGGTTCGTACCTCTTAGCGATGCCGCGGTGCGTTGCGGCATCGTCTCCTCACCAGAGGAACATGGAGGAGTCCTTTGGAGCGTGCTTCCACACACCCAGCGGAACCGCAGGGTCGTGTTGGGAGTGTCACACGTCCGTTGTGTCCTATGGCGAACGAGCCGTAGGCGCGAGATTGGGGTCTAGACCTGATTGGGGGGGGGGAGGGGCTGCACAGAGGATGATCATCAAGGGCGTTTCACGTGAAACATCGCGCTCACGTGAAGCAGCTGTCTCACGTGGAACACCGTGGTCGCGTGACTCTCATATACGTGACTCGAGCGGTCCGATCAGATTCTGAGTGCGACTGGGACTATGGGCCGCGGGAGTTCGAGCCCCACAGGAGGCCACCTCTTGGGGTTACGTGAAGTGCAGGCGACCCGTTTTAATCGCGGGATGTGCGATCCCACGACGGTGGGTGGTCGGGCGTTCCGCCTTGGTGGCTGACCCAAGCGCGGGGAAGTGGGGATACGCGCTGGGTAGGAGGCCGTTCCTATTCCGAAGACTCACTTCACGCGTTTGGGGCCAACACACGCTGTGGCAACAGAGGGTAGGTGAGCGATTTGCGAGGCTCTTCAGGACGGCCGAACTACGGAGAGCTCTCGCGCGTAGACCGTGAGCGGCGCGGCCACATCAGGAAAAGGGGTTTCTGACCCAACTACCCCGATGACCGGAGACCGAGTCAGTGCGACGGTGCCCGAGAGCGCCGGAGTCACCCGGCGCATCGATCGTGGAGGAGCCGAACGGAACGCAGGGACCGTCGCGACGATAGGGGTCGACGATAGGGGTCACAGTGAGTCGCGCGATCCGTAGAGGGGCAAGCCAGCCGATGTGCCGTCAGCATGGGTACAGTCGGGTGGCACTGACGCGGAGAGCCAATGTTCCACGTGAAACATCGGTATCGTGAGCACATGGTTCGCTTGCTCATCACTGGTATGTCGGGTGTCGGCAAGTCGAGCGTACTCCGCGAGTTGGAGGAGCGGGGCTACCCCGTGGTCGATACGGACTACGGCCACTGGACCACCGAGGCGGGGCTGTGGGACGACGTTCTCATGGGTGCTCTGTTGGGGGAGAGTACCGAAGTGGTCGTGTCCGGCACCGTCGAGAATCAAGGCGACTTCTACGACCGCTTCGATCACGTGGTTCTGTTGTCGGCGCCCATCGCGGTACTTCTCGACAGGGTACGGCGACGCACCACGAACCCCTACGGCTCGACCGCAGCTGAGCAGGAAGAGATCACGTCGAATCAGGCGTCGGTTGAACCACGGCTCCGTGCGACGGCGACGGTGGAGATCGACGCTACGCAATCCCTCGAATATGTGGTCGATCGGATCGAAGAGCTCTTGCGCGGCGCTGACCGTTCCACGTGAAACACACCGACTTCGTTCGCTCGCGAGGATGCACGCGCGAGAACGATGGCAGAGGCCGACAAGGCTCCGCGGCGCCGACAGGGATGACCCAGCCGTTGTCCCATAGCTGTGCGCAGGCTGCCGGCAGCGCAGCGGATGCGCAGTTCAGGAGGTGATTCGGCTGATCTCCACCGGTATGAGCGCGCATCACAACGATGGTGAGGATGAGCCCAGCCCGCACATCGCGTGCCGCACGGGATGATGCGTTCCTGCTGTTCGACCACTTCGCGTGTGAGGCCCACGATGCAGAGGGCGAGGGCTGGTCGCAGTCGGCGATGCTCCAGCGGACGACGACGCAGCCGTGATCCCCCGCCGGCGTGTGTGCAGCCCAGGACGGGAGACGAGACGCCACGCCAAGGCAACACACACAGAGCGTGATCCATCTTCCGTGCCACCATCGTGCACACCATGCGAGGGAGTCGATGATGACGAAGGCGCGGGGACCGCAATCGCGCACATCCACCGGGAGTGAAGGTGCGGGACCAGCTCGTGCTCCGATCCCGCGCACGACGGAGCGCCTCTGAGCCCTACCCATGCTTCGCCCCCAGAACCTGAGCGCGCAGCGGGGCGTGTGCGCCCCGAGACTCGCTGCTCCCGGGCGAGTTGACCCGGAGAGACTCTCGGAAATCGCCACCGATCCCGCCGCCAGCGCCAGCTCCGACGCAGCAACGTCCCCCGCAGCGATTAGAGTGGAGGACGGCCCCGAAAGGAGTGGATGTTTCACGTGAAACAGCCCGAAAAGGCATCACCGAAGGACTCTTTCGGGATGGATACGCCGCTCGCGCGGGAACTCGCCGACCTCTCCGCTCGACGCCGTGCGCTCGAGACGGTGAACATCGATTTCACCGGAGACACTCGCATCCTCACGGTCTCGAACCAGAAGGGCGGTGTCGGCAAGACCACGAGCGCCGTCAACGTCGCTTCGGCACTGGCGGGTCTTGGCGCCAAGGTCCTGGTGATCGACCTCGACCCACAGGGCAACGCATCGACCGCTCTCGGTGTGCCGCACAACGCCGATACCCCGAGTGTGTACGACGTTCTGATCGACGACGTCCCGCTCGCCGACATCGTGCAGCAGAGCCCGGAAGACGAGAACCTCTTCTGCGCTCCGAGCACCATCCACCTCGCCGGGGCTGAGATCGAGCTCGTGGCTCAGGTCGCGCGTGAGCATCGCCTGCGACGAGCGCTCGACGCTTATCTCGTCGACAGCCCGATGGATTTCGTCATCATCGACTGCCCTCCTTCTCTGGGTCTGCTCACGATCAACGCCTTCACGGCGGCGAGTGAGGTCTTCATCCCGATCCAGTGCGAGTACTACGCACTCGAGGGGCTGAGCCAGCTTCTCGGCAGCATCCAGATGATCCAGAAGCACCTGAATCCTGGGCTTCATCTCTCCACGATCCTGCTGACGATGTTCGACGGCCGCACGCGGCTGGCGCAGCAGGTCGCTGACGAGGTCCGCACACACTTCCCCGATCAGGTGCTCGACACCGTCATCCCGCGCTCGGTGCGGGTGTCGGAGGCACCGAGTTTCGGTCAGACCGTGATCGCCTACGATGGGCAATCCGCCGGCGCCGTCGCGTATCGCGAGGCCGCTGTCGAGATCGCGTCGCGGACGGCGACGCAGAGCAAGGAGAAATGATGGCGAAGCGCACTGGACTGGGTCGGGGCATCGGTGCTCTCATTCCCACAGCAGATCAGTCCGAGCGTCCCGTGGATGTGTTCTTCCCCGGTGCCAACCTGCGTCCGGCGACGGATCAGACCAGCGACCAGCCTGCCGCTGAAGCCGACCTCGAGGTCGTGCCCGGCATCCACCTGATTCAGGTCGACCCGCAGAAGATCGTGCCGAACCCGCGCCAGCCGCGTACGCACTTCAATGCGGAGGATCTCGCGGAGCTCGTGCACAGCGTGCGCGAGTTCGGCGTGCTGCAGCCGGTCGTGGTGCGCAAGAACAGTGACGGCGAGTACGAGCTGATCATGGGGGAGCGGCGCACCCGCGCTGCCCGTGAAGCCGGCCTGGAGAAGATCCCCGCCATCGTCCGCGAGACCGCCGACGAAGATCTCCTGCGCGACGCACTGCTCGAGAACCTGCACCGCTCCGAGCTGAACCCACTCGAAGAGGCCTCGGCCTACCAGCAGCTGCTCGAGGACTTCGGCATCACCCAGGAGGAGCTGGCTACTCGGATCGGCCGATCGCGCCCGCAGATCAGCAACACGATCCGCCTGCTCAAGCTGCCCATGCCCGTGCAGCAGCGCGTGGCCGCAGGTGTGCTGACCGCAGGACACGCTCGCGCGATCCTCAGCCTGGAGACGCCGGAGGCGATGCAGCGGCTTGCTGACAAGGTCGTGAACGAAGACCTGTCGGTACGAGCCACCGAGGTCGCCGCGAAGACCGAGCCGGCGAGTCCTGGTCGCACCGCGAAGCCGACCCCCGGCGCTCGCCGAGCCTATCTCGATGAGGTCGCCGGCACCCTCGGGGATCGCCTCAACACCCGGGTCAAGGTCTCGCTGGGTGCACGAAAAGGCCAGGTCATCATCGATTTCGCTTCGATCCAGGACCTGAACCGGATCCTCAGCGAACTCGGCGAATCGGGGTATGGCCCGGCGTGATGCCGCGCCGCAGCCACTGACCGGTCGTAGACTCTCGACATCGCGATGACGAGAGGGATGCCATGTCCAAAGCGCTGAATCCGGAAGGCGTCAGGCGACGCGTCATCGCGGTGAGTATCGCCGCAGCTCTCGGAGGGTTCCTCTTCGGTTTCGACACTGCGGTGATCAACGGCGCCGTCGATGCCCTCGCGGGCGATGTCTCGGGCTTCGACCTCGGGGTCGGGCTCAAGGGCTTCGCCGTCTCGTCGGCTCTGATCGGCTGCGCGGTGGGAGCGTGGTTCGCAGGCCCCATCGCGAACAAACGGGGGCGCATCCCCGTCATGGTCGTCGCCGCGGCGATGTTCTTCATCTCGGCGATCGGATCCGGACTCGCCTTCAGCGTCGTCGACCTGATCATCTGGCGGGTGATCGGGGGACTCGGCGTCGGTGCGGCATCCGTCATCGCCCCTGCATACATCGCTGAGGTCTCACCTGCCGCGATTCGAGGACGACTGGGGTCTTTGCAGCAGCTCGCCATCGTCACGGGTATCTTCGCTGCGCTCCTGTCGGACGCCCTGCTCGCGAACATCGCAGGGGCAGCGGACCAGCCCCTGTGGGGGCTCACGGCATGGCGCTGGATGTTCATGGTGGCGGCGATCCCCGCGCTGGTCTACGGGCTGGTGTCTCTGCGGCTTCCAGAGTCACCGAGGTATCTCGTGCGCAAGGGCGACATGACACGTGCCGCAGAGGTGCTTGAGACCGTCACAGGCGCCGTCGACGTCGACGCGAAGATCAAGGAGATCACCAGCACGATCGACACGGAGCGCAAGGAGTCACTGCGCGACCTCCGCGGCAGCCGTCTCGGGCTCAAGCCGATCGTCTGGGTCGGCATCCTGCTGTCGGTGTTCCAGCAGTTCGTCGGCATCAACGTCATCTTCTACTACTCGACGACGCTGTGGCAGTCGGTCGGATTCGACGAGTCGAGCGCTCTGCTGACCTCGGTCATCACGTCGGTGACGAACATCGTGGTGACGATCATCGCGATCCTGCTCGTCGACAAGGTGGGGCGCCGCATCATGCTCCTGGTCGGTTCGGTGGGCATGACAGTGACCCTCGGGCTCATGGCTCTGGCCTTCTCGTTCGGCACGCTCGACGCCGAAGGCGCGGCGACGCTTCCCGATCCATGGGCGACAGTGGCCCTGATCTGCGCCAACGGCTTCGTGGTGTTCTTCGGAGCCACCTGGGGTCCGCTCGTGTGGGTTCTTCTGGGCGAGATCTTCCCGAACTCGATCCGTGCCGGTGCCCTTGCGGTCGCTGCGGCCGCGCAGTGGGCGGCCAACTTCTTCATCTCGACGACGTTCCCGATCTTCGCCGACATCGGCCTCACCTTCGCGTACGGCTTCTACGCGTTCTTCGCTCTGCTGTCGTTCTTCTTCGTGTACTTCAAGGTGCCGGAGACCAAGGGCAAAGAGCTGGAGGAGATGACCGACGAGCTGACGGTGGAGCGCCGGGGCACGCGCAAGGCGACGTAGGCTGGAAGCATGACAGAGTCCGTTCCGCGCCGCGCCAGCCTCGAAGTGCTGAGAGCAGAAGCGTCGGACGAACTCGCCGTGCTGATCCAGGAGAGGCTTCTGAGCGGAGAAGACCCCTGGGAGTTCATGGAGGAGCTGCCGAGCGTCGACGAGCTCGTCGTCTACCTGCTGCGCGCCGACAACATCACGGCGAACGACGGCGTGCGTCCGAACGCCGCTCGGCACTACCGTGTGCTTCGCCAGATCGCGCTGGAGTACCCGGAGCTCACTCCGGCGGTCTGGGGCCTTCTCGACGAGAAGCAGCGCCACCGCCGCTGGGATCCCTCGGTCGCCGACGCCTCCTGAGGGCGCGGAATCGTGCCTCGAATGCTTGTCGGCTACGACCCCACCTGGCCGGAGCAGTTCGAGAGGATCGCACGGCAGATCCGCGCTCTCGGGGATGCCGACTGGACGATCGAGCACATCGGTTCGACGGCGATCCCGGGGATGCGGGCGAAGCCCATCATCGATGTGGCCGTCAGGATCAGGGACCTCGACGACTTCGAGATCCACAGCCAGGCTCTGCAGGCCGGTGGCTGGCGGCGGGGCAGCGCCGTGCGCTCGCATCCGGTGATGATCCTCGAAGCCGACGGCATCCGCAGTGCGATCGCACACTTCTTCGTCGAGGGGGAGTGGGATGCCGTGCATCAGCGGCTGCTCAGGGACTGGCTGCGGTCGCATCCCGACGATGCCGACCGCTACTCCCACGCCAAGTGCGACGCCGTGGCTGCCGCCGCACGCGGTGCGTCGACCTACAACGCCGCGAAGACTCCCGTGATCCAGGAGATCGTCGACCGAGCGCGCGCAGCCCGAGGACTGCCCTCGGTGCCGGTCTACGACAAGTAGGCGGCACGAAGAAAGGGCCGCCACTCCCGGAGGAGTGACGGCCCGTGTCTACGCGGGATCAGCCGATGAACGCGGCGAGATCCTGCTCGAGGGCCGGCTTCGGCTTGGCGCCGATGATGGTCGTCTTGACCTCACCGCCCTGGAACACCTTCATCGCGGGGATCGAGGTGATCTGGTACTTCATCGCCAGCTGCGGGTTCTCGTCCACGTTCAGCTTGAGGATGGTGATCTTGTCGGGGTTGTCGGCCTGGATCTGGTCCAGTACCGGCGCGACCATGCGACAGGGTCCGCACCACTCGGCCCAGAAGTCCACGAGGACGGGACCTTCGGCCTGCAGAACGTCCTGCTCCCAGGTCGCCTGGCTCGTAGCCTTTGCACTCATCAGAGTTCTCCTTGTTCGAGGTTCGCCTGCTACAACAGCAGACGAGGTGAAACTGTTCCCTGCCGCTCAGGCGGTGATGATCTCGGCGGCCTCCGCAGCCGGGAACTCGACCGAGGCGTCTTCGAGATCGGCCAGGAAGTGCTCGGCGTCGAGGGCCGCGACCGTTCCCGAGCCCGCGGCCGTGATGGCCTGGCGGTAGGTAGGGTCGATGACGTCACCGGCGGCGAAGACACCGGGAACCGACGTGACCGACGAGCGGCCGTCGACCCAGATGGTGCCCTCTGCGGTCAGCTCGAGCTTGTCGTGCACGAGGTGCGTGCGCGGGTCGTTGCCGATCGCGATGAACAGACCGTCGAGGGCGAGATCGCTGAGCGTGCCGTCGACCGTGTTGCGCAGCTGCACGCCCGAGACGGAGTCGCCACCGAGGATCTCGGCGACCTCGCTGTTCCACACGAACTCGATCTTCTCGTTCGCGAACGCGCGCTCCTGCATGATCTTCGACGCACGCAGGGAGTCCTTGCGGTGGATGACGTAGACCTTCTCGGCGAAGCGAGTGAGGAACGTGGCCTCTTCCATCGCCGAGTCGCCGCCGCCGACGACAGCGATCGTCTTCTCGCGGAAGAAGAAGCCGTCGCACGTGGCGCACCACGAGACGCCGTAGCCCGAGAGACGCTCTTCGCCCTCGATGTCGAGCTTGCGGTAGGCCGAGCCGGTCGCGTAGATCAGCGCCTGGGCCTCGTGCACGGTGCCACTGCCCAGCGTAACCTTCTTGACGGGGCCGGCGAGGTCGAGCTCGGTGACGTCGTCGTAGACGACCTCGGTGCCGAACTTCTCAGCCTGCTCCTGGAACTTGGCCATGAGCTCGGGTCCCTGGATCCCCTCGGGGAAGCCGGGGTAGTTCTCGACCTCGGTGGTGTTCATCAGCTCTCCGCCGACCTCGACCGTGCTCGCGATGAGCAGCGGCTTGAGGTTCGCGCGCGCCGCGTAGATGGCGGCGGTGAATCCGGCGGGACCCGAACCGATGATGATGACCTGACGCATGTGCTCTCCGTCGTAGATGCTGAGACGCCGAAAGACGTTCGACTGCTTCAACCAATGGTAGCCGCGCGACATTCCCGCGCGAGGAGTGGTCAGCGACCTGGCAGGAACCGCCGCAGCATGGAGCCCGCGACCTTGAGCTCGGGGGCACGCAGCAGGGCCAGGATGCCGATGTAGACCGCCACGACGGCGATGCCGATGATGCAGGTGCCCAGGGCACCGAAGAGCTGACTCCGGAGTGTCCAGCCGTCGTCACCGCCCATGAGGAGGAACACGCCCCAGCCGGCGGCTCCCGCCGGGATCGCCGCGAGAGCGAACCGGCCGATGGACAGCATCCACGACGCGATCTGCAGCCCGCCGATCTTGCGGTGCAGCAACCAGATCGCGAGCAGCGTCTGCGCCGTGCTCGCGATGGACTGGCCGAGGGCGACTGCTGCGGCGAGCAGGCTCGCGGGGAGAACATCGGCGGTGTAGAGGAATGACGCGAGTAGGGCCGTGCCGACGACGAGCGTGCACTGGAAGATCGTGAACCAGAAAGGCGTACGGGTGTCGTCGTAGGCGTAGAACGTCCGCTGCACGATGAACAGGATCGTCAGGGGCAGCAGTCCGATGAGGTACGCGATCAGCACCGGGGCTGCCTGGAACGTCTCGTCTATGGAACGCGTGAACACCCGGGATGCGGGAAGAGCGGCCGCTGCGACCGCGGCGATCGCGGCGATGATGAAGAACACCAGGGTGCGGATGCTGCGGCTGATGTCGGCACGCACCTCGTCGTCCCGACCGGCCGCCGCGTGCTCGCTGATCTGAGTGAAGTACGGGGTGCCGATCGAGAGCACGATCACCGAGTACGGGAGCATGAAGACGAGCCATGCGTTCGCCATCACCGTGGTCGAAGCGTCGGTGCCCGACACCGTCGTAGCGATGCTGGTCTGGAAGAACCCCGCCGCGATGCCGGCGAGAGCCATCAGCAGGGTCCACCCGGCCAGTCGTCCCACAGTGCCGAGGCCCGCGCCTCGCCAGCGGAAGTCTGGGCGGAGCGAGAGGCCGGTGCGCCGCCAGAAGACGAGCAGAACCAGCGCCTGCAGCATGATGCCCAGGGTGGCCGTGCCTCCGAGCATCGCGGTCATCTCGGGCGTCCAGGCGGCGGCTCTCGTAGGCACGTTGCCGAACAGGGCACCGAGCGCCAGGAAGCCGGCGATCGACGCGACGTTGTTGATGACGGGCGCCCACGTGAACGGGCCGAAGATGCGACGCGCATTGAGTGTCTCGCCGAGGAGCGCATAGATGCCGTAGAAGAGGATCTGTGGGAGACACCAATACGCGAGCGCGGTCGCCAGTGCGCGCAGCTCCTGCTGCTTGTCGGACGTCGCGAGGGCGACGAGTCCGGGGGCGGCGATCATCGCGATCGCCGTACAGACGAGGAGCACCACCACGCCCAGCGTGAACATCTTCGAGATGAAGGCGCCGCCGCCATCGGGCTTTGCGGTGGCCTTGACGATCTGGGGCACGATGACAGCCGTCAGCACGCCGACGGAGATCAGTTGAAAGACGCTGTTGGGGAGCTGATTCGCCACCGTGAAGGCGTCGGCAGCCTGAGAGATGGATCCGAGTACTCCGACGAGCACGATGCTTCGGAGGAGGCCCGTCACCCGAGAGACCATGGTGCCGGCCGCGATGACGGCGCTGGCGCGCCCGAGACTACTCATTCATCTCCTCGACGGCATCGGACTCGGATGTCGTCTCCTGTTCGTTCTCAGCGATGGCCTCGCGGCGCCGACGTCGGACGGTGCGGATGATGCCGAGACCGAGAAGCAGCACGATGAGGCCGCCGAAGACTCCGAGACCGATCGCCTCCCATTCGGCCCGCACCGAGACGCGGACGCTCTCCGGCTGACTGATGGGCACGCCGGTGGGGCTCGAGAGCGACAGCGTCAGGGTGACCTCGCCGCTACCGACACGGGCCGATACGGGGACCTTGACCCTCGTGGTGGTTCCGGGCTGGATCGTCCACGGCGTCACC
Organism: Microbacterium sp. SWDP-B6; assembly: GCF_059803615.1. Taxonomy (NCBI): domain Bacteria; kingdom Bacillati; phylum Actinomycetota; class Actinomycetes; order Micrococcales; family Microbacteriaceae; genus Microbacterium; species Microbacterium sp. SWDP-B6. The sequence goes on along the minus strand of NZ_JAPFGV010000005.1, from coordinate 83,281 downwards.
GACTGCACGTCGAGACGCGGGTCGCTCGGCTTGACGCTGAGCTGGATGTTCACCGGCCACGGCAGATCGTTGCGCACCGAGAACGGCAGGTCGGCGTTGGCGGAGAGCAGCTGGATGGTGCTTGCCGGAGGGATGTCGACGGCGTTCAGGGTCTCTGTCGTCGCGATGGTCACGTCGGAGACGGCGTCGTCGAATCCCTTCTCCGTGAGGCCGACCGCAGTCGCCCGCATGATCTGGATGCGCTTGGGGCTCAGCAGCAGCTGACTGTCGTCGAGGATCGTGGAGAAATCGCCGAGCACGATCTCGCTCTCGAGCATCCGCTGCAGAGCCGTCGCACGAGCCTGATCGGGATCGGTCGAGAGCGTCGCCGGAGTCTCCGGGACTGCCAGCACCTCGGCGAGACCGAATCCGAGGGAGTCGACCGACGCGACGGCCTCTCTGAGCGCCTCGGCCGTGCGCGTCTCGTCGCGGTCGAGTCCGATCAGGAGCGGTGCGGTCGGGTTCGACTGGCCCGTCAGGGAGATGTGGGCGCTCGCCTCGGCGAGCCACTGCTGACGCGCGGCGGTGTCGTCTTCCCCTGCGGCCTGCGACAGGGCATCGGATGCTGCAGCCGAGGTGACCAGCACGCTGCGCCCATCCACACCGACGTGCGCACCGACGGCGCCCTCGATGGCCGAGGACGACAGGACCGTGACCGCTCCGTCGCTCATATACGTCGAGAAGACGTCGAGGTCGGCGGCGGACACATCGCTGCGCGGCCACAGGATTCCCGGGGTCGTTCCCTCGATGGCGGTGAGTCCGGCATCATCGGGCAGCACAGGGCCATCGGTGGGCGGCGACGTCGGTTCGTCACTCGGTGTCGGCGCCGGCGTCGGCGCAGTGCCTTCTGACGGCACAGCGCCCTCTGTCGGTACCGAGGCCGGAGTCGGCTCAGCAGTCGCGGTGGGGGTGGGGGTGGGAGTCTCGTCTGCGGGCTCGGTGAAGTTGCTCGGGTTGAGGAACGGCGCGAGCGTCGTGGGCTGCAGGAGCGTGGGAAGGCCAGCCTGAGCCTGCGTGGTGGCGTCGGCATCGGCGAACTGCAGAGCGAAGCGCTCGTTGGGCAATGCGTCGAGAAGGCGCAGCCACTCGCGGGCGCTCTGCGGCGCGGAGGAGCCGAGCACCCGGATGGCGGCTGGAATCGCCGGGTCGATCGCCAGGATCGCCGAGGTTCCACGAACTCCTTCGACGGCCGCGGTGAGTGCGCCGTCGGGGGCGGTGAGGGCAGTGAGTTCGTCTGCGGTCAGGAGGGCACCGTTGTCGGGCGTGGCCGTGATCGGCACCATCACGGCGATGGGAGGGTTCGCGGCGGCGGTCACGACGAGCACCGTTGCCGACGTCACCGATCGCGCATCGTCCTGAGCATCGGTCTGTGCTCCGCTGAGGGTCGCTCGCAACGGGTAGACGCCGGGGGCGAGGTCGCCCAGCACCTCGGGCGGCAGGAAGAGGCTCGAGGTCACGGATCCCTCGGCGTCGACGGGCGCAGTCGTCTCAGAGCCGAGCTGTTCGAAGCCGCCCGTGGCGTCTGCCTCGTCGAGCCATGTCGAGACGGCGGCCTCGTCGGTGAGGGGGGTGCGGTTGAGCTCCACGGTGACGCGACCGGACGAGAGCTCGGTCCGGGAGTCGTTCTGCACGGTGATCGAGGCCGTCGTCGCGGCCCCAGGAGCGACCGTGCCGCGGACACCGGCAGAGACGAGCAGATCGATCGACGAGCCCTCGGACTCGGCATCGGTGGCGGCGAACGCGCTGCCGGCCCCCGCGCCGGCCAGGCCGAGAACGATCGCCGAGATGACGGATCCGCGTGCCAGGCGGTGCAGGCGCGTGCGGAGGCCGTTCTCGGGGGTGGTCGCGGTCATGAAGGTCTTCCTCGAACGCCGGGGATCCCAGGCTGCTCGTGAGTGCTGACCTTGTGATTCTAGGCGGCTGGCTGAATGAGAACCCTGAAGACGCGTAGAGTGACGGCCGTGTCCGACACCCTCGCCCCCACGCCCGATCCGCTCCGCAGCACCGCACTCGCCGCGGATCTCGACGACGCGGATCTGCGTTCGGAGCCTCTTCGCCGACTGTGGGGAGAAGAGGAGGACGACGCGCTGGCCAGAGGCATGCGTGAGCCGATCCTGCGCTCGATCGCCGGTGACGGCGGTGTGCTCGCCACGCTCGGCAGGCTGCTGGTGCTCGGAATGCCGCAGCCGCTCGCCGCGGTGACCGCGGCTCTGCCGAGACTCGGCGCCGACGGCCTCGCCGCTCTCGGTCTCGCACGCATCGAGGGGAGCGATGTGGTTCCCACTGCGCTTCTGCGGCCGCAGTCGTTCGTCGACTCGGATGGGATCGGTGAATGGTGGATCGCCAGCGATCTGGATGAGGTGGCGCTCGACGGCGCGCTTCCGGAGGATCACGTTCTCGGCGTCGGCGGAGCCTCGCGCACCCTCGCCGAGATCATCATGCCGATCGAGGTCGACCGCGCTCTCGATCTGGGCACAGGGTGCGGCATCCAGGCACTTCTGGTCGCTCGCCACGCAGGCTCGGTCGTGGCCACCGACATCTCGGCGCGTGCCCTCGCCTATGCCGAGTTGAACGCCCAGCTGAACGGCGTCACGAACATCGAGTTCCGCCTGGGCAGCATGTTCGACCCGGTGGAGGGGGAGGCGTTCGACCTGATCGTCTCGAACCCGCCCTTCGTGATCACCCCGCGCGCAGAGGGCGTGCCCGAATACGAGTACCGCGACGGAGGTCTCGTCGGCGACGCCCTCGTCGAGCAGTTCCTGCGCGCGGTTCCGTCCTTCCTGACTCCTGGGGGTGTGGCGCAGCTGCTCGGCAACTGGGAGTCACGCGGGGGTCAGGTGGCGTTGACCGGGCGTTCCGGTCTCGACCGCCTCTCTTCCTGGGTTCCCGGCGACCTCGACCTGTGGGTGATCCAGCGTGAAGAGCTCTCGCCGCTCGGATACGCAGAACTGTGGATCAGGGATGGGGGCACGACGCCGCGGGATGCCGCGTTCACTCCGCTCCTCACGGCGTGGCTCGACGACTTCACCGCCCGAGGCGTCACCGCGGTCGGATTCGGCTACATCCTGGTGCGCAGACCGGCCGCCGACGGTGTCCCGCTGCGCCGTCTCGAGCGCGTGACGCAACCCGTCTCGAATGTGGGCGCCGCACTGCGCGCGGGCCTCGCCGCACACGATGTGCTCGCGACCGGACTGCCCGCCACGCTGCTCGTCGCTCCCGACGTCACCGAGGCACGCCATCTGCTCCCCGGCAACGACGACCCGAGCATCATCGAACTCCGACAGGGCGGGGGATTCGCCCGCACGATCACGGTCGATCCCGCGCTCGCCGGTTTCGTCGGAGCGTGCGACGGCGACCTCACCGTCGTGCAGATCGTCTCGGCCCTCGCCGACCTGTTCGAGGTGCCGCTCGTCGAGCTGTGGGCCGACCTCGAACCCCGTATCCGGCAGCTCGTGCTCGACGGCCTGCTGGTTCCGGGGGAGTGATGACGGAATACCGCACCCCATCTATGCGTTCGAATACACCATGAAGGCTTTCGGATTCCTCTCCTTCGGGCACTATGCAGACGTGCCCGGTTCGGCGACCCGCACCGCGGGAGACATGCTGAAGCAGACCATCGAGATCGCGGAGGGTGCAGACGAGATCGGCGTGAACGGCGCCTCGGTGCGCGTTCACCACTGGGCACGGCAGGCCGCCTCGCCCATGCCGCTGCTGTCGGCCATGGCCGCGCGCACGAAGCGCATCGAGGTCGGCACCGGCGTGATCGACATGCGGTACGAGAACCCCTTCCAGTTCGCCGAAGAGGCCGCCGCCCTCGACCTGATCGCCGACGGGCGCATCGCGCTCGGCGTGAGCCGGGGGTCACCCGAGACGGCTCTGCGCGGCTACGAGACCTTCGGCTTCCATGACGAGGAAGACCCCGAGCGGGGCAGCGTGATCGCTCGCGAGAAGTTCGATCTCTTCCTCCGTGCCATCGACGGTGAGGGTCTCGCCCCCGGCGACCCCCGCATGGTCGGCGCCGGGCGCTATCTCGCGATCGAGCCGCAGTCGCCGACTCTGCGCGACCACATATGGTGGGGCTCCGGGTCACGGGCCACGGCTGAGGAGACCGGGCGCAAGGGCCTGAACATGATGAGCTCCACGCTTCTCACCGAGGCGACAGGCGTGCCTTTCCACCAGCTGCAGCGCGAGCAGATCGACCTCTTCCGCGCCGCCTACAAAGAGGCCGGTCACACCGGTGCACCGCGAGTCTCGGTCAGCCGCAGCGTGTTCCCGCTGGTCTCCGACATGGACAGGGCGTACTTCGGCCTGCGCAGCGAGGAGAACGCCGACCAGATCGGCATCATCGACGGCTTCCGCTCGACGTTCGGCAAGACGTATGCGGCCGAGCCGGACGTGCTCATCCAGCAGCTCCTGGCCGACGAGGCGGTCATGTCGGCAGACACACTGCTGCTGACGATCCCGAACCAGTTGGGGCCCGCCTACAACCTCCACGTGCTCGAGTCGTTCGCGACGCACGTCGCTCCGGCACTCGGCTGGAAGCCGAACACCGAGGGGCCTGTGCAGGGCGATCCGGTCTGACGACCTGTCGGCTCGGGCGACGAAAGGGCGGATGCTGACAGCGTCCGCCCTTTCCTTGTCGCGGACCGCGGATTCCGGGCTGACCGTGCTCTGCGGTGCGGAGGCGTCGGTCAGGCGGGGTGGACGACGCGAAAGCGCTCGCAGATGATCGGCATGTCGGCCTCGAATCCCCGAGGGTTCTCGGAGTGGGCGCGCCAGTACCGCTCGTGCGATTCGCGCCAGTAGGTGAGGGTGCGGTCTCCCTCTCCTTCCGCGTGCGCGTGCTCGTCGGTGACCTCGTCGAAGGGCACAGTGCGGACCGCGGTCGTCTCGAGCACGGCGCGCGGAGCGCCGGATCCGTCGAGGATGATGCTCAGCTCTCCGACGTACGGCTCGGGGTCAACCGTCTCGTCGTAGTCCCACTGCGAGGAGGCGGTGCCGGTCTTCACGCCGGCGAGGACGAGCGCGAGCAGAGAATCGGCATGGTCGGGCGTCGCGCCGAAGGCCCAGGCGCCGGGCGTCTGCTCCGGAAGCGCAGGATTCTCTGCGCGGACATGGTTCCAGAAGGCGGTGAGCGCGGCACTGTCGGTCATGCGGCAAGCCTATTGCCGTGCTACTTGGCCGCGGGGCCGAACAGCTCCTCGCCGTGCTCGTGCAGCAGCCGGTAGGCGTCGGCGAACGTCTCGGGCTCGGGTTCGCCCGGCTTGCCGTACTTGGCGATCAGCAGACCGAGCAGACCTCGGGCAGGCGGGGTGAGCGGTTTCATCTCGGTGGGGTCACCGGGCTTCGGCTCAGCACGCTCGGGGTTCGGCGGCGTGTAGGCGGGTGTCGTGACGGGCCAGTCGGCGGGATGCCGGGGCTGGTCGAGGTTCACGGCGGCGAAGAGCGTGTTCGCCGACTGGTCGCGGTCGTTGAGCGGCTTCAGGCCGTGCAGGCGCGAGAGGGTGGCCGTGACCGACCCGTGGTGCATCTCGTCGTGGACGATGGTTCCTCGACGCGTGTACGCCGACACCGCGATCGCCGGCACACGGCATCCGAGTCGATCGAACGTGAAACCCATCTCGCCCGCCCCGGTGTCCTTCGTCGGCTTCGTCGCCGAGGGGGGAGGCACATGGTCGTAGCACCCGCCGTGCTCGTCGAAGGTGATGAGCAGCAGGGTGTTGACCGCGTTCGAGCCCTGGGGCGACGCGCTGGTGCGCACCGCCTCGTAGATGTCGTGGATCAGACGGTCTCCGGCCCGGACATCGGAGATCGCGCTGTCGTAGACGGGCTCGCCGTCGACGACACTCTCGCGAGGCGACCCGAACGGCGGGTGGAAGTCGTTGTGGTCGTAGACCATGCGCGGTTCGATGAACGCGTATGCCGGCAGGGTGCCGTTCTTCGCCTCTGCGTAGAAGTCCTCCATCGTGCCGAAGTGCTCGGTGCGCCAGTACTTCTCGAGCACTGCGGCGTGCAGCATCCCCGTGAACGACACCAGCTGGAGCTTGTCGATGTAGATCTTCCAGCTGACCTTCTCGTCTTCGAGCCGATTGAACACCGTCGGCGCCGCAGGGGCGTCGAGCCACTTGCGGTAGCCGCCGCCCGCCTGGTTGGTGACGAAGCCATGCGAGGTCGACGCGTGGAAGAACGACCGGTTGCAGAACGTCTGCGACGGCACCCCGGCATACCAGTGGTCGAACACCGCGAACTCGGAGGCGAGCGTCGACAGCACGGGCAGCATCTCAGGGGAGAAGGAGCCCATGATGTGCGCGGCCTCCTCGGGCTTGGGCTCGACGCCCTTGCGCAGGCGGCGGAAGTTGATGATGTAGTCCTCGAGGAACCCCGACATCGTCGCCTTCTCGCCGTGCGTCGGTGCGTTGAACGGGGCCGACATCTGATCGACGAACAGGTCTGCGTTGTCCTTCGGTTCGACCGTGCCGAAGATCTGGGTGTTGACGTGCGGATACTCCTCGCCCGGGTCGGGGTCGGGCAGGCTCATGATCCGGTCGGTGTCTCCGGTGTAGACGTGTGCGTCGACGACCGTGCCGTCGGCCGCGGTGTTGCTGTGCGTGCCGAACGCGAGACCCTCGAACTTCTCGCCTTTCGGAAGCGTCTCCTTCGAGTACAGATAGCCGAGCAGGTTGTCGAACGACCGGTTCTCGCCCATCACCACGACGAGGTGGTCGAAGCCGGGTTCGCTGCGCGGAGTCAGCGCGGCGAACGGATCGGGGTCGGAGGCGAAGCCCTTTCGCTGATTCGCGACGTTCACACCGATCGCCGCACCTCCGGCGCCGCCGATCACGGCGCCGGCCAGTGCGGCGCCGCCCATCTTGAGGAATCCTCGCCGGGAGGGCTCAGGCGCGGTGGAGGACTCGCTCTGTTCTCCGGTCACGATGCCGATCCTAGGACGCGGAGGGTGTCGACGCACGGGATGCTGAACGCGGCGCCGCTACGGTGGGGGCATGAGCTACGCAGGAGAGTCCTCGATCGAGGCGCGCGTCCGGGCGGTCAACGCCGATTTCGGTCGCCGTCAGACGCGGCTGTTCGTCACGTTCGCGCTGATCGAGGGCCCGGTGCTGCTTCTCCTCGCTGTCGCGATCTACGGCTTCGAGCTCATCGACCCCGAGATCGGGATCTGGTTCATCGTCGCCGTCGCGGTGATCGGCGGGTTCCTGATGACCATGCTCCTCATGCGGCTGGTGCAGGCGAGAGCTCGCGCGGTCGCGCAGGCCAAGGGCGAGAACCCCTTGTTCTGACACCCTGCCCAGACACACCAGCCGCCGACGGATGACACCCGCACCCCGGTACGCTGGAACCCATGCTCAATATGGCTGACGGCCTCGTCCGTCTCGGCGCGCTCGCCGAGAACCCGGTCGTCCGCACCCTCGCCGGGGCGTTCGAGGAAGCGGGCTTCGACCTCGCCGTGGTCGGCGGACCCGTGCGTGACGCGCTGATCGGCAGGCCGACACACGACCTCGACTTCACGACGAACGCGATGCCGGACGACATCCTGCGCATCGTCAAGCCGATCTCGACCGCCCAGTGGGACATCGGCCGCGCATTCGGCACCATCGGCGCGCGTGTGCAGGGCGAACAGGTCGAGGTCACGACGTACCGGGCCGACAGCTATGACGGCGTGACCCGCAAGCCGACCGTCGAGTTCGGTGACACGATCGACGCCGACCTGCACCGACGCGACTTCACCGTCAACGCGATGGCGCTGCTCGTGCCGGCCGTGAAGCTCGTGGACCCGACCGGGGGAGTCGAAGACCTCATCGCGGGCGTGCTGCGCACGCCGGCGAGTCCTCACGTGTCGTTCGGCGACGACCCGCTGCGGATGCTGCGCGCCGCGCGCTTCAGCGCTCAGCTCGGCTTCCGCATCGACGACGACACGTTCGACGCGATCACTCAGCTGCGAGCGACTCTCGAGATCGTGAGCCCGGAGCGCATCCAGTCGGAGCTCGTGCGGCTCATGCAGACCGACGACCCCGTGCGCGGCATCCGCGTGCTCGTCGAGACAGGTCTGATCGAGGAGTTCCTGCCCGAGGTGAGCGCTCTGCGGCTCGAGGTCGACGAGCACCACCACCACAAGGACGTCTACGAGCACTCGCTCACGGTGCTCAACCAGGCGATCTCGCTCGAGCAGTCGCGCAACCCCGGGGCTGAACCTGACGTCGCACTGCGCATCGCCGCGCTTCTGCACGACATCGGCAAGCCCCGCACTCGCAAGCTCGAAGACGGCGGCGTCGTCACCTTCCACCACCACGACGTGGTCGGGGCGAGAATGGCGCGCAAGCGTCTGCAGGCGCTGCGGTTCGACACGGACACGACCGAGGCCGTGTCGAAGCTGATCGAACTGCATCTGCGGTTCTTCGGCTACGCCGAGGGCGCCTGGACGGATGCCGCGGTGCGCCGCTACGTGCGCGATGCGGGCGACCAGCTCGAACGCCTGCACATCCTCACTCGCGCCGACGTCACCACGCGGAACAAGCGCAAGGCAGGGCGGCTCGCCTCGGCCTACGACGACATCGAGTCGCGCATCGCCGCGTTGCGCGAGCAGGAGGAGCTCGACTCCATCCGCCCGGAGCTCGACGGCAACCAGATCCAGAACATCCTCGGCATCGCGCCCGGCCGCGAGGTCGGCGAGGCCTACCGATTCCTGCTCGAGCTGCGCCTCGACGAGGGTGTCATCGGAACGGATGCCGCTGAGCAGCGCCTTCGCGAATGGTGGGCCGCCCGGGCCTGAGCTCGCTCCGCGGGCGGGCACACCTGGGGATGCCCGTACGGCAGGTGCATGCCCAGAACACGCATCTCACCCTGCATCTGTGATCCGAGCATTCACCTGCCCGTGGATCTGAGCGCGCAACCGGAATATCGCGGGTACCGCCCGCGGCATCCGGCTCCTACACTGAGGTAACGCTCCACCGACGACGAATGGAGACGCCGTGGTTGTGTCGTGGCAGGTGTCACGTGATGGCCCTCCTGAGGCCTCTCGTCTCCTGATCGAGCGTGCGCATGAAGAGCTGATCGCCGGCAACCTCGAAGATCATCGACTGCAGCAGGTGCGTCCTCTCGTCCGTGAGTCGTGGGTGCGGTCGTGGCGCGGCCGGGTCGGGCCCGAGGAGGCGCCGCGGATCGAGCTCGTGACCGAGGAGCTCGAGGCCTATCGACTCGCGCATCCGCTCGCATCCGCCATGGACATGATCCGTGCCCTGCTCCTGCCCGGCACCCCCGAGGAGGCGGGGGTGGTCGTCGCCGTGGGCGATCAGGCCGGTCGGCTGCTGTGGATCGAAGGCGACCGCCAACTCCAGTCGCTCACCGAGGGCATGGGATTCGTCGCCGGCGCGAACTGGGCAGAGAACGCCGTCGGCACGACCGCACCGGGCACGGCTCTCACCCTCGATCAGTCGGTGCAGATCCGCGGGGCCGAGCACTACAACCGGCTGGTGCATCCGTGGTCGTGCACCGCGGCACCGGTCCGCGACCCCGAGACGCGGCGGGTGCTCGGAGTGATCGATGTCACGGGTGGTGACGAGGTCGTCTCGACCCAGGCGCGGTTGCTGGTCGACGCCACGGCGCGCGCCGTCGAGTCCGAGCTGATGGTGGCGCGGCTTCGGGCGCGCAGCGAGGCCCCACGCCCCGCGACGTTCTCGTCGCGCGCCAAGCCCACGACCCGCGCGACCCTGCACGTGCTCGGGCGAGACAGAGCGCGCCTCGAGACCGAGACCGAGCTCGAGGAGTCGATGATCGAGCTGAGTGCCCGACATGCCGCCATCCTGCTGATGCTCGCGGTGAACCGTCAGGGCCTGTCTGCCGAGCGACTGAGCGAACTCGTGTACGGACCCGAAGCGTCTGCCGACACGCTGCGTCCTGAGATGGTGCGCCTGCGCAAGGTTCTCGAGAAGCACGCGCCCAGCCTCGTTCCGGAGTCCCGGCCCTACCGACTGACGGTACCGCTCGAGACCGATGCGCACGACGTGCTCTCGCTGCTCGACCGAGGCGCACATCGTGTCGCCCTCACCGCGTATCGCGGCCCTGTGCTTCCCGAGTCGACCTCGCCGGGTGTGGAGGAGTTCCGTGAGTCGGTGAGAGCGGCGCTGCGCGAGACGATGCTGTCGGAGGCGAGCCTCGACGTCCTGCTGGAATACGCCGAGATCCCGGAAGGGCAGGGGGATGCCGCGGCGCTGCGTCTCGCTCTCGAGATGCTGCCGGCCCGGTCTCCGAAACGCGCCGGACTCGTCGCGCGCATCGAACGCATCGAACGCATCGAAGATCGCTGACCCGGGGTCATCCGGCTGACGGATCCCCGCCCGGCGGCCCACACGCCGACGGCATACCCGCCATCCAGGGAAGTATCAGCCGTTCGACGGATGCCGCCATGCCCGCCCCGCAACCGTTCGCAACGTTGCGCATCGGGACGCAACGTGCGGCGACCTACCGTCGGATCACAGCCGCACGGCATCGGAGCCGCGGCCCGTCGAAGGAGTCACCGATGACCATCGTCGAAGAAGACGTGTCCACCGCATCCGCGTCGTCCGCCTACGCCGCTCCCGGTCAGCCGGGCGCCATCGCGACCTATCGCCCCCGGTACGGCCATTACATCGGCGGCGAGTTCGTGGACCCGGTCAAAGGGCAGTTCTTCGACAACGTCAGTCCGGTCAACGGCAAGCCCTTCACCGAGGTGGGCCGCGGAACAGTCGAAGACATCGACCGTGCCGTCGACGTCGCCTGGAAGGCGTTCGCGAGCTGGGGCAAGACCAGCCCGGCTGAACGATCGGTGATCCTCAACAGGATCGCCGATCGCATCGAGCAGCACCTCGAGGAGATCGCCGTCGCCGAGACCTGGGAGAACGGCAAGCCCGTGCGCGAGACGCTCGCCGCCGACATCCCTCTCGCAGTCGATCACTTCCGGTACTTCGCCGGCGTGCTCCGTGCGCAGGAGGGCGGCATCAGCCAGCTCGACGAGAACACCGTCGCGTATCACTTCCACGAGCCGCTCGGAGTGGTCGGTCAGATCATCCCGTGGAACTTCCCGATCCTGATGGCGGTGTGGAAGCTCGCGCCGGCGCTCGCCGCAGGCAACTGCGTGGTCATCAAGCCCGCGGAGCAGACCCCGGCATCCCTGCTCTTCCTCTTCGACATCATCGGAGACCTGCTGCCGGCCGGTGTCGTGAACATCGTCAACGGCTTCGGCATCGAGGCAGGTGCACCGCTCGCGCAGCACAAGCGCATCCGCAAGGTCGCCTTCACGGGTGAGACCACGACGGGGCGCCTGATCATGCAGTACGCGTCGCAGAACCTGATCCCGGTCACGCTCGAACTCGGAGGCAAGAGCCCGAACGTCTTCTTCGAGGATGTCGCGCGCGACACCGCCGACCCGTTCTACGACAAGGCGCTCGAGGGCTTCACGATGTTCGCGCTGAATCAGGGCGAGGTCTGCACGTGCCCGTCGCGCGCGTTGATCCAGCGGTCGATCTACGACGGGTTCCTCGCCGACGGACTCGAGCGCGTCGGCAAGGTGATCCAGGGCAACCCGCTCGACCCGGCCACGATGATCGGCGCGCAGGCGTCGAACGACCAGCTGGAGAAGATCCTCAGCTACATCGACATCGGAAAGCAGGGCGGCGCGCGGCTGCTCACGGGAGGCGATCGCGTCGACCTCGGCGGCGACCTCAGCGGCGGGTACTACGTCGCACCGACCGTGTTCGAGGGCACGAACGACATGCGCATCTTCCAGGAGGAGATCTTCGGGCCGGTGCTGTCGGTCACCTCGTTCGACAACTTCGACGATGCGATCTCGATCGCCAACGACACGCTCTACGGTCTGGGCGCCGGAGTCTGGAGCCGCAGCGGTGACACGGCATATCGTGCGGGGCGTGCGATCGAGGCCGGTCGCGTCTGGACCAACACGTATCACCAGTACCCGGCGCACGCAGCGTTCGGTGGATACAAGCAGTCGGGCGTCGGGCGCGAGAACCACAAGATGATGCTCGACCACTACCAGCAGACCAAGAACCTCCTGGTCTCGTATGCGGAGGGACCGATGGGCTTCTTCTGAGCGAAGCCCGCCTCCGGTAATTGAGCAAGGAGCGAAGCCCCGAGACGAAACGCGCTGAACCGCTCGCCGCGTTTCGTCTCGGTCGGCTTCGCCGTCCTCGCTCAACGACCGGGAGCTGACGAAAGGTAGGAATCATGGTGAGCATCGGCACCTATCAGCGGGTCGACGTGACGGATGCCGCGGCGTCCCTCATCCGCGACCTCACCGTGCAGCATGGCCCGCTGATGTTCCACCAGTCGGGCGGATGCTGCGACGGCTCATCTCCCATGTGCTACCCCGTCGGGATGTTCATCACGGGCCCCGGAGATGTGCTGCTCGGTGCCCTCGATGTGGGGCTCGACGCCCCGGTCGAAGTCTTCATGTCGGAGTCACAGTTCGAGTACTGGAAGTACACGCACCTGACGATCGACGTCGTGCCGGGGCGCGGTGCCGGCTTCTCGGTCGAGGGCCCGACGGGGATGCGATTCCTCATCCGCTCGCGGATGCTGAACGATGCGGAGCTGGAGTACTTCGGGCTGGCGGGTTCGGCGGGTTGACGACCGCGGACTGATGCCACGTCACGCCGCCGGCGGCGCTCAGCGGGGGAGGCGCGGAACGGCGTCGACCAGCGCCCGCGTGTACGGATCCTGCGGGGCATGCAGTACGGATGCCGTGGCACCCTGCTCCACCACGTGACCGTTCTTCAGCACGACTGTCCGGTCGCACGCCGAGGCGATGGCCGTGAGGTCGTGCGACACCATCACGAGCGACAGGCCGTTCTCGCGGCGCAGGCGGTCGAGCAGCTCGAGCACCTGCACCCGGGTGGTGACGTCGAGAGCGCTCACGGGCTCATCGGCGAGCAGAACCCGCGGACGGGAGACGACGGCCCGTGCGATGGCGATGCGCTGACGCTGTCCGCCCGAGAACTCGTGGGGATAACGGTGCGCGGTGTCGGCGGGAAGGCCGACCGACTCGAGGGATTCGGCGATGCGGCGCTGGGCGTCGGCACCGGATGCCAGGCGCAGTGACCGAAGCGGCTCGCCGATGATGCGGTCGATGCGCTGACGGGGGTCGAGCGACGAATACGGGTCTTGGAACACGGGCTGTACGCTCGCGCGGAAGCGACGCATCTGCGCGCGATCGCGCAGCGACAGGAGCTCGCCGTCGAACAGCACCTGCCCCTCCCGAGGCACGGCGAGGCCGAGCAGCAGACGCAGGATCGTCGATTTGCCGGCACCCGACTCGCCCACGAGCCCGAGGGAGTCGCCTTCATCGAGGCTCAGCGAGATGTCGTCGAGCACTCGATGAGAGCCGTACGCGAAGCCGGCGCCGCGCAGTTCGAGAAGGCTCATGCGCCCGCCTCCGTCGCATCGAGGAACGCGTCGAGTGCGCGAGCGCTGTCGACCAGCATCCGCGTATACGGCTCCACAGGGTTCCGCAGCACCTGGGCGACCGTGCCCTCTTCGACCACGAGCCCATCGCGCAGGACGACGATGCGATCGACCATGCGCGACACGACGGCGAGATCGTGGCTGATGAACAGCAGCGCCATGCCTCGCTCGGCGACGAGACGCTCGAGCAGGGCGAGCACGGCGTCCTGCACCGTCACGTCGAGAGCGGTCGTCGGCTCGTCGGCGATGAGCAGCTGCGGCTTGGCGGCGAGGGCTATCGCGATCGCGACCCGCTGCCGCTGACCACCCGAGAGCTCGTGCGGGTAGGCGCGCGCGATGCGCGGGTCGGTGAGAGAGACCTCGTCGAGGGCGGCCGCCACCGCAGAACGCAGCTCGGCGCCGCGCAGTCCGAGATGACGGCGCAGCGGCTCGGCGATCTGTCGTCCGACGCGCATCAGCGGATCGAGCGCGGTGAGCGGCTCCTGGAACACGATCTGCGCGACGGGTCCGCGCAGAGGCCTGAGATCGGCATCCCGAGCGCCGACCACCTGGTGCTCGTCGAGCAGCACCGACCCGGAGGCCGTGAGCGAATCAGGAAGCAGACCGGTGACGGCGAGCGAGGTGAGCGACTTGCCCGACCCGGATTCGCCGATCAGGCCCAGACGCTCGCCGGGTGCGAGTGAGAACGACACATCGCGCACGAGTGCGCCCGATGCCGAAAGCACGGTGAGGCCTGAGACGTCGAGGATGCTCATCGGCTCCTCCTGCGGGTCGGGTCGGCGAGATCGCGCAGGCCGTCGGCGAGGAAGTTGACTCCGAGCACCAGGGCGATGATCGCGATGCCGGGGGCGATCGCGCCCACCGGGGCGGTGAGCACGGTGCCCTGCGCCTCCTGCAGCATCCGACCCCACGAGGCGTTGGGCGGCGGGGCGCCGAGTCCGAGGTACGACAGGCTCGCCTCGGCGAGCACGGCGGCACCGAACTGCAGCGCGAGACTGACGGCGAGTGTCGGCGCGATGTTGGGCAGCACGTGCTGCATCACGATGCCGAGAACACCCGTGCCGCTGGTGCGCGCGGCGGTGACGAACTGCTCCTGCAGCACGCGGCGCGAGAGGATGCGGGTGAGACGCGCGACGACTGCCGACATCGCGAGACCGATCGCGAGCACCGCAGACCAGAGCGAGGCGCCCTGCACGGCGACCACCAGCATCGCGAGCAGCAGCACCGGGAACGCGATCACGACGTCGAGACCGGCTGACAGCGTGTCGTCGACCCAAGGGCGGGAGAACGCGGCGATGAGTCCGACGATCGTGCCGAGCACGGCGGCGATCGCGACAGAGCAGGTGCCGACGATCAGAGCGATCCGCGCACCCCACATGAGCTGCGACAGCAGATCACGGCCGAGACGGTCGGTGCCGAGCAGGTGCAGGGCGCTCGGGCCCTCGAGGCGGCTGCCACTGGTGTCGGCGAGCGGGTACGGCAGCCAGAACAGCGAGACCAGGGCGATCAGCACGATGACGCCGGTGAGCGCGAGTCCGATCAGCAGGGTCGCCTTCGGTCGGCGCCGCACGGGGACGGAGCCGGTGATCAACTGCTCGGCGACGCGGCTCATCGGTTGCCCGAGACGCTCGTGCGCAGACGCGGATCGATCAGGCGCTGCACGATGTCGGCGGCGAACCCGACGAGCAGCACGAAGAGGGTGCTGACCACGAGGACGCCCTGGATGACCTGGAAGTCGTGCTGCTCGATGGCCGACAGCAGCAGGCTGCCGAGACCGGGGAGAGTGAAGACGCTCTCCACGACGACCGCGCCGAGGAGCGTCGTCGACAGCTCGATTCCGAGGATCGCGACGACGGGCACCGAGCCGTTGCGCACACCGTGACGCAGAAGCGCTTCGGCAGTGCCGGAACCCCCGGCCCGCGCGGTGCGCAGGTAGTCGCTGCCGATCACGTCGAGGGTGGCCGACCGCACGTACCGGCTGAGAGAGGCGCTCATCACGATCACGATGGTGATCACCGGCAGGGCGAGCGAGCGCAGGGCATCGGCCGGATCCTCCCAGTCGTCTCGGGGGAAGCCGCCCGAAGGCAGCAGGCCGAGTCCGAGCGCGAAGACCCAGACGAGCACGACGCCCACCCAGAAGACGGGAACCGCGACGCCGAGCTGCGCGAAACCGGAGAGCGCGATGCCGTACCAGCGGTCGGACTTCACGGCCGCGGTGATGCCGATCACGAGCGAGACGAGCAGCGCGACGGTGAACGCGATGAGCGTGAGCGGAAGGGTCACGGCGAGGCGGTCGGCGATGTCGGGGCCGACCGGACGCGAGCTCAGGAAGGACTCACCGAGGTCGAATCGCAGCAGCTGCCCCGCCCAGGTCGTGAACTGCTGCAGCAGGGGCTGGTCGGAACCGACCTGCGCGCGGGCCGCGGCGATCTGCTCAGGAGTGGCATTGACCGAGAGCAGGGCGTTCGCCGGGTCGCCGGGAAGCAGGCGCAGCAGCACGAAGATCGCGATCATCGCGACGACGAGCGACACCACGAGGAAGGCGAGACGGCGGATCAGATAAGCGAGCATGGCTGTTCAGGATGAGGAGGGGGATGCCGACGCGCGGCATCCCCCTCGCGCGTCAGGACTTGACGATGTCGTAGGCGAAGAACTGGGAGTTCAGGCCATTGACCGGGTATCCGCTGAGGTCGCTCGAGGCGACCACGATCTGCGGGTAGAGGTACAACCATACGCTCGCGGCATCCTCGGCGATCTTCTCGTTGACCTGCTTCAGCAGGGCGGTCTGCTCGTCGGTCGTGACTGCCTGCTCGGCCTCGGCGACCCACTGCTGCACCTGGGCGTCGTTGTATCCCCAGTAGAAGTCGGGGTTGCCGTACCAGACCACGTCGCGGTCGTTCACGTGCTCCTGGAGCGTGGCCTCGAAGTCCTGCTCCTTGAACACCTTCGTGTACCACTCGTCGGCGCTGATCGTGTTGATCTCGACCGTGATGCCGACCTCGGCGAGCTGCGACTGCAGGAACTCCGCCACGGCGGGGTGCGGGTCGTAGCTCGGGGTGTCGAGCGTGAACGTGAAGCCGTCGGCGTAGCCGGCCTGAGCGAGCAGATCCTTCGACAGCTCGACGTCGTAGGGGTTCACCGCGGTGAGGTCCTCGTACCAGGGGTCGGTCGGCGGCACCATGGAGCCGATGAGCGTGCCGTAGTCGCCCCAGATCGACTCGAGGAGCTTCTGGGTGTCGATCGCCGAGTAGATCGCCTTGCGCACGAGTGCGTTGTCGAAGGGGGCGACGCGGTCGTTGAAGGCGAGCAGCTCCTTCGTGGTCGAGGTTCCCTCGCTGATC
This sequence comes from Microbacterium sp. SWDP-B6, assembly GCF_059803615.1. Taxonomy (NCBI): domain Bacteria; kingdom Bacillati; phylum Actinomycetota; class Actinomycetes; order Micrococcales; family Microbacteriaceae; genus Microbacterium; species Microbacterium sp. SWDP-B6. The sequence continues at coordinate 66,434 of NZ_JAPFGV010000005.1, read as the reverse complement.
ACGTAGTCGTCGTTGTCGAACTGCGCGAGCGAATCCGGGCTCTGCACGCTCGTGATCACGTCGATCTCGCCCGTGGCCAGAGCGTTGTTCTCGGCGGTCGCGTCAGTGAAGTAGGTGTAGACGACCTCGGCGTTCTTGGCCGGCTCGCCCCAGTAGTCGTCCCAGCGCTCGAGCGTCAGGGTCGAGCCCTTCTTCCACTCGTCGAGCGTGTAGGGGCCCGTGCCGTCTTCCGACCCGGTGATGTCGCCGGCCTCGTCGTTGACGACCCAGACGTAGCTGAGGTTGTAGAGGAACGAGATCGACCGCTGCGACAGCGTGAAGACGACGGTCTGGTCGTCGGGGGTCGCGATGTCGGCGATCGTCTTGAAGCTCGACTTGCGCGCCGACACGGAGTCCTCGGCGGTGACGGCCTCGACGCTCGACTTCACATCGGCGGAGGTCAGCGGGTCACCGGAGTGGAAGGTCACGTCGTCGCGCAGCGTGATCGTGTAGGTGAGGCCGTCGTCGGACACCTGAGCGTCTTCGGCGAGAAGCGGCTCGACCTCGCCGTCGTCGGTCAGGCGGTAGAGGCCCTCGTAGACGTTGCCGGTCAGGGCCTCGGTCACGCCCTGGCCGCCGCCCTGCGTGTTGCTCAGGTTGGTGGGCTCGTACAGCGACCCGATGAAGATCGTGGCGTCTTCGCTCGCGGCGTCGTCGGTGGCGCCCGACGCGCATCCGGCCACGAGGGCGAGCGTGGCCACGGCGCCGAGCGCGCCGAGGATGCGGGTTCTTCTCATGAGTGCTCCAGGGTGAGGGGGTGCGGCGTCACGCCGCGTAGATGTCGAAGCCGTCGCGGAAGACGACGTTCTTCTCGCCTGCTCGGATAGGCAGGGGGAAGCGGTTGGATGCCGGCGGCAGCGGGCAGTTGTACTGGGCGCTGAACCCGCACGGCGGCGCGAAGGCGCGGTTGAAGTCGAGCACCACGGTGCCCTCGTCGTCGCGCAGCTCGACGAACAGGAAGCGGCCGGATCCGTAGGTCTCGGCGCCGTTCGTCTCATCGCCGAACACGAGCAGCAGGGTGCCGCCGTCGTCGAAGGCCGCCAGATCGTATTCACGGCCGTCGAGCTCGAAGTGGATGTCGCCGGGGACGACGAGCTCGCGTGTGCCGCCGTTGTCGCGGATGTGCTCGAACGACACTCGGCGATCGCCGGACACCGGGGTGAAGTGACCCTCGAGCACCCACGCAGGGTCGTAGTCGTAGGTGTCGATGCGGTCGAAGGCGCGGATCGCCGGTGCATCGGCATCCCACAGACGCAGTCCGTGCTCGGCCTCGCCGGTCTCGATGTTCGTGCGCTGGATCGGCGTCACGGTCACCGTGTCGGATGCCGCCTGCTGCTCGGCATCCAGATCAGGCGCCTCGCCCGTCCAGCGGGTCTCGATCAGGGCGAGGTTGCCCGTCGCGGACGTGACGGAGGCGCGGCGCTCGGCCTGCCACTGGGTGTGATCTTCGCGTTCAGACATCACCTTCCATTCTCTTGCATGCAGAAGAGGGTGGGGCCGGGTCCGTCACTCGAGGTAATGCGCGATGACAGGCATTCGCGAGAGTGCACGAATGCCGCCTTCCGGAGGGCCTTTCTGTCCGCATTTCGTGCATCATTCCGCGGGATTCGACCGGTTCGGTCGAGTCTCTCCGACGCAACGGAATGCAACGTATGCCGGTATACCATTACTCATATACGCGCAGAGTCGTCAGTCCCCAGCTGACCCGCGCGTATGGACGGTTCGACCGTCCTGCGGAGGGAGTGTCAGATCTCCTTCTGATCCCGAGGGGGGATGGGGTGGGAACGCTGATCCCCAGTCAGCACCCACCCCCACAACCCACCCTCGGGGGCTCCCGCTCAGAACGATCTGGACCAGAACCAGAACGCCGCAAAGGCGATCATGAAGACCACCGGCACCCACGGGAAGCTGCGCTTCAGTCTGCGTCCTTCGTGCGCGACGCCCGGCGGCGGCGACAGCAGGCCGGCCGGTGGCGCAAACGGAAGCCGCTCGCCTGCAGGCCGCGGTGAGGCGGCCGGGGACGCGGATGCCGCAGCCGTCTGATTCTCGAGGAGCAGACGCTCGTCTCTCCATCGTTCCCATTGATCGAGCTTCGTGATCAAGGCGCCGACGGCGCCGAACAACCACGCCCAGGTCGCTGGGTCGAGCGTCGACACCCTGCGCTGCGTGTAGAGGAACATCCAGTCGTCGACGATCTCGACGTCGAGCTCGGCGGCGTTGTCGATGAACCGGGCCATGATGTCGGGGCTGAACAGATAGAGCGCGTCTCGCTCGTATCCCTCGGGGCAGTAGAGGGTGAAGTACTCGTCGAAGTCGCCCTCGAGCGACAGTCGCTGCTCCTTCTGGAACGACGCCGGCAGGTTCGATCCGAATCCGTTGTTGCCCTTGGCGTCGAGCACGATGTTGGGCAGCGGCACGTCGAGCTTCACCGCGACATAGCCCCAGCGGTAGGTGGTCGAGCTCTTGCCCCGCTTCACCGTGTACTGGTAGTTGCCGAACTCGACGAACCGCGGCGTCGTGCCACGCACGAGATCCGTCGACATGCGCGAGCCGCCGAGGCTGAAGATCATCCCCGGCAGCGCGGGGGCAGTCACTCGTCCCTCGTACGACATCCCGTTCGCCTGAGCGAACCGGTGCAGTCGATAGCGCGTGACGCGGGCGCGCCGCCATCCGACGAACGACCCGATGGCGATCACGACGGCGACGGCGCCGAAGATCACCAGCGGAACGATGGCGAACCCGGATCCGCCGGGCGTGGAGACCATGCCGACGATGGTCGTGAAGACCACAGGCACCACGATGATGGCCATGAGCGCGATGACGACGATCGCGATGATGCTCGAGCCGTTCGTGCCGCTGGACCCTCGGGCTCGAAGCTCGGCGGCGAACGCGGTGACCGCCTTCGGGTCGACCGGCTCGGTGAGCGGAGCGGCGTCGAAGGACGCCGTGGACGCGGGCCGCGGAGTCGTCATCGGTTCACCTCGTCGGCGTCCCACGTGAGGTCGGCGTTCTCGGGAATGGGGAATGCCTCGAGCCGTTCGTCGGCGCAGATCGCGGCGACGAGTTCGGCGGACCCCGCGACGATGGTCGAGTCGTAGTCGATCTCGCTCACGAGGGTCCACGCGTGGTCGTCCGGCCACAGGATCGTCGGGCTCTGCGCCGACGGCGGGAAGCCGTGCTCCTCGCCCGGACGGTCGCGCCAGGGTACGTCGAGCACCCAGTCCGCGCGGGCGAAGTCGCTGACCGCCCCGCGGAACAGCACGTGGTCGCGCCCGGGGAGGCGGAACCGCGGTCCTTCCGAGATCTCGCGTGACAGGATGCCCTCCTGCCACGTCGGCTTGCGGAAGGCGTTGTTGAGAGGGTCATGGATGCTGCGGTCGAGCATCGCCTGGTGATTCGGCTCGTCGTTGAACGTGAAAAACATCCGGGACGGTGAATGGCCGAGGTGTCCGACGAGACCGCCCCGACCTTCCCAGAGCGCCGCGAAGCCGGCATCCGGAGTCGTCGTGTGGGTGGTGAGGTGCCCGGCGATCACGGAGAGCATCTCCGGAGAGACTTCGCCCTCCATCGGCCCCGTGAACTCTCGGCCGTCCGGTGACAGCCGCAGGTTCCAGTCACCGTCGATCGGGGTGCGCACGATGCGCTGCCACTGAGCCGACGGGTGCAGGGTCGTGCCGAAGGCGGATGCCGTCTCCGCCCACGTCGCGGGCTCGTCGACGTACTGATCTCTCAGGCTCAGATGCTCGGCCTCCGACATCCGCTCGTACTCCTCGTAGGAGGGCACGGGGCGGTCGGGCAGAGAGCGCACGGTCGCGGGATGCAGGATGCGGGCGTACGCGGGGAACCCGTGCGGCACGACGTCGTGCATCGTCGCTTTCCACGGATCGTCGAGGCGATCGCGCAGCCAGTCGCCCGCCGAGGTGTCAGAGATCCACTGCATGCGACCCACGGTACCTGCGAGGCATCGGTTCACCTGCCCGCGCGGCGGAGGGGCGCATGCTCGACGTCGAACGAGGGTCAGACGAAACGCCGAGGGCATCGGTGCCCGCGCCTGTTTCGTCTCACCCCGCCTGCTCCGCGAGCTGCCCGGGAAGACGCTTGCCGAAGGGGCTTCAGTGCACCTTCGAGCGCCCTCCATAATCGGAGGGTGAGTTCGACTGCAACCATCCCCTCGCTCGACGGCCGCCGGTTCCTGATGGTCTCCTCGACCACCTCGGCTGTCGACCCCGAGTCTCCCAGCGAGTTCGTCTATTGGGAGAAGGACGGTGCGATCTGGGGTGACTACTCCGGTGACACCGTCACCTTCGGGCGCTTCGTCGGCACCCGCACCGGCGACACCATCTGGGTGTCGTTCGTGCACGTGCTCGTCTCAGACGGCGCCGTCGTGACCGGAGACGGCGAGAGCCAGCTCGAACTCACGGATGACGGCCGCATCCGTCTCGTCGAGCACTACGAGATGCACGGACTGCCGCAGCTCAGTGTCTGCGAAGAGCCCGTCGCGGCCTGATCGGGCGTTTCGTCTCGGTCGGCTTCGCCGTCCTCGCTCGACCACCGGGTTCGGCGTCAGCGTGGCGGCAGCATGTCGCGACCCGGCGTCGCCGGAGTCCATCGCGTCATGCCCAGCGGCGTCGCCAGGTCGCGCTCCGGCAGGTCGCTCGGCAGCAGGAACGACCGGCGGATCACCTCGTCGAGCACGACCACGCTGACGACGGTGCGCACCTCGGGCAGCTGCGCGACGACGCCGGTCGTGAACTCGTGCACGCCGCTCACGTCGACGGCACGGATGAGCAGCATGGCGTCATGCTCGCCCGTGGTGATGGCGCACCACTCGACGTCGGGCATCTCGAGCACGCTCTCGCGGAACGACGCCCAGGCCTGCGGATGCACGGTGACGAAGACGAGCGCACCGATCGACAGCCCCGCCTTGGACTGATCGACCCGCGCGCTGAACCCGGTGATGACGCCGTCCTGCATGAGCGTCTCGACGCGCGTGTAGGCGTTCGCGCGAGAAATCCCCACGGTCTCGGCCAGCGCGGCGATCGAGATCCGACCGTTATCGCGCAGCGTCTCGAGGATTCTGTATCCGATGTCGTCCAGTGGGGCGGCACTTCGTCCAGATTGCTTCACGGCTTCGTCGCTCTTGGTGGACACAATGCTCCTCGTGGGCGGGGTCTTGGACAGACTGTGATGACGTCTGCATTCTTGCTGGACACATAGTCCCATACAATGCGAATCTGATCACCGGTCGTCCACCCGGCGTCGACCGAACCCGATGAAACTCCTCGCCCCTGGAGGCCCATATGTCGTCACGTCGCAGCACGTCCGTCATCGCGATCGGAGCTGTCGCGCTCTTCGCTCTCGCCGGTTGCTCCGGTGGCAACTCGGCGAACACCGGGGGAGAATCCTCCGGTTCCGACTCGCTGGTCATCGACACCGCGTTCTCGATCGAGACCGCCGACCCCGGTCACACCTACGACCCGACCGGCAACATGATCGCGAAGGCGCTCTACGAGACCCTCGTCGACTTCGAGGGCTCGGATGTCTCGACCCCTGTGCCCGGGCTCGCGTCGTGGGAGCAGAACGATGAGGCGACCGAGTTCACCTTCACGCTCGAAGGCGACCGCGTCTTCTCCGACGGCACGCCGATCGAGGCGAAGGATGTCGTCTTCACCCTGCAGCGCATCCAGGGCATGACCGAAGCCAAGCCGAACTTCCTCCTGGGCGGCCTGACGATCACCGAGGTCGACGAGAAGACGATCTCGATCACCTCCGAGACGCCGCTGCTGCAGCTGCCCGCGATCCTCGCCAACCCTGCGCTCGGCATCGTCAACTCCGACGTGGTCATCGAGAACGGCGGATCGATCGACGGCTCCGACAGCGCACAGAGCTTCCTCGACGGCGAGTCCGCCGGCTCCGGTCCGTTCGTGCTCGACACGCTCGACCTCTCGTCGCAGGTCGTGCTGACCAAGAGCGACGAGTACAACGGGGACGAAGAGGCGGCATACGGCCGCGTCGTCGTGCGAAACGTCTCGGAGAGCGCGACGCAGCTCGCGAACCTCAAGGGCGGCGACTCGATGGTCGCGATGGACCTCAACGGCGACCAGGTCTCCGGCCTCGGCGACGGACTGAACGTCGAGTCGGTGCCGTCCGGCCAGACGATCTTCCTGCTGCTCAACCAGTCGGAGGCCGTCGCGGGTGAGCTCGCGAACGTCAAGATCGCCGAGGCGATCCGCTACGCACTCGACTACGACGCGCTGCTCGAGCTCGCAGGTGCGGGAGCCGTGCAGGCGACCGGCGTGATCCCGCCCGGATTCGAGGGCGCCCTCGACACCGGCGTGGAGCAGGACCTCGACAAGGCCGAGGCTGCTCTCGCCGAAGCCGGCTACACGGGTCAGACCCTCAAGCTGCAGTTCCCGAACGACTACCCGGTCGGCGGTGTGGAGTTCACCCCGCTCGCCGAGCGCATCCAGGCTCAGCTCGAGGATGCCGGCATCACGGTCGAACTCGCACCGGCGCCGTTCGCCACCGAGCTCGACGCCTACGTCAACGGCACCGAGGGCTTCGGCCTGTGGTTCTGGGGCCCGGATTACGCCGACTCGGCGAACTTCCTCCCGTTCGCTCCCGGCCTGAAGGTCGGTCTGCGCGCAGGCTGGGCCGCTGAGGCCAACCCCGAGATCGCAGGCATCGCAGCCGGTGCTGCTGCCGCGACCGACGAGGCCCAGCGCAGCGAGGCCTTCACCTCGTTCGCCGAGGCGATGCAGGCCGAGGGCCCCTTCGTGCCGCTGATCGTCCCCGGCCGCAACATCGCCACGGCGGATGCCGTCACCGGCGCCGTGTACAACTCGGTGTGGGAGATGGACATCGCCGAGATCACGCCTGCCGGCTGATCGGGGCTGACTGATGACGACGGTGGCCGTGCGACGGCAGGCTCAGCGTCGCAGGTCACCGCTCGTCGGATACCTGCTGCGCCGGATCGGCACTTCGCTGCTCCTTCTCGTGGGAGTCACGATCGTGACCTTCGCGCTGACGAACCTCGTGCCCGGCGACCCCGTGTCGGCGGCGCTGGGCGAGGGAGCATCGCAGAACCCCGAGACGCGTGAGGCGTTCATCAAGGCCCAGGGCCTCGATCAGCCTCTCTTCGTGCAGTACTTCATCTACATGGGCAACCTGTTTCGAGGAGACCTCGGAACATCGCTGGTGACCGGGCGACCGGTCACCAGCGACCTGGCCACCGCGGTGCCGGCGACGATCGAGATCGCGATCGGGGCCATCATCCTCAGCCTCGCGGTGAGCGTCGTGCTCGGAACCCTCGCGGCCTACCGTCGCGGCCTCGTCACCGACCAGGTCATCCGCATCGTGACGCTGATCGGGCTGAGCGTCCCGACGTTCTGGCTCGCTCTGGTCAGCTTCTACGTGTTCTTCCTCGAGCTGCGCATCGCGCCCGGCTCCGGTCGCATCTCTCCGTCGATCACGCCGCCGCCACGCATCACCGGGCTCTACACGGTCGACTACCTCCTCAACGGAGACGGCGTCGGATTCGCCGATGCCCTCGCCCACCTCGCCCTCCCGGTCATGGTGCTGTCGCTCGTGACGATCGGTCTGCTGACGCGCTTCATCCGCACATCGGTGCTCGAGGTGCTCGGCAGCGACTACGTCCGCGCGGCCCGCGCCAAGGGCCTTCCGGCCATGCGCGTGATCCTCGACTACGTGCTCCGAGGGGCATCCCTGCCGATCCTCACCATCGTCGGCGTCGCGTTCGGCTCGCTGCTCTCCGGCACCGTGCTCGTCGAGTCGGTGTTCGCGTGGCCCGGCCTGGGCACCTACGCCTACAACTCGGCGGCGAACCTCGACCTCCCCGGAATCATGGGCGTCGGTCTCGTCGTCGGCTTCATCTACCTCCTCATCAACTTCGTCGTCGATCTGCTCTACGGCGTCCTCGACCCGAGAGTGAGGATCGCATGAGCCGCATCGACTCGGCATCCGGTCCCTGGCGGTTCCGGTTCCGCTGGCCCCGCGCCTGGCGCACGCCGCTCGGCGTGATCGGCACCGTCATCGCCGGAGCATGGATCATCGTCGCCTTCACCGCGCAGTGGTGGGTTCCCTACGGCCCCAATGCCCAGGTGCTTCCTCGTCTGCAGGCGCCGGGCATCGACACACTGCTCGGCACCGACGGCAACGGGCGAGACATCTTCTCGCGCCTGATGACCGGTGCGACGGTGAGCCTTCCCCTGGCGCTCATGCTCGTGATCGCCGCGATGATCATCGGCACCGTGATCGGCGCGGTCGCCGGCTACTTCGGCGGCTGGGTCGACGAGACGCTGATGCGCATCACCGATCTGTTCATGGCGTTCCCGACGGTCATCCTCGCGATGGTGGTGGCGGCATCCCTCGGGCCGTCGCTGTTCAACGCGGTGATCGCGGCGATCGTGGTCTCGTGGCCGCAGTACTCGCGAGTCACGCGCAGCATCGTGCTCGGACTCCGCGGGCAGAACTACGTCATCGCCGGTCGTCTGCTCGGACACTCGCCGCTGCGGACGCTGTTCATCGACATCCTTCCGAACATCGCCGGACCCGTGCTGGTGCTCGCCACCCTCGACATCGGTGCGGCGATCCTGCTTCTCTCCGGCCTCTCCTTCCTCGGTCTCGGCGCGCAGCCTCCGACCGCAGAGTGGGGATCGATGATCTCCGCCGCCATGCAGAACTTCGATGCCTGGTGGCTCGGGGTCTTCCCCGGTCTCGCGATCCTCACCGTGGTGCTCGCCTTCAACTTCCTCGGTGACGCGATGCGCGACATCCTCGACCCGACGGCCGAGGTCACGCACGAGAAGCAGGCCGAGCACGTGGCATCGGCGAAGGGGGCGGCAGCATGACCGCCTCGACCCCCACGAGCGCGCTGAGCATCCGTGACCTGACGATCGACATCGGTCGCCCCCTCGTGCACGGCATCTCGCTCGACCTCGAAGCCGGACGCATCCACGGTCTCGCCGGCGAATCCGGATCCGGCAAGACGCTCACCGCGCTCGCCGTGCTCGGGCTGCTGCCCCGGCAGGCGCGTACCGGCGGATCCATCACGCTCGCGGGGGAGGAGCTCGTCGGCATGCGCCGCCGCGCCCTCAACCGCATCCGCGGCAAGCGCATCGCGATGATCTTCCAGGACCCGTCGGCGTCGCTGCACCCGCAGCTGCCGATCGGCCGGCAGCTCACCGACCACATGCGCGTGCATCTCGATCTTCGGGGCGAGGCCGCGAAGGCCAGGGCCATCGAGCTGCTCGAGACGGTGCAGGTGCCGAATCCGGATGCGGCACTGAAGCGCTACCCACACCAGTTCTCCGGAGGTCAGCGCCAGCGCATCGCCATCGCATGTGCGCTCGCGTGCGACCCCGAGGTGCTGCTGGCCGACGAGCCGACCACCGCGCTCGACGTCACGGTGCAGGCCGGCATCCTCCGGCTGCTGCGCGACCTCGCGACCGACCGCAATCTCGCCGTGCTGCTCGTCACGCACGACCTGGGCGTCATGAGTGCGATCGCCGATGAGGTCGCCGTGATGAAGAACGGGCAGATCGTCGAGCGGGCAGACCGCGCGACCCTGTTCCGCGACCCGCAGCACGAGTACACCCGCACGCTGCTCGCGGCCCTGCCGGGGTCGAAGCTCGAGATCGCCTCACCGGATCCCGCGCTCATCGATCCGGTGATGTCGGATGCGGCACTCTCGGATGCTGCCGTGAAGGATGCCGAAGAGGAGGCCGCAGATGAGTGAGATCGCCGTCCTCGACGCGCAGGGAGTCGTCGTGCGCTACCCCGGGAGCCCGCCGGTGGTCGCCGTCGACGGCGTCTCACTGACCGTCGCCCCCGGAGAGACCGTCGCGCTCGTGGGCGAGTCCGGCAGCGGCAAGTCGAGCCTGGCCCGTGCGGTCGTCGGCATCGAGAAGCTCGCCGGGGGAGAGGTGCGGTTCCGCGGCGAGCCCGTGAAGCCGCTCGGCATCCGTCGGCGCGAGCTCGCTCTCACCGGCATCCAGATGGTGTTCCAGGATCCGTCGACGTCGCTCAACCCGCGGCGTCGCGTGGGCGACCAGATCGCCGATGGCATCGCGACCGCCCGCGCTCGCGGCGCCGAAGGATCGACCGTCCCCGAGTGGCTCGACCGCGTCGGGTTGCCCACCGAGGTCGCCACGCGCTTCCCGCATCAGTTCTCGGGCGGCCAGAAGCAGCGGCTCGCGATCGCGCGCGCGCTCGCCGCGCGGCCGTCGCTGCTCGTCGCCGACGAGCCGATCTCGGCTCTGGATGCATCGACCCAGACGAGCGTCGCCGGTCTCATGCGAGACCTCGTCGCCGAGGCCGGCGCGGGGATGCTGTTCATCTCGCACGACCTCGCCGTCGTCCGGCGCATCGCCGATCGGACCTTCGTGATGTTCGCCGGACGGGTGCTCGAAGCGGGGGCCACCGATCGTGTGTGGTCTGCGCCGCAGCATCCGTACACTCAGGCGCTGCTCGCGGCGATCCCCGAGCCCGACGGAGCAGGTCGCATCCCGGTCGCGCCCTCGACGAACGAGCGCATCGTCTGGTCGGAGATCGCCCCCGTCATCGACTGACGTCTGTCGTCCGCCCGCTAGGGCGCTTGCCCGCTCGGCTGTGCGCTCGGCTGTTCGCTCGCTCGGCTGTGCGCTCGCTCGGACGACATCTGCCCCACTGCCCCCCGGGAGGAGATCTGCTCCTCGGGAGGACGGATGGGCGCGAAGCCTCCTCCCGTGGCGCAGTCGTCCTCCCGACGGGAGGGCCCTCGAGGCCTCAGCCTGATCGGCGGGTCACGGCGCCGCTGAACACGGCTGGTGCGTTCGCGTCCGCCCCTCGGGAGGAGATCTGTCTCCGGGGAGGAGGTTCCGAACCCGATCCTCCTCCCGAAGCGCAGATCTCCTCCCAGGGGATGGCCCGAGAGGGTGGGTCGAGGGATGACCCGAGCGGATGCTGCGCCAGCAGAGCCCGGAACGCACCGCGGGCCGAGGCGATCGCCCCGGCCCGCAGCATCCCCTGGTGGATCAGAGAGGTGCGACGATGTCCTGCTCGACGTCCCACTCGGTGATCTCGAGCGAGGTCTCGATCATCTGGCCGGCGGCCTCGGTGCTGCCGGTCGTCGCCAGCACCACGTAGTCGTCGGTGACCTCGAACACCACGTCGACGGCGACGCCCTGCGCCTCTGACGTGCCGCTCACGAGGTAGACGTCCTGACCCAGGCGGCTGCCGGTTCCGGTCACGGTGAACTCGCCGGTGAGCGCGCCTGCGGCCGTGGCCGGGTCGGTGCCCGCCGCCGTCGCCGCACCGCTGCTGAGCGCGGCGACGATCGGGTCGCTCGAGTTCGGGTCGGCGACCTGCCACTCGGTCGTAGGAGTCTTGACCCAGGCGTCGTCGCCGATGATGATCAGCGATCCCATCGGAGTGATGGTCTCGACGGCATCCGTCGCGGGGTTGTACCGGGCGGTCGTGTCCATGCCCAGGATCGATGTCTTGGCCTGGTAGCCGGCGGTGTCGGTCATCGCCTCGGTGATGCAGGCGCCGAGCGCGGTGCCGTCGACGGTCGCGCCTTCGGTCAGCTCAGGGCAGTCGGACTCGGGTGCGGTGGTCTCCTCCGCGGCCGCTGTGGGCTCTTCTTCGGCGGGCTCCTCGGCACCCGCGGTGCACCCGGTGAGCAGTACGGTGGCGGTCAGGACGAGGCCGACCCCCCATTTGTTGACGCGCATGGCGTTCCCCCTTCGGTCGTGTGCGCACTGAGTGTCAGACCGCACGCACTCCAGCATGCCAACTGCCCGGCGAGAGGCGTGGGGGCAGGCCGAAGGTTTCTCCGCTAGACTGTCAAGGTTGTCTGCCATCAGGCCCCCACTCGGGTGGCTCGGCGGATGACGTTCACACACCCTCCTGCTTCCGGGAAAGTCCCGGAAGCCGTTCTAGTCCGAAGGAGGTGGGTAAGTGACGCACCAGTACGAACTCATGGTCATTCTGACCCCCGAGATCGACGAGCGCCAGGTAGCCCCTACGCTCGACAAGTTCCTGAAGGTCATCACCAACGATGGTGGCTCGATTGACAAGGTCGACATCTGGGGTAAGCGCCGTCTGGCTTACGAGATCCAGAAGAAGAACGAGGGCATCTACGCCGTCGTCAACTTCACCGCCACCAGCGAGGCCACGCAGGAGCTCGACCGTCAGCTGAAGCTGAACGAGCAGATCATGCGCACCAAGGTCCTCCGTTCTGAGGAAGCTCAGGCGATGGTCGCGTTCGAAGCGAAGCGCACCGAAGAGAAGGCTGCTCGCAAGGCCGCCAAGGCTGCGAAGGCCTGAGTCCGATGGCCGGCGAAACAGTCATCACCGTGGTGGGTAACCTCACGGCCGACCCCGAGCTGCGCTACACGCAGAACGGACTGCCGGTGGCGAACTTCACCATCGCTTCGACGCCTCGGAACTTCGACCGCGCCGCCAACGAATGGAAGGACGGCGAAGCGCTGTTCCTCCGTGCGTCGGTCTGGCGCGAGTTCGCCGAGCACGTGGCGGGTTCGCTGACCAAGGGCATGCGCGTCATGGCGCAGGGCCGTCTGCGTCAGCGCTCCTACCAGGACCGCGAGGGCAACCAGCGCACCGCTATCGAGCTGGAGGTCGACGAGATCGGCCCCTCGCTTCGATACGCGACCGCGCAGGTCACCCGTGCGGCGTCGACCGGTGGCGGCGGCGGTGGTGGCGGCGGACAGTCGCGCCCCGCTCAGCAGCAGCAGGTGTCGGAAGAGCCGTGGTCAACCCCCGGCTCGTCGACGAGCGCAGACGCCTGGAGCACTCCGGGCAGCTTCGGCGACGACACCCCCTTCTGAAACAGGATCTCGGGATGCTTCGGCATCCGTCTCATCATTAAGGAAAAACAATGGCTGGAAAGTCTAGCGGCGACCGCCGCAAGCCGCGGAAGGGTGGCAAGCCCACCGCTCCCGCGAAGTCGATCCGGGTCGGAGTCATCGATTACAAGGATGTCTCCACCCTCCGCAAGTTCGTCTCGGAGCGTGGCAAGATCCGCGCCCGTCGTATCACCGGTGTTTCGGTGCAGGAGCAGCGTCTGATCGCCACCGCGATCAAGAACGCACGCGAAATGGCACTCCTGCCCTACGCTGGCGCCGGCCGGTAAGGGGTATCGAGATGGCAAAGCTGATTCTCACGAACGAGGTCGCCGGGCTGGGTAGCGCCGGTGACGTAGTCGAGGTCAAGAACGGGTTCGCCCGCAACTACCTCATCCCCCAGGGCTTCGCTACGGCGTGGACCCGCGGTGGCGAAAAGCAGGTCGCTTCGATCCAGGCTGCTCGTCAGGCTCGCGCGATCCACGACCGCGACGAGGCCGTGGCGCTGAAGAACTCCCTCGAGGCCACCAAGGTGCGCCTGGCCGTCAAGGCCGGCAACGAGGGTCGCCTCTTCGGTTCGGTCAAGACCGATCACATCGCGGATGCTGTCGCAGCCGCGGGTCTCGGCTCGATCGACAAGCGCAAGGTGCACATCCCGTCGGCGATCAAGTCGGTCGGCGAGCACGAGGCCACCGTTCGTCTGCACGACGACGTGACCGCAGTCATCACGCTGCAGGTCGTCGCCGCCAAGTAAGGCGCGACGCTCTCGAACGCCCCCTGTCCTTCGGGACAGGGGGCGTTCTGCGTTCGTGGCCGGTCGGTGTTTCGGAGGGTCTGGTGAAGGCGGTTAGCGGGTGAGACCGAGTTCGGCGGCGCGACGGGGATTCGCGGGCAAAGTCTCATCGACGTCGACGGACCGTGACCACCCGTCGTCCTCGACAGGTATGCCGCGGGAGACGAGAGCGCGCACTGCTTCGTCGACCCCGTCCACGAAGTCCCCTCCGACGTGGGATCCGGCGACCAGTGAGACGATCACGCGGATCGAGTGCCCGTCGACCGGGCCGATCCAGGTCACGGCGACGCCTCGGGCAGACAGCGGACCGAGCCTGGTCGTGAGGGTCGAGAGCCCGCTTCCGCCGATGAGGACATCGCCGACAACCGACCCGCGTCGGTGGATTCGCTGCACTCCGGCCTCGGCACCGGGCACGTCTGCACGGAAGTGGGCAGCCTGCATCGCACGGTCGATCTCGACCAGGGCGACATCGGCGGCATCAGCCGGGATATGGAATGTCCGTGCGCCGTTGACCGCCCACCGCAGACGGCGCGGATCCTCTGTCACCGCGGCACCTGCGACGCGAGCGCGTTCTGCATGATGACCTCCCCGGAGAGTCTAGGCGGATCGTCCTCGGCGTCATCCGACGCCCCTCGTGCGGGTTCCGGGCACGACGGATGCCCCGCGCTGGGGACGCGGGGCATCCGTGAACTGCGCGGCATCGCAGACGCGGGCAGGTCTGGGGAACCTGCTCAGGGCATCACGGGATCCGCACACCGGCGGTGTCGCATCTCCTCCCCCGAGGACGTCGACACCGCCGGGGTCTGCGGCTACGCCGTCACGGGGCGACGACGCAGCATTCCGGCTCCGAGGAGGAGCAGGAGTGCGGCGAGGAATGCGAAGCCGAAGGAGGAGGAACCACCGGTGGCGGCGAGTCCCTCAGCCGGGGCGGATGCCGTCACGGCTGCGCCGCTCGCGACAGCGGTCGCGGACGTGCCGGCGTCGGTGCCGACTCCCGTGACTGCGCCGGGAGTTGTGCCGGGGTCGGTGCCGGGATCGGTTCCGGGGTCCGTGCCCGGGTCGGTTCCAGGATCTGTGCCGGGGTCGGTTCCCGGGTCGGTGCCGGGGTCGGTGCCGGGGTCGGTGCCGGGGTCGGTTCCCGGGTCGGTGCCGGGGTCCGTTCCGGGGTCAGTGCCGGGGTCCGTGCCCGGGTCGGTTCCGGGATCGCTCGGGGGAGCCGTGACGGTGCTCTCGCCTACCACGGAGATCGCGTTGCCGCCGATCGTGATCGGAAGAGTCACGGGGGCGGTGACCTGGGTTCCGCCGAGGATTCCGTCGTCACCGGTGGTGGTGCTGCCGGTGGACGGGGTTGCCCCGGTGGTTCCGGTGGAGCCGGTTCCGCTCGTCGACTCGCTGTCTCCAATGACGGAGATCGCGTTGCCGCCGACGGTGACGGGCGCCGTCACAGGTGCGGTCACCTGCGTGCCGCTCCCGACCGCGTCGGTACCCGAGGTCTCGGGTGCGGTGGAGCTGCCTCCGGATGCGGGTGCGGTGGTGCCGCCGCTTCCGGTGCTCTCGCTGTCTCCGATGACGGAGATCGCGTTGCCGCCGACGGTGATCGGAGCCGTCACGGGTGCGGTCACCTGCGTGCCGCTCCCGACCGCATCGGTACCCGAGGTTTCCGGTGCGGTGGAGCTGCCTCCGGATGCGGGTGCGGTGGTGCCGCTGCTTCCGGTGCTCTCGCTGTCTCCGATGACGGAGATCGCGTTGCCGCCGATCGTGACGGGTGCCGTCACGGGTGCGGTCACCTGCGTGCCGCTCGCGACGCCGTCGTCGCCCGACGTGGACGGCGCTGTGGATCCGGTTGCGCTGCCGCTCGAGGGCGCCGGTGCTGCGGCATCCTGTCCGAGGGTCTCGCTGTCGCCGAGCACTGCGATCGAGTTGCCCGACACGGTGATGGGCGCGTCGACCTGAAGCAGGCCCTGGGTGCCCGACAGCACACCGTCATCGCCGTTCGTCGTGACAGCCGGGGCGGGGGCGGGGGCCGGTGCCTGGGGAACCTCGGCCGGCGCCGCCGACTCGCTCGACGAGTCGCCGAGCACGGTGATCGCATTGCCGGTCACGGTGACGGGAACGACGACGTCCACGACGGCCTGGGTGCCCGACGCGGTGCCGGATTCACCGCTCGTGGTGGGGGCCGGTGCGGGAGCCGAAGCCGGTTGAGGTGCCGGAGCCGGTTGAGGGGCCGGAGCCGGGGCCTGCTCCGCGGAGGAATCTCCGAGCAGCGAGACGGCGTTGTCGACGATCGTGACGGGCGCCGTGATCGCGGTGTCCGCCTGGGTGCCCGAGAGCAGACCGTCTTCTCCTGAGGTGTCTGCCGCGTTGGCGGCCGTTGCGCCGAGCAGGGTGATCCCGCCGGCGAGAAGCGTGCCCCACAGGGCCCGCTTGATGTATGTACGCATGATGTCCTTCTCCTGACTGGAAATGGGTGTGTCTGGATGGGTGCACGCGAAGAGCATGTGCGCGCGCAGCACGGCATCTGTCGTTCACGAGGAACGACCGGACAACCCGTCAGTCAGGAGAGACGTCGGTGTCGGCGACCAGAGACGTCGGCAGGACGTCGTCGGGTGCACCGGGGGTGCGCTCCACGGCACGGAACGCGACAAGACCCGCGTCGCTGAGGTGCGCGGGGGAGAGTGAGGAGGCTCCGCTCGAACCGGCGGAGGAAGACGGCGCCGCCGGGGCACCGGAGGGCGGAGGGAAAGGCGAGGGCCGGTCATCGGATGCCGGCGCACTCGTGGCGGGCACAGTGATGGGTGCTGCCGGCTGGAGTCCGGATGCTGCCGGGTCGACTGGCTGAAGGCGCGCGACCGCAGGGGAGTGGAGGCCCGTCCGCGCATCGGCTGCGGCATGGATCGGTCCGACCGGATCGGAGTCCGGCCCGGATGCGGGAACGGCTGGCCGAGTGGGCGTGAGGCCCGGGACGATCGGCGGCACGGTGTTGTCGACGACCTCTCCGACGATCGGTGTCGTCCCGTCGACGACACCGACGACCACGTCGATCACCGCGGGCACTCCGAGATCGCCGGTCACATCTCCGACGATCGGCAGTCCTGCGATCAGGTCCGTCACGGGTGTCACGATCGGCGCCACCGGGGATCCGTCGACCAGATCGGTCACGGGCGTGACGACGGCCTCGGTGGTGTCGGCGACGATGTCGACGATCGGCGACGTCACCGGGCCGACGACCGGAACCTGCGCGATCGTCTCCGCGACGTGTTCGACGGTCGGCTGAGCCACCTGCTGCACCGGCTCGACGACCTGGGCCGCGACGGGCTCGACGACGTGGGTGAGGACCGGCTCGACGACGTGGGTGACGACCGGCTCGACCACCTGGGTGACGGCCGGGGCCACGACCTGGGTCACGACGGGGGCGACCGGCGCCACGATCGGCGTGGTCGCTGCCGTGACGGTGTCTTCGACGGTCGAGACCGTCTCGCTGACGACAGAGGAGACACCGTCGAGCAGAGAATCGCTCGAGCTGTCGTCCGCGCTCGCAGACGACCCTCCCGTGAAGATCGTGATCGCCGCCCACGCGACCGCGCCCAGGCTGCCCCACAGGGCGACAGCCGGAAGGCCACGCCGGGCTTCTTGAGCGTTCACGTCGACTTCCCTCCCCCGAGAGCCATCGTTCGTTCACGACGCGCACTGCGTCGATTGCCGGTGACGATACTCCCGGCATATCGCGATGTCTAGAGGGTTCCGCTCGAAAACGATGACATCTCGCGCACATTTCAGGGGGTTGCGCAGTGTGACGCGCCCGGTTGAATCTCGGCTTGACTTTCCCCAGGTTCTACACATCCCCCACCGGATGCGATCAACCTTCAATGCCCAGTTGAACCACGTTCTCATCCACAGGGTGGGGAAACTCTAAATCCCAGACCAGTGGGAAAAATAGAACCCTGTTTCGAGGTACTCCACCGAGTTATCCACATGCGTTCTGCACAGACTCTCCGGACTTGTTCGCACGCTTTCCACATAGTTATCCACAGGCCGTGTTGCGACCGAAAACACCCGCTCGTAGCGTGGTGCAGCGACCCGATGTCGGAAGTGCCTGGTTTGCTGTGCGAACGGTCCTTCTCGAGCTGAATCGCATCGAGTGGCCGACGCAGTCGGCACCGAGCACACCGGAAGAACGTCGCATCGAAGGGAGCAGTGTGTCGATCGCCGACATCTCAGAGGAGCGCCTCGGGGGCAAGCGTCCGCCAGAGCGCACACCCCCGCACGACACGCTCGCCGAGCAGAGCGCGCTGGGTGGAATGCTCCTCTCGAAGGATGCCGTCGCCGATGTGATCGAGACGCTCAAGGGCGCCGACTTCTACATCCCCAAGCACGAGCTCATCTTCGAGGCGATCCTGTCGCTCTACTCGCACGGCGAGCCGACGGACGTCGTCGCCGTCACCGACGAGCTCATCAAGACGGGGGAGCTGAGTCGCGCCGGCGGCGCCGACTATCTGCATACGCTCACCTCGATCGTCCCCACTGCGGCGAACGCCGGCTACTACGCGGGCATCGTGTCGGAGCGGGCGATCCTGCGCCGTCTGGTCGATGCGGGCACCCGCATCGTGCAGCTCGGTTACGACGGACAGGGCGACGCCACCGACATCGTCAACAACGCCCAGGCAGAGATCTACTCGATCACCGGATCCGAGACTGCCGAAGACTACGTGCCGCTGCAGATCGCGGTCGATGCCGCGCTCGAAGAGATCGAGGCAGCCAGCGGTCGCGACGGGTCGATGACGGGCGTTCCGACGGGCTTCAAGGAGCTCGACGAGCTCACCAACGGCCTGCACGGCGGGCAGATGATCGTCGTCGCCGCGCGTCCTGCGATGGGTAAGTCGACCCTCGCGCTCGACTTCGCGCGCTCGGCATCCATCGGCCACAACATCCCCTCCGTCTTCTTCTCGCTCGAGATGGGCAAGAGCGAGATCGCGATGCGTCTGCTGAGCGCCGAAGGTCAGATCCCGCTGCAGAACATGCGCAAGGGAAACCTCGACCCGCGGGACTGGACCACCGTCGCGGCCACTCGAGGCCGCATCAACGACGCCCCCCTCTACATCGACGACAGCCCCAACATGACGCTGGTCGAGATCCGTGCGAAGTGCCGGCGACTCAAGCAGCGCGAGGGTCTGCGGATGGTCATCATCGACTACCTGCAGCTGATGACCTCGGGAAAGCGTGTCGAGTCGCGCCAGCAGGAGGTCTCGGAGTTCTCGCGAAGCCTCAAGCTCATCGCCAAGGAGCTGCAGGTTCCGGTCATCGCACTGTCGCAACTGAACCGTGGTCCTGAGCAGCGCACCGACAAGAAGCCCGCGATCAGCGACCTGCGTGAGTCCGGCTCGATCGAGCAGGACGCCGACATGGTGATCCTGCTGCACCGCGACTCCGTCTACGACAAAGACGTTCGTCCGGGTGAGGCCGACCTGATCGTGGCCAAGCACCGTAACGGCCCGACGGCGACGATCACCGTGGCCTTCCAGGGGCACTACTCGCGCTTCATGGACATGGCGCCGGGCGGCGACTTCAACTGAGTCGGGCGGGGCTCCCGGTCTCTGCGTGGTCGCATCGTTCGGCTGCGAGCTGATCCGAGGAAGGACGGGACGCCCCCACCACGGGGGAGGCGGCAGAAAGGGCGCCCCATCCGATGCCGTCAATGGGCGGCACCCCAGCTGTCGCGTTACAGCGCGACAGAACTGTGAGGCAAGCGTGACACCAGCCGCCTCGCCGCACAAGCCCTATTGTCGACCGGTATGCCGCGGGTCGAGGCAGCGTTCCGATCAGGTCAGCGCTTCGGCGTGACGCCGCAGCTCTCTGCGGTTCGAGACGTCGAGCTTGCGCATGATCCGGTGCATGTGGCTCTCGACCGTGCGCACACTCAGCACGAGTCGGGAGGCGATCTCGGCGTTGGAGAGTCCGCCCGCGGCGAGGCGCCCCACCTCCTTCTCGCGGTCGGTGAGGGTGACAGCTGTCGCACCGAACCGCGCGAGGTCGTAGCTCCTCCCCGGGTGACGGGCACGGATCTGCTCCTCGCGCTCGACCGCGCGCTGCTGTCCGAGGTCGTCCGCCCCCGCAGCGAACCAGGCCCGCGCGAAGCGGCAGGCCGACAGCGCAGTGCCGGTGAGCCCGCGCACGTCGAGCTCGTCCGCGACGGCGAGCATCGCCACGGGATCCCGCTGCACCAGCGCGCTCACGAACGAGGCCTGGGCCGCCAGCCCTGCCGCCTCCGGCAGCTCCTTCGCGTGCGCCATCGCGGCCGACAGGCGGGTCGGCGTCGGGTCGAGTTCGACGGCGGAGAGCTGGGCGGTGAGCCCTGCCACGCGGGCTCCGCGGTTCCAGAGGGCGTCGCCGGAGCGGGCGAGCAGCTCGGCGGCCTTGTCGGTGCTTCCGTCGAAGGCGAGCAGCTGCACCTGGGGCCACGCCTTGCTCTGCCCCGGAAGCGGGCCGTCTTCGGCTCCGAGCTGATCCAGGTCGGCGGCCAGCCGCTCGCCGGTCGTCACCTGCCCTCGTCGGATGGCGACCACGGCGGCGACCGCGAGCAGCGAGAGCTGCACTCCGGGCGGCAGCGGTGAGGGCTCTCCCGCCGAGAAGATGACCTCGAGCAGATCGTCGACGGCCGCATGATCACCTGCTGCCAGATGACACAGCGATGCGGCGGTGCCGAAGGCTCGCACGGCGTCGATGTCGAGATAGCCGTGCGCCTCGTCGAACCCGCGCTGCAGCACGTCGAGAGCGGCGCCCGGGTCGCCCTGGCCGAACAGTGCCATGCCGAGCAGCACCCGAGGGGTGTACCGCTGCTCCTCGTGCTCCAGCGCCTCGATGAGGCCGAAGACCCGCAGTGCATCGGAGAAACGACCGAGGCTGACGAGCACGCTCATCTGGGTCTCGAGCATCATCAGCTTGACCGCCGCGGGCAGCTCGTCGGACACCTCGAGGCGGTTGCCGAAGTCAGCGGGCACGGTGTCGAGGTTCGCGAGCAGCTGCACCTCGACGGCCCGCAGCATCCCGGCGTGCGCACCCACGGTCTGGGCATCGTCCTGCAGCTGCGCGACCGCTCGCTGCAGGTCGTCGTCGACGTAGGCGGTCCACTCCGCCTTGAGCGAGGCGAACTCGGCACGACTGGCGTCGTCCCCGGTGCGCGTCGCAGGAGACGAGAGGACGTCGGCGATCACGTCTCGCACCCTCGCTGTGTGCGTGTGCATGAGGGCACGGATGTAGCGCACGGCACTGGCGGCCGTCGGGTTCGCCTCCCACTCGGCGGCCGTCACGATACGGCGTGCGCGGGCACGCTCCTGCAGCAGCCGGACGAAGAGGGCATCCTGACCACCCGACGCGGTCGGAGACGACTGCTGGTCGGTGAGCACCGACCACACCGACTCTGGCGTGCTCAGCTGTCGCACGATCTGGCTCGTCAGTCGCGTGCGTCGCGCTGTGAGCGGCTCGTGCCGGAAGAACTCGACCAGCAGCGGCGGCATGACGGCGACGAGCTGTCGGTCGCCGCTGGGGATGAAGGTGATCATCCGGCGCTCCTCCAGCAGCTCGAGCGTGCCCCAGTCGACGAGCTGGCTCGCCGTGTCGATATCGGCCACCCCCACGATCGCGATGATCTCGAGCGCATCACGCGTGGCGTCATCGAGGCTCTCGAGGTGCGCCTCCAGCACGGCTCGCAGTCCGCTGCTCCACAGATCGCGGGTGGCGGTCCACTCGCCGCCGCGCAGCACGAGACGCTTCTCACGCACGGTCGCGTCGACCAGGCTCAGGGCGAGGCCGATGTTTCCCCCCGACTTCGCGAACACCCGGCTCATCGTGCTCGCCTCGATCGGGTGCGACAGATACTTCTCGAGAGCCGTCTCGAGCTCCTCGAAGCGCAACGGGGTCATGTCGATCACGTACGAGGGTTCGAGAGTCGACGCGGGCAGGCCGCTCGGAGTGTGTCTGGCTCGAAGACCCTGCAGGCGAGAGAGCACGATCGGCACGCCGTACTCGCGTCGCACCGACTCCGCGACACCCCACGACGACTCGTCGAGGTCATCCCAGTCATCGAGGAACAGCACCGAGCGAGAGGCGCGGAGCGCCTGGCGCAGCGAGTCGGCGGTCTCGTGAAGGCTCGGCCCCGGCCGTTGACCACTGGTCGCGCCGATGCCGGCGAGATGCAGTGCGGCGAGCGGATGCTGGCGCAGCGACGCGATTCCGCGCACCGAGACGACCGTCCATTCGTCCTGCTCGACCCGGGCACGCAGCGCCTTGAGGAAAGCGCTCCGACCCGAACCGCGGCTGCCGACGACATCGATGCTGACGCCCGCCTGGATGAGGTCCACTGCCGCGGCGAGACTCTCTTCACGACCGACCACCATGAGATTCCGCTTCCTCACGTGATGTTCCTATGCAAAAGCTACTCTCCCGGGCCTGTCAGAGATAGCCGCACGGCGGGGGTGATGCGGCTGCTCCCTCGCATGAGCCTTCCCGGTGGCGGCGTCGCTGGTGACGTGAATCCCGAGGAGTACGAGCGGCGAGTGCCGACCTTGCGTACTCACGAGCGATCAGCGGCAGGGAGAAGCGGTGTGGGCCAGTACCCGCGAGGGCACTACTGAGCATCGACGCGTGGTACTCCGCAGGGTCGTGCACACCCGCCACGCAACCGTCGGAGAGGCCCACTGATATCGAGGTGGCGGAGTGCTGAAGACGCCCGAAACCCCTCCAAGCGGGCAGGTCGCCGACCGCATCCTTACGATGACCGCCCATTCTGCGCACATCGTGCCCGCGGTCTCCCATCACTCGAGCGCGCCACATGCGTCGCGCGGAACCCTCTGGAGGACGTCAGCTGTGAGCCCGCGAGAAGAAGGTCGTCGACAGGTGCGCCGCCGGCGTCGCCTGGTGCGACGCATGCGCCTCGTCTCTGCGGTGACGGCATGCGTCGGCCTGATCGCCGGCGGCCTCCTGGTGGCGGCTCCGGCGATGTCCGCGCCCAGCCACGAGCTCGAGATCACCAGCCTCGCGTTCTCGGGAGTCGATCAGGCGCCGGGTGATGGCGTGTGCCGGACAGCCGACGGCTCCTGCACGCTGCGCGCCGCGCTCGAGGAGTCGAATGCCCTGAACGGTGCGCCCGGGGCCGTCGTCATCGGCGTGAAGCCCGGCCTCAGCGGCATCATCCGTCCGGTGATGACCCGCTCCACCGCGAACTGGATGCAGACGAGTGCGGTGTCGACCTGGGATGACGGCGCCTTCTATCGCATCACTGCACCGGTCACGCTCGACCTCGACAATCGTGTCTCCATCATTCCGACGTCCGAGTCGACCGAGGCGGCGGCATTCGAGATCAACGGTCCGGACGTCGCGCTGAAGAACTTCCGCGACATCCTCTCCAGCGGCACGTCCGTCGTGATGGGCGAGCAGGCGAAGAGGATCAGCCTCGCGGGCGGCTCGACCGTGACGAAGGAGAACTACTACCCCGAGCGCTTCGTCGTCTATCGCCAGGGTGCCAGCGACATCTCGGTCAGCGACTACGAGCTGCAGGGGTTCTACCACGAGGGACAGCAGACCTCAGGGCTGTTCCTGTTCAACACCACGACCGCCACACCGATGAAGAACATCTCCATCGCGCGGGTGAAGGTCAACTACACGGCCGGCGGCGTGTGCAACGGATCCGACGGCTCTGGCTGCCGCACGAACCTCACCACCTTCTCGCCGCGCGACGCGAACGTCGTCCTCGACGGCTTCTCGTTCACCGATTCGACCGTGCGGAACCTCAACGGGGCGACGGCCTTCAAGTTCTCGAACAACAGCACGACGGGTGTGAGGCTGTCGAACCTGAACATCTCGGGCAACCAGTTCCTCAACTCCGTCGGAAACGGCACGGGAGACGAGTACGCGTTCGTCACGCTGCCCCCGGGCACCCTCAGCGGAGAGAACCGGATCTCGCGCAACGACTTCGTACGCGCGACGTCGGGACAGACCATCGCGATCTCCTGGGACGGCCTCACCCGCACCGGCACGGTGCCGAGCGGGCTCAGCATCACCGACAACTACTTCGACGGCTACGAGTCGAGCATCCGTCTCTCGCGCAACGGTCTGACCACCGTCTCGGGCAACACCTTCGGCACGCGTTCAGGGTCGCAGGGCAGGCCGGCGACGGGGGAGGAGACCGGCGACGGAGGCTCGCTCCTGGTCGACAACGGAACCGAATCGAACCAGACGGTGTCGACGTGGTACCCCACTGCCGCGGCGTCGGTCGTGGCGGCTCCCTCGAGCGGCGCGATGGTCGCAGCGCCCCGCGCCACGTTCACCGGCGGAACATGCACCGCGGAGATCACGGTGGCAAAGCCTGCAGGCAGCGGCAAGTCGGTGCCGAGCGGACCCGTGTCGCTCGACCTCTACTGGACGGCCGACCGCACAGCCGAGATCCACCTCGGGCGCGTGACCGGAGTGACCGCCGCTGCGGCATCCGTCGCCTTCTCGCTGCCCGTCGGACCGCAGCCGCTCGCCGGCGCCACCGTGCCCGCCTCCGCGCAGGCCGTGAATGCCACGACGGGCGACGTCTCGGGTTTCGTGCGCGTGCAGACGCACGTCGAGACGACGCCGCAGCTGACGTCGTCGCAGCTCAGCCGCACGGTGGCCGTGACCGGCAACTGCCGCCCGACTCTCATGCTCGATCAGGCCGGCGGTCAGAACGACCCGACCATGAGTCGCGACCTGCACTACACGCTGAGGTCTTCGCTGCCTCTCGACCCGTCGACCGTCACCGCGGATGACATCCAGCTGAGCGCTGCGGCGACCGCCGAGACCCTCGATACCGGGCGCCTCGATCCGCGAGTCATCGCCGTGACGCCTGTCGCGGGCACGAACGGACTCGAGTTCGACGTGGTCGCGAGGGTCGACGACTCGGCATCCGTCTCGGCGACTCTCGCGGCCGGTCGCGTCACGTCGACATCGGGATTGACGAACACCGCTGCTGCGGTCTCTGCCGACCCTCGAGTGACCTTCGTCAATCCGCTGCAGGTCACCTCGCCCCGATTCACGCTCGTCACGGGAGACGAGAAGGGCAAGTCCTACTCGATGATGCTGCGAGCCGGTGCGCCCGTGCCGACATCGCCGTTGATCTTCTCGTCGAAGATCGACGCAGTGGGCGTCGCGCACGGAGTCGGTCTCTCGACTTCCACTCCGGTCATCGCCCCTGGCGCGCGTTCGACGGAGTCGATCGTGCTGCAGGCGACCGACGGAGATGTCACGGCGAACACCGAGGCGACCATCGCAGCGACCGTCGCCTCGGAGGACGAGAACTACGACGGGCTGGTCGTGCCGTCGGTGAGCGCGTTCCTGTTCGCCACAGACCCGACCATCGAGATCGAGAAGCGGGCCTACGCCGACGTGGCGGATGCCTCGACTCCCGCGACGATCGAGCAGACAGGTAGGCCCGTGCTCACCGGCGCGCGCCTCGTCGACGGACAGGCGGTGTGCTTCGTGTACACGGTCACGAACCGATCGTCCGACGACTGGATCACGAGCCTGCACGACATCGTCGTCACGGACTCGGACCTGCGCCTGGGCGCGCGGGGAGTGATCGGCTCGATCTCGCAGCTCGCCGTCGGCGAGAACGCGAAGGTCGCCGCGTGCGGCACGATCGTCTCGAACGGCACTGCCGACGGGTGGGGACGATGACCGCCGTCGAGGCTCGGCCCCGCGGCCGCACGCTGCCCCTGGTCGTGAGCGTGATCGCCGTCGCAGCCCTGACGGTCGCGGCGATCGGCGCCGGCACCTACGCGCTGTGGTCGTCGGAAGACACGTTCGCAGGGTCTCTGTGGCGGGCCGGCGACCTCTCGATGACCACGGAGGACGCATCCTGGCGGCAGATCACCCCGGGCGTGACCGAGCCGCGGTCCGGCGACCTGGCAGCCACGCCCGAGGACTTCTTCACGATGCCTGGCGACGTGATCGAGATCACGCAGCCGCTCGAGACCTACCTGTGCGGCGAGAATCTGACCGCGGCGCTGAGTGTCGAGTTCGCGTCTCCCGACGCAGTGCGGGCGCAGGAGGAGACGGGCGAGATCGCGATCGCACTGCGCGTGGAGAATGCCGAGGGAGACACGGTCGCGACCGGCTCTGCCGACGGGACGCCGCTGGCCGTTCCCGGTCTCGCGGGGTCGTCGCAGGGCGAGTCCGACCGGTGGTCGGTGATCGTGACCGTCGAGGTGCGCGGCGACTACGCCTGGACGGACGCCGACGTCCACAGTGCCGCGGGAGTCTGGGCCGCGGGCGACCTCATCGTGCGTCTCGATCAGGTGCGCGCGAACGGTGCCGGTCGATGAGGCTGCGCACGACTCTGTCGCTCACCGCCGCGATCGCCGGTGTCATGGCCTTCGGGGTCGTCTCGACAGCGAACGCGCTGTGGACCGCGAACGACGCGGTCGTGGTGCCTGAGCTCCGCACAGGAGCAGTGACCTTCGGAGCCGCCGCCGAGTCGCAGCGTGTGCTGTCGGCGGCGGGCGAGCCGGTCGAGATCACCCTGCCCGGCACCGAGATCGCCACGGTGCTCGATCAGGGCGGCTTGAGAACAGAACCCGTGATCTGGCGCTTTCAGGTGACCGGGGCCGCTCTCGGCATCGCCGGACTCGACTACGACATCACGCTCGGCGATCAGGTCTGGCACGACGGTCGCTCGGCCGAGCTCGCCGGGGGCGTCGCCCAGGACGGCACACTGCTGGCGGACTCGACCGTTCGGATCTACCCGGCCGGCCTCGGCGACGACTGCTCGGTGATCCCCGACGCGCCCGTCGACGGCGGGGCCGCCGTCGACGTGCACCTGCTCGACGCGTCCGATCGCACGCTGCAGGCGCCCGCGGCCAACCCCACCGGCACCGAGGTCACACAGACCTGGTGCGTCGCGATGCTCTGGAACCACCGTGCCGACGGCGTGTACGTCTCGGAGGCGAGCGCCCGGGGGATCGCCGTCGACGGCAGCGAGAACCGGGACTTCGACACGTGGGACGCCGCGGTGGCGTTTCCCGCGTCCCTGAACGCCATCGGCGTCTACGACCACACGGCGTGGGCGGAAGGGACCGGCGATGACGGCACCCTGTCGCGCGACGACTCGTCGTGGAGCGGATCGGTGCATCCGGATCCCGCGGGCGAACCCGACCTCGTGATCCGCATCGACCCCCGTGTGACGACCGCGAACCCCGCCGTCGCACCCGGCGATCACGCCACTCGCTAGTCGCCGAAGCAGAAACACACCACCCAGGAGAAGGAAGAAGAACATGTCCAACGAGAACCCTCAGATCATCGTCGTGACTGAAGAGCGGAAGAAGCGCCGCGGCGCTCTGCTGCTCGTCGCCGGTGGCGCCGCCGCACTGCTCGCGGGCGGGTCGACGTTCGCCCTATGGACGGCGACCGACGGCTTCAGCGGCGGACAGATCACCGCCGGCGACCTCGACGTCGTGCAGACTGCCGACACGACCTTCTGGGACGTCTCGGCAGACCGCGACGACGCCACCGCCACCGTGGTCGGCACGGACGGCTCGCAGCTCGGCCACGCGCTGGCCCCCGCGGATGCGTCGACCTGGCGCATCGTGCCCGGCGACAAGGTCGCGGCCTCGTTCTCGGCCGACGTGACGCTGGAGGGAGACAACCTCGTCGGTCGCCTCTCGCTCGACGGTCTCACGGCGAACGACTACGACATCAGCGGCATGACCTACACCTACGAGGTCTACCAGGACGGTGCGCTCGTGCAGCCTGAGATCGCGCTGCCCGTCGCGGCAGATGCGACGCTGCTGTACCTGTCGGCGCCGCAGACGGGTCAGAGCGCTGGCCTCGAGGACGCGAACGGCACCACCGTGCTCTCGATGGCCGAGACCACCGAAGACGTGACGGTCGTCGTCTACGGCGCCTTCTCGTCGACGGTCACCGACCGCACCGACGTCGCGCTCACCGACACGCTGTCGGGGCTGAACCTCACGCTCGAGCAGGTTCGCGACACCGGCGAGCAGTTCTAAGACCCACCGTCGCGAGGCGCCCCGAGACAGGGGCGCCTCCGTCGCTCACGATCATGAAGAGAGACGCACGCATGCGCACCACCGGCAGGATTCCGAGGAGCTGGTACGAGTCGCCCTGGCGCATCGCCGGACGGGCCGTATGGATCGCGTTCGTCGTGACGCTGCTCGCGCTCATCGCCGCGCTTCTCGTGGTGCCGCGTGTCTCCGGCGGCACCTCGCTCACGGTGCTCACGGGATCGATGGAGCCGACATTCGCACCCGGTGACGTCGTGGCGGTGCGAGGCGTCGCGCCCGATCAGGTGTGCGCCGAGATCGGGGTCGGCGACATCGTGACCTATCTTCCCGAGCCCGGCGACCCGGCTCTCATCACCCACCGCGTCGTGGGCAAGACCGTCGGCACGTTCGACGACGGCACGGACTGCAGGCTCATCACTCAGGGCGACGCGAACTCCGCCGCCGACGCGCCCGTGTCTCCCGAGCAGGTTCGCGGGGCGATGCTCTACAGCCTGCCCGCCCTCGGATGGGTGCGCCAGTGGGCCACCGACAACATCGTGGTGCTCGGCGTCGCGTTCGGTGCCGGGCTTCTCGGCTACGGCGCATGGACCACCTTCCGGCGGCCGCGCACCCGCGTGATCATGACCTCCGGACGGGGCGTGAACGACGCCCCCGCGGCATCCGCGGCCCCTGCCGTTCCCTCTGTCGCCGACGACCTCCGGATCCGGGAGCTCGATCTCAGAGAGCGGGAGATCGCGATCCGCGAGGAGGAACTCCACCTCGCACGGCTCGGACTCCTCTCGCTCGACGACGGTTCGCTGCGCGAGATGCTGTCGCACGCGACGGATGTCGAGAGGAGCCGGCGATGAACGGAGTGGACGGCCTCCTCGCGGACGCACGACGTCGCACCCGACGGGAGACGTCCATCGCCTGGACCCTCGCCGTCGTGCTCCTGCTCATGCTGGCCGGGGCGCTCTCTGCTGCGGGCGTGCTCCCTGCCGTGGCGGCGGGTTCGACGACCGGCGTCTCGACGACCGGCGAACCCGTCGACAGGGCGGTGGCACCGGCATCCGGGGGTGGTTCGCAGTCAGGGGATGCGATTGCCGAGGCCGCCTGGGACGGTCCGGCGACGCACCTGGACTGGTCGGGCCGGGGGTATTCGACCGCGGAGTCGTCGTTCGTCGGTCAGCGCATCGCCGCGCCGGGAGATCGCACTCGACGCACCCTGATGCTGACGAACAGCGGTCCTGCGCGAGCCGGCCTCACCGTGTCGCTGCGTCTGGATGAGAGCGTGCCCGGCGGCGCTCGCAATCCCGGCCTCGCCGACGAGGTCGAGCTGTTCTGGAGCGTCGGCGGTGTCGAGGGGCGGCAGCGCTTCTCCGCACTCGCCGAAGAGATGACCGGCACTGTCGACATCGCCGAGGTGCGGGTCGCCCAGGGTGAGACGGTGGCCGTGGAGATCGGGTTCGAGCTCCCCTCCGCGACTGCATCGCAGCGCAATGAGGGACAGGAGTCGACCGAGCTCGCGTTCGATGTCGTGTCTACGATGTCCGGCGAGGTCGACGAGCAGCCGACTCGGCTGGCGGCGACGGGGGCAAGCTCGCTCCTTCTCTTCGGAATCGCGGCGGCGCTGCTGCTGGTCGCGGGGCTTCTCCTCGTCGCCGGCCGTCGGCGGCGGTGCGATGACTGCTCGAGGACCATCGGTCAGGACGAGTCCTGGGTGGATGTGACAGAGCCCGACCGCAGCCGTCGGCGCGTGTGCCCGGACTGCGCTCTGCGCGGCACTACTGCGGCGGGCACTCCGCACTACTGAGAGATCGGGCGTCGGCACCGGAGACCGCGGTTTCCGGCTCGGAATCCGCCCCTGCTCGGCGTGCGCGCGCGCGGTTCGCGAGATGGTTGAACCGTTCGATCACCCCGTCGGATCACCGCGGATCATCCGCACGAACGCCGCCACAGAGTCGCATCCCTCCCCGATCGCGACATCTCCTCCCCGGATCGTGGCGGCGTTCACCCGTTCGCTCTGGCTGCGATGACCCGCGAACGAGAGGACGACCACCGCGCTCCTCCGCGAGCACATCCACCCGGTGGTGACGATGCAGGGGTTCGTCCGCGGCAGCGGTGCGCTTCGTCGCGTCGATGCTCCGGTAGACGCCTAGAGCGTGATGTCGGATGCGGAGGCGAGCGGTCGCCGCTCGGTCGATCGCGCACTCGGCCGGGCGAGCACATCGGCGTCGAGCAGGGGCCCCACATCGACCTTCGTGACTCGGGCGATCTCGGCGACCGGAACCTGGAACGTGCGGAAGGCGCCCAGTGGCGGCGCGGCGAGCAGGCCGTCGGGGGTGTCGACCAGCTCGGACTGATCGAGCACGAACCCTGCGGCCGACAGGCCATCCGGCGCCTGCCAGGCCGCGATCTTCCAGAACCGGAGGGGGATGCGGATGCCGCGATACGGCGGGTCGTCGTCGCCCAGCACAGGCGCGGTGAAGACCGAGACACGCTGATCGGTCGTCTCGGCATACTCGATCACATGGTCTTCCAGGCCGAGCCAGAGGTCCTTCGACTGGTTGAATCCTGCCGCCTGCGGGGCGGCGTTCGGATAGAAGAAGGTCGCCTCGGTGGCATCCCTCGCCTCATCGGCATCGCCCCATCCCGGATCACGCCGCCGCACGAGATGGCCGCGATCGAGGTCGTTGCGCGCGTAGACATCGGGACCCGTCTGCAGCTCGTCGTCGATCCGGGGGTCGAGCCTCCACTCGCCGGTGCGCGGCAGTTCGCGGAGCAGCGCTCCGTCGATGTTCACGCCGGTCACGGAGGCCAGCCGACGGTCGCGGTCGAGCAGCACCGTGAAGCGCGGGTAGGTCAGCTCGGTCGCATCCTGCGCCGGCCGGGGCAGGGGGACTCGCGTCGGAAGGAAATCGAGGTCGTATCCGTCTGCCATACCGTCATATTGCCTCGTGCCCCCGACATCGCCGACCATCTCCGAACACGGGAACGCCCCCACCCGGTCGCTTCGGGAGGGGGCGTTCGCTGTCAGCGGGTCACGGCGTGGGCATGCCGCCGTTGACGTTGAGCGTCTCGCCGGCGACGTAGCTCGACTCGGCCGAGGCGAGGAACACGTAGGCGGGTGCCAGCTCGGCCGGCTGACCCATGCGGCCGAGAGGCGTGTCCTCACCGAACTCCGGCAGCTTCTCCTGCGGCTGTCCGTCGCTGGGCTGCAGCGGGGTCCAGATCGGCCCGGGTGCCACGGCGTTCACGCGGATGCCCTTCGGTGCGAGCTGGTCGGCGAGGCCCTTGGTGAAGGCGTTGATCGTGGCCTTGGTCGACGCATAGTCGACGAGGATCCCCGACGGCGAGTACGCCTGGATCGACGTGGTGTTGATGATGGTCGATCCGGCGGGGAGGTGCGGGAGTGCGGCCTTCGTGATCCAGAACATCGCGTAGACGTTCGTCTTGAAGGTGTCGTCGAACTGCTCGTCGGTGATGTCGGTCAGAGACTCCTGGTAGACCTGCTTGCCGCCGTTGTTGACGAGGATGTCGAGACCGCCGAGCGCACCGACCGCTTCTGAGACGAGCGTGCGGCAGTACTCGGGGTCGCGCAGGTCGCCGGGGATCTGCGCGACGGTGGCGCCCGCGTCGCGAAGGATGTCGGCGATCCGCGCAGCATCCTCCTCCTCTTCCGGAAGGTACGAGAGCGCGACGTCGGCCCCTTCACGGGCGAAGGCGATCGCGGTCGCCGCCCCGATGCCCGAGTCGCCGCCGGTGATGAGAGCCTTGCGGCCGGTGAGACGGCCGGTGCCGCGATAGCTCTCCTCGCCGAGGTCGGCCTTGGGAGCGAGGTCGGCGTCGAGCCCTGGTTCGGGCATGTGCTGCTTCTCGGGCTCGATGTCGGAATAGAGCTCGGCCGGGTTGACGAAGGTGTACTGGTCGCGAGACATGGGGTGTCCTCTCGGTCGCTGGTCTGGGGGTATGTCTCCAGCGTGCGCCGAGGTCGGGATGTCGGCCAGCGCCTTGCGTCCGCGGACTCAGGTCGCTAAGGGCGAAGCCCGGGGCCGTCGTCGATGTCGCTGAGCTCGTCGATGTCGCTGGGGGAGGAGAACTGCTCATCGGGAGGGGGGATTCGCAGGATTGCTCCTCCCGAAGAGCAGATCTCCTCCCGAGACGCCGGCAGTGGAGGGTGGCAGCGAGGGGGTCGACCAACCCCCGGCGCGCGGAGTAGCCTCGCCGCATGGGCCGACTCATCTACTCCATGATCACGTCGCTCGACGGATATGTCAGCGGGCCCCACGGAGGATTCGACTGGGCGCTCGATGAGGAGCTGCACGACTTCATCAACAGGCAGTTCGCCGACGTCGGCACCTATCTCTACGGGCGGCGCATGTACGAGACGATGGTCTATTGGGAGACCGCCCACCTCGAGCCCGATCAGCCGCAGGTCGGCATCGACTACGCACGGGTCTGGCAGGCGGCCGACAAGGTCGTCTTCTCGAAAACGCTCGCCGAGGTGTCGAGCGAGCGCACGCGGCTCGAGCGCACGTTCGACCCCGAGACCGTCGAGCGCTGGAAAGCCGAATCCGACAGCGACCTCTCTGTCGACGGGCCGACGCTCGCGGCCGAGGCGATCCGCGCGGGTCTGGTCGACGAGTTCGGCCTGTTCATCGGTCCGGGCATCGTCGGGGGCGGCAAGCCGTTCTTCCCCGGCGACGTGCATGTCGATCTCGAACTGCTCGACGACAAGCGCTTCAGCAGCGGGGTGATGTTCCTCCGCTACGCGACGCGGCGGTGACGGCGATCGCTGCCGGCGTCAGGGGCGCACGCGAACGGTGCGGCCCTCGAAGGTGACCAGGTCGCCGTCGTGCAGCTGACGGCCCCGACGACGATCGACCTCGTCGTTGACCTTCACGAAACCGTCGATCACGACCTCTTTGGCGTCGCCACCCGAGTCGAGCAGACCCGAGTACTTCAGGAACTGCCCGAGGCGGATCATCTCGCCGCCGATGGAGACATCGTCGATGCGGCCGGAATTCGTCATGACTGAAATGGTAGCCGCAGCACCGGGCCGCGGCTCGCGGTCAGCCGAGCGCCCGCTGGATCCGCTCGCTCAGACGGTCGGCCGCCTTCGTAGTCGTCCGGCGACGGGTCGGCGCCTGCAGTGCGATCCTCACGTCGGATCCTCCCTCAGCCAACGGAGTCGCCACGACCCTCACGTCGGCGGCTCCCCCGAACAGCGTCCGTCGTGTGCTGAACGCCACGGAACGATGATCGGAGACTCGCCACTCGACGCGCTTGAGCTCTGTCGTGAGCTGCTGCAGCACCCGCACGACGGAGTCCGCCCGCGCGGGTGTGTAGAAGTACGTGTGCACCGTGACCGGCATGAATTCCCCTGACGACAGCATCTTCGGTCTGCGATCGAGACCGTACCCACCTACAGAGACCGCGCGGTGAACGGATCATGATGCGAAAGTGCCGAACTCGTCGGAGATGCGTCGAGCCGCCGACCCCGGGGGCCGGCGGCTCGAGGAACGACGCGGGGTGCTCAGTCGTCGATGTCGGTGCCGACGACGGCGAAGTCGGCGCTGAAGTCGATGTCGATCGAGCGGCGGTCGGTCGTGAGCACCGACGCGTCGTAGGGGCTGACCTCGTCGTTGTCGGCGTCGAGGTCGGTGATCATGCCGTCGGCCTCGGCCAGCGCGGCATCGACGAGTGCGCGGATGGCCGACTCGTCGAGGGTGTGGGTGGGGGCGGAGTCATCGTCGTCCTGCTCGGTCGAGACGACGGTGGTGGCGAGGTCGGCATCCACCCGCACCTCGGTCTCGCTGCCGTTCGCCGTGGTCAGCTGCACCTCCCAGGTGCCGTCGCGCTTCGCGTCGATGGACGTCACGTCGCCTTCGGCTGCGCCGCGGGCGGCATCCGCGATCTCCACGAGCTCGTCGGCGGAGTCGGTGCCGATGTCGGTCACAGGGCCCCCGCCCTGGGGTGCGCCCTGCTCTCCGTCGTCGTCGCGGTCGTCTCGGTCGCCGCCCGGCTGTCCGCCGTTGTCGTCGACGTCGCCACGGGGACCGTCGGAGACCGAGGGGCGGTCGTCGTCGTCGCCGAACTCGTCGCCGATCGCTGCTCCGATGGCCACGCCGCCGCCGGCGAGAACCACCGCGGCCGCGATTCCACCGCCGATGAGAAGGGCACGCTTGCGACCACGCTTCGCGGGGGCTGCGGGAACGGATGCCGGAGTGCCGGTCTCAGCGGCGAGCGGTGCGACGGGCACGGTCTCGGCGTCGTGGGCCGGAGTCGGCGCGGGCGGAGCGGGGGGCGCCGGCGGAGTCGCGTTCACGGGGAGGTTCTCGGGCGTCTGGTCGGGGGTCGAGTTCTTGTCGTTCATGTCTCGATGCTCTCCCGGCGGTGCTGAAGCCACCCTGAAGCCTCCTGAA
Organism: Microbacterium sp. SWDP-B6; assembly: GCF_059803615.1. NCBI lineage: Bacteria > Bacillati > Actinomycetota > Actinomycetes > Micrococcales > Microbacteriaceae > Microbacterium > Microbacterium sp. SWDP-B6. The sequence goes on along the minus strand of NZ_JAPFGV010000005.1, from coordinate 32,299 downwards.
GACCTCTTCAGGAACCAGCGACCGAACGGCCGGGGCCGCGAACCGGGGTTTCCTCGTACCGTTTGCAGGATCCGGGCACGTCTGCAGGAGGAGAACAGGTGTCTGGTCCCGCATCCGTGCTTCGGTCCTGCAGACGGGCCGGATGCCGGGAGGTGCCGGGTCCCTGCAGACGGGCCGGATGCCGAGAGGATGTCAGTCCGAGAGCGGCAGGGTCACCACGAAGCGGGCGCCGCCCCAGCGCGAGGCGTCGACCGAGACCGTCCCGCCGCTGGCCGCGGCGATGCCCTGCACGATCGCGAGGCCGAGACCGCTGCCGCCGGCATCCCGGCTGCGGGCCTCATCGAGCCGCACGAAGCGCTCGAAGATGCGCTCGCGCTCGTCGGCTGGCACTCCTGCGCCGTCGTCCTCGACGGTCACGAACACCCAGGCGTCCTGCGGGATCACGCTGATCGCCACGCGGCCGGCGCTGTGCCTGACGGCGTTGTCGGCGAGGTTGCGCAGGAGCTGGCCGAGAAGCCGAGGATCCCCGGCGACCCGGGCCGCACGGATGCCCGACCCGTCGACCTCGACCCCTCGCGACCTCAGGCGTCGCACCTCGCCCAGGGCCAGGTCGTCGAGGTCGACGGCCTCGTCGTGCGTGCCGCCGCCCTCGTCGAGCCGGGCGAGCAGCAGAAGTGACTCGACGATGCCCTGCAGTCGGAGCCCCTCCTCTGAGACGACCTCGGCCAGCTCGCCGATGCTCGTTGTGGCCGGATGCGCCTGTGCGAGCTCGGCGTGCTGACGGATCGTCGCGAGCGGTGAGCGCAGCTCGTGTGAGGCATCCGAGACGAAGCGGCGCTGGGCGGTGGCCGACGAGTCGAGGCGATCGAGCATCCGGTTCATGGTGGTCGCGAGTGCGGCGATCTCGTCGGATGACGGCGGCACCTCGACGCGTCGGTGCAGGTGCTCGGCGGTGATGCCGTCGACCTCCTCGCGGATGCGGGTGACCGGCCGCAGCGCCCGGCCGACGACGAGCCAGGTGGTGACGGCGACGAGCAGCAGAAGCAGCGGCACGGCGACCGCGAGCAGCACGGCGACCGTCGACAGCGTCTCGACACCGTCTTCGATCGAGACGGCGAGCACGAGCGTCTCGTCGTTCTCGAGGTCGTCGGAGACGACGAGCATCGGCTCGCCGCCGATCGTCGTGGTGCGTGCCTGGTCGGCGAGGGGGAGCGCGGTGGAGCCGAGCTCGTCGCGGGCATCCTCGCTGGCGGCCCTGACCGCGCCGTCCTCGCCGATGATCTGGACGATCTCGTCGTCGAGGGAGTCGACCCCGCGCTCGCCGCCCGGGCCGCCGCCGGGACCGTCGAAGCGCTCGGCGAGTTCGTCGAGTCGCTGCTCGGCGGCGCGCTCGGCGCTGGCGTGGATGCTGGAGCTCAGGATGCCGTAGAACGAGAACGCCCCGATCAGCAGCGCGACGGCCACGACCACGGTCGCGCCGAGGGTCGTCCTGGCACGCACCGACCGGAACGCGCGGCTAGCCACCGTCGGCCGCCAATCGATAGCCGGCGCCGCGGATCGTCTCGATCGCCTCGCGCCCGAAGGGCTTGTCGAGCTTGCGGCGCAGGTGACCGACGTAGACCTCGACGATGTTCGGGTCGCCGTCGAAGTCGTCGTCCCAGACGCCCTCGATCAGCGCGCGCTTCGACAGCACCTGACCGCGGTGCCGCATGAGGTGCTCGAGCACGGCGAACTCGCGCGCGGTCAAAGTGACCTGGGTCTCGCCGCGCCAGACGTGGTGCGACGACGGGTCGAGCTTGAGGTCTCCGGCTTCGAGCACCGCAGGGCGCGCGACAGCGCCGCGGCGCACGAGAGCACGGAGCCGAGCCACGAGGATCGCGAAGGAGAACGGCTTGGTCACGTAGTCGTCTGCGCCCGTCTCGAGGGCCTCGACCTGATCCCACTCGCCGTCCTTGGCGGTGAGCATGAGCACGGGCGTCCAGTTCTCCTCGGCGCGCAGCGCCTCGCACACCTTCCACCCGCTCATGCCGGGCATCATCAGGTCGAGCACGATCGCGTCGTACCGCGTCTCACGCGCACGCCACAGCCCGTCGACGCCGTTGTTCGCGACGTCGACCGCGAAGCCCTCCGCCTCGAGCCCCCGGCGCACGGCGTCGGCAAGACGCGCCTCGTCGTCAACCACCAGGATCCGCATTCCTCCAGTGTGGCGGGCGCACGCTGAATCCGCGCTGAAGCGGGTCAGATGAGGCTCGTGCGCATCAGCGCGCGCACTCGGGCTCTCCCTCGTGCGTCCTCGGGAGGAGAACGCTCCTACGGGAGGAGAGAATGCCGCTGAGACTCCTCCCGGCGCGCAGTCCTCCTCCCGGGGCGCAGTCCTCCTTCCGGGGCACAGGCGATGGTCGCCCACGTAACGCACATCGGTTGGCACTGTCCGTCCCGTGTGGTTGCATGAGGGCATGACCGGAATCCGGGGGGACAGGTCGAGAGGTGCACGTCTTCTTCTCGTCGTCGCGGCGACCATGATGCTCGCAGGGTGCGCGACGGCGACCACAGGTCCGCCCGGCGCATCGCCGTCCGCATCCCCGAGTCCCACCCCTACGGCCGCGTGCCCGCAGATCGAAGGCGTAGACCTGCCTCCGGACTGCGCGCCGTACGACCCCGATCACGCGATGGCGCAGAACGAGCGCTATCGCGACCGGGTCGACCTCTCGGAGGAGAGCCGGGCAGCCGCCGAGGCGCCGGCGGCTGCCGTCCGCACCGGCCTTGAGACGCTCCGTACCTCGGGAGACCTGTCGGTGAACGCGGTCGAGGAGGTGTTCGCCGCAGCGGGCCTCGCGGGCGTCCAGACGCTGGGCGATGAACGCGCGGTGGCCTTCGGCGCGGCTGCACCTGAGGGCGGATGCATCTTCGGCGAAGTCTCGGCAGATACTCTCACGGTCGAGATCGGCGGCGTCATCATGGACGGCGGCTGCCTGCCGGCGGTCGGGCACTGACCGCAGCCGACCCGCGCCGACCACGATCGGCCCGCATCATCGAGATCAGGCGTCGGTGCGGAACCCGGCGGCCTTGTGCGTGCCGTCGCAGAACGGCTTGATCGTCGAGAGACCGCAACGGCACAGCGCCACCGTGCGGCGCGTCACCTCGATCGGCTCGCCGTCGGAGGTCTCGAGCACCGCTGCTCCGCGCACCAGCAGCGGACCGTCGGGGTACGCCGTGATCGTGACGGCATCCTGCGCCCCGCTCATCGCGCGTCCCTCTCGCGCAGCGAGGATTCGCCGCGCGTCCAGGAGTCGAGCATGTGTCCCGCCGCCCATCCGTCGACGGTGAGGCAGGCCGCGGCGCCGAACATGATGTCGGGCAGCAGGTCGGGGCGGTCCTCGGCCAGCCCGCCCGCGAGGTCACGCGCGGCGATCTGCTCGTGCACGGCATCCGCCTCGACGTGCTCGTCGAAGTAGTCGGTCACGTCCTCGGTGAAGCCGAGCCGTCGCAGCCCGTCGGCGTAGAACCGGTTGGGGATCGACGAGGTCATCTCGAACGCGGCCAGATGGCCGACGATCGCTCCGACGAGCCGGCGGTTGAGGCCGAACATCGACATCATGTTGAGCGACGCGAGCGTGATCGCCGGCACGTCGTCGACGTAGGCGCCATAGGTGTCGTCGAGGCCGGCGCCGCGCATCGCGCGAGCGAAGATCGTCGCGTGCACACGGTCGGGGCGCCCTCCGCCGTACTCGTCCGACTGGATCTCGACGAGCGCCGCCTTGGGCCGACCGGTCAGGCGGGGGATCGCCCACGAGTGAGGGTCGGCCTCGCGCAGCGTGTAGATCGAGCGCTGCATGAAGAACTCGTGCATCTGCTCGTCCGTGGCCTTCTTCGCGACGTAACGAGAGAGGCTCGGTCCGGTGTCGGCCTCGGCGAGAGCGAACAGGGCTCGTCCGACGGCGTCGACGGTCGGCTCGGGCAGTTCCGGGGTCGGCACGGTCGCCCGCAGCGCCCGCTCGAAGGCGTGCTCGAGGAGTCCTCGCGTGGCGATCAGCGCCGGGTCCCACTCGAGGGCGGGATCGAGCTCGGACAGAGATCCGTACGACGAGGCGTACAGCACGAAGAGCGCGAGTTGGATGTCGTCGTCGCGCACGACATCGTCGCTGGTGGCGAGCGCGGTCTCGGCGCGGGCGCCGAGGTCGTCGGCGTCTTCGCCGGTCAGTCGGCGGATGATGCCATCGCTGAGCGGGCCGCGGGCGGCGATGCCGTGAAGGGCGGACGGAGTGAGAGCCGGTGCAGACATGCTCGAAGTCTCGCCCCCGATCCCCTTCTCGAGAAGGGTCTTGACGGCGACACATCCGATGCGGAAGGGACGGGAGGGCGGATGCCGTCGCATCCGCCTTCCCGTCCCTTCGCTCACCGTCGCTCGATCAGGCGTGCACGGGGTAGTGGCTGCTGATCGCGATGCGGTTCCAGCTGTTGATGATCACGGCGAGCCAGGTCACGGCGGCGATCTGCTTCTCGGTCAGCACGCCCTCGACGTCGACTCCGCGATCCGCCAGGCGGCCGTGGTCGCCGATCATCGTCACGTTCTCGGCGATCTGCAGGGCGGCTTGCTCCTCGGCCGAGAAGTACTGCGACTCCCACCATCCCGCGAGCACGGCCAGCCGGTCGGCCGTCTCCCCGGCCTTGACGGCATCGGCGCAGTGCATCCTGAGGCAGAAGGCGCAGCCGTTGAGCTGCGACGCCCGCACCTTGACCAGTTCGACGAGCAACGGCGAGAGACCGGCATCCTCGGCTGCGGCGACCGCCTGGGCGTTGAACTCCAGCATCGCCTGATACGGGGCTGCGTAGACCTTGCCGATGTTGACGTGCGACACGTCGTCTCCTTCGCTCATGGGGCGCGGGATGCGCCTCCCATGAGTACTGACGCCGCAGCATCCGGATCTGTGATGCGCCCGCGCCGCCTAGGCTGGATGCATGAACAAGAACTCGCTCTGGACCATCATCGGCGTCGTCCTCGCCGTCGTGATCGCCTGGTGGATCGTCAGCGCGCTCTTCTCGATCCTGTGGTTCATCGCGAAGCTCGCGATCGTCGCCGTCGTCGCGGTCGTGGTGTTCCTGGTGCTGCGCGGGATGTTCAGCTCGAAGGCAGACTGACCGGCGCCTCTGATCACCACCCGGCGCTGATCAGGCGACGGGGGCGTTCGCTCCGACCCGATAGCGCGCGGCGCGATGCGTGTCCTGCACGCGGTCGCCCTTGCCCTGCAGCTTGTTGCGCAGAGTTCCCGGCGTGTACTCGTTCGGGTAGACGCCGCGCTCGCGCAGCACCGGGATGACGTGCTCGATGACGTCCTGCCAGGTGCCGGGCGTGACCGCGTAGGCGAGGTTGAATCCGTCGATGTCGGTCTCCTCGACCCACGACTGCAGTTCGTCGGCGATCTCGACGCCAGATCCGACGATGGTCGGCCCGAGGCCGCCGATCGCGTTGTGGCGGCCGAAGTCGCCGACGGTCCACTCGCGTCCGAGGTCGGCCTCCTCCTTGAGATGCTGCAGCACCGACTGGATCGCGTTGGACTCGACGTTGCCGACGGGCTCGTCCTCGGCATACTGCGAGAGGTCGACGCCCATCCAGCCCGACATGAAGGTCAGCGCGCCCTCGGGGCTCGCGTAGGACAGGTATTCGGCGTGCTTCGCCGCGGCATCCGCGCTCGTGGCCCCCGTGATGACGGTGAGCAGCGTGTAGATCTTCGCGTCGTAGCGGTCGCGACCGGCGTCCTCCAGCGCATCGCGGATGCGCTTCACGGTGCCGGCGAGCACCTCCTTCGAGGGCGCGGCGACGAAGATCGCCTCGGCGTTCTCCGATGCGAAGCGCACACCGCGAGGGCTGGCTCCGGCCTGGTAGATGACCGGGGTGCGCTGCGGCGACGGCTCGGAGATGTGGATGCCGGGAACGCTGAAGTGCTTTCCCTCGTGGCCGATCGGGTGCACCTTCGCCGGGTCGGTGAAGATGCCGCGCTCGCGGTCTTCGACGACGGCGTCGTCTTCCCACGATCCCTCCCACAGCTTGTAGAGCACCTCGACGTACTCGTCGGCGTGGTCGTAGCGGTCGTCGTGTGCGAGCTGATCGTGCTGACCCATGTTGCGGGCGGCGCTGGGCAGGTAGCCGGTCACGACGTTCCAGCCGACGCGTCCGTTGGTCAGGTGGTCGAGCGTGCTCAGACGCCGTGCGAACGGATAGGGGTGCTCGAAGGCGGTGCCGGCGGTGATGCCGAAGCCGAGGTGCTCGGTGACGGCCGCCATCGCGCTCACGAGCAGGATCGGGTCGTTCACGGGAACCTGTGCGCCGTTGCGGATCGCCGCCTCGTTGGTGCCGCCGTAGACGTCGTAGGTGCCGAGCACGTCGGCGATGAAGATGCCGTCGAAGGTCGCGCTCTCGAGCAGCTTCGCAAGATCCGTCCAGTACGAGATGGTGTTGTACTGGCGCGAGCGGTCGTCCGGGTGTCGCCACAGACCGGACGACTGGTGGGCGACGCAGTTCATGTCGAAGGCGTTGAAGCGGATCTGACGGGTCATGGGGTCAAGCAAAACCCGCGGAGGCGCCCCGTGTCAGCCCCCGCGACACGGGGCGACACATTCGTCGGTCGAGTCCGGCCGGGTCAGCCCCGGTCGCCGTCGACGGTCTTCGTGGTGGACGTGATCGGACGCGGGTCGGGCATGATCGTCTCGACCTGCGGTTTGGCGTTCGCCTGCGCTCGGCACCAGACGACGAATCCGACCGCGGTGAAGACGCCGTAGAACACATACATGAGTCCGGTCGCGTAGAAGCCCGAGCTGAACAGCAGCGGCACGCCCACGACGTCGACGGCGATCCAGATCAGCCAGAACTCCGTCCACCCCTTGGCCATGCCGTAGGTGGCGAGCAGGGATCCGACGAATGTCCACGCGTCGGCCCACACCGGCTCCCACGAGCCGAGGGCGCGGAACAGGGGAGTGAGGGCGATCGTGCCGATCACCATCACGAGCACCAGGCCGATGCGCGCGCTGTTCGGTGCCCACCGGGGCGTGACGCGACCACCCGACGACGAGGCCTGCCGCCAGCGCACCCACCCGTAGATCGCAACGATGATGAACATGACCTGACGACCGGCCTGGCCGAGCAGGTGCGGCAGCTCATGATCGGGATTGAGGATGGATCCGAGGAAGACGGTGAGCAGCAGCACGTTGCCGACGATGCCGACCGGCCACGCCCAGATCTTGCGCTGCATGCCGCCGAGTGCGCTGGCGAGGCCGAATGCGTTGCCGACCACCTCGCGCACGAGCAGCACCTGGCCGCCGGGCAGCATCCACTGCGAGTTGAAGGCGTCGACCAGCCAGAGGAAGACGTTCACTTCGTCTCGTCGGGGAAGGGCCGCTGATCGAGCACCAGCTGCAGGAACGTGAGGTCGAGCCAGCGATCGAACTTGGTGCCGACCTGCGGCATGCGCCCGACCTGCATGAAGTCGAGGCGCTTGTGCATGATGATCGACCCCGTGTTGCTGCTCTCGATCGCGGCGACCATCACGTGCTTGCCGAGGCTGCGGGCGCGGTGGATGAGCTCGATCATCAGCGCCTTGCCGATGCCGCGACCCCGCTGGCCGTCGCGGACGTACACCGAGTGCTCGACGGTGTGCCGATATCCGCTGTGCGGGCGCCAGTCGCCGAAGGTCGCATACCCGAGCACGCCGGTCTCGTCGACCGCGACGATGACGGGATAGCCGCGGCCTGTGCGCTCCGCGAGCCAGGCGGCGCGGTCTTCGACCGTGACCGCCTCTTCATTCCAGATCGCGGTGGTGTTCAGCACCGCGTCGTTGTGGATCGCCGTGATCGCTTCGAGGTCGGCGGTCTCGGCATCCCGGATCTGGGGGTCGCTCATCGGCTGTCTCCTGCATCTGCGCTCGGGTGCGCACTGCATGACGGTAGCAGGATGCCGGGGCGGGGGCTCTCGGGCACCCGCTTCGCCTCACTGCGATGAGTTCCAGTAGGTGAGCTTGGCGGGGTTGAGCACGATCCACAGCTGGGTGATCACACCCGCCTCGACGTGCACGTTCATGACCGAATGCACGTTCTCTCCGTCGCGGAACACCAGGCCGAGACCTTCGCCGAAGTGCTTCTCCTCGGCGGTGAAGTGTGGGTTCTTGGCCGCGATCCCGAGCAGGAAGCGCGCGACATTGTCAGCGCCGCTCACGACATTGCGGGCGGCGCTGACCACGCCGCCTCCGTCGCTGCGCAGTTCGACGTCCGGTGCCAGGAACTTCAGCAGCGGAGCGACTTCGCCCGTGCGCGTCGCCTGCTGGAAGGCCCGCACCACGCGGTCGTGCTCGGCGCGGGGCACGGCGGTCGCCCGGTTCTCGCGCACGTGACGACGAGCGGATGACGCGAGCTGCCGCACCGCCGCGGAAGATCGCCCCACGGCCTCGGCGATCTCGTCGAACGGCACGGCGAAGACGTCGTGCAGCACGAAGGCGACGCGCTCGGCGGGAGTCATCGCCTCGAGCACGACCAGCAGCGCGGTCGAGACGTCGTCGTCGAGAGTGATGCGATCGAGAGGATCTTCGGGCGTCGAGGCCGTGCGCGATCCGATCGCTCCGGCGAAGAGCTCGGCCGGAACGGGCTCGGGCAGCCACGGCCCGACGTACTGCTCGCGCCTGTGGCGGGCGGAACCCAGAAGGTCGAGGGCGACGCGTCCCGCGACGGTGGTGAGCCAGCCGGCGGGGTTCGCGATGGTCTCGCGCTCAGCTTCGGTGAGCCGGTACCAGCGCAGGTAGGTCTCCTGCACGACATCCTCGGCATCCGCCAGAGTGCCGGTCATCCGGTATCCGAGGGCGAGCAGGCGTCGCCGCTCGCGGAAGACGTCGTCGAGGTCGTCATCCATGGGGTGCCTTTCGGATGCGGGTGCGAGTGTGCTTTCGCAGGATATGACGACGGAGCAGGGTGGAGTGTGAGGCCTCACGTTCTCGGGTGCTGATTCGTCATCTGGTGCAGGAGGCGTGGACGTCGCCCCGGAGCGGAGAGGGAATCGGATGAGGATCGCGGTCGCAGGAGGAACAGGGGTCGTCGGTCGGCACGCCGTGGAGGCGGCGCAGGCGGCCGGTCACGAGGTGGTGGTGCTGTCGCGGTCGTCCGGAGCCGATGTGCTCACCGGCGCCGGACTGGCCGAGCGGATGCAGGGGGCGGATGCCGTCATCGACGTCACGAACACGACCACGCTCTCGGCTGCGAAGGCCGTGAAGTTCTTCGAGACGGCGACCCGCACTCTGCTGGCTGCGGAGTCGCGGGCGGGTGTCACGCACCACGTCGCTCTGTCGATCGTGGGGATCGATGGCATCGACGCCTCGTACTACGCGGGCAAGCTGGCGCAGGAACGCGCGGTGGCTGCAGGGTCGGTGCCGTTCACGATCGCGAGGGCCGGTCAGTTCCACGAGTTCGCCGGACAGCTGCTGTCGAGGATGTCCGGCCCGGTGGCGGTGCTGCCGAAGCTGCTCATGCGGCCGGTGGCTGCGCGCGAGGTCGGGGAGCATCTGGTGCGTGTCGCCGAGGGCGCGCCGGCCGGGCGTGCGTCCGACCTGGTCGGGCCGAGAAACGAGGTTCTCGCGGATGTGGCGCGGAGGCAGCTGGCGTTCGACGGAGTGCGCCGGCGGGTGCTGGGGGTGCGGCTGCCCGGCGCCTACGGGCGAGGGCTGGCGTCGGGGTCGCTGCGCGGAGGGGCGGATGCTCTGCAGGGTCGGATCACGTTCGATGAGTGGCTGCGGGGTGACGACCACCTGCCGTCATGAGCTCGATCTCCTGCTCCAGCGGATTCCGGCATCTCGCTCGAGATTCGAACATCCGTTCTGAAATGGAGACATGCCCTCATCCCGCCTGATGCCGCTTCTCGAGGCCTTCGAGCGCCTCGGCGACGTCTGGGGTGACGCTGAGGAGTCGGCGGAGCTCTCGCGCATCGAGCTGCTCGACGCGCATCGTGCGGTGAGCCAGGCGCAGCGATGCCTCGACGGGCTCCACGCCGAGCTCGCGGCGACGATCGCGCACGAGTCGCGGTCGGAACTCGGCACTGACGGGTTCGCGAAGCAGCATGGACACCGGAGTGCTGCGGCGATGATCGCCGCGCACACGGGTGGGTCGGCCGGCGACGCCAAACGACTCATCGCGGTGGGGCAGGCAGCGGCGCCGCGGACGAATCTGTCGGGTGAGGTCCTGCCCGCGCGGTATCCGGCGCTGGCGTCGGCGCTCGCCGCAGGGGAGATCTCCGTCGCGGCCGCCGCGCTCATCGTCAGCCTGCTCGAGCGGATCTGACTCAAGGTGGGGTCGGCTCGGGTCGAAGAGGCCGAGCGTCTCCTCGTCGGCAGGGCAGCGGGGATGTCCCTCGCCGACGTCGGCAAGCTGGTGGCCCGTGCCGAAGCCTGGCTCGACCCAGACGGCGTCGCACCCAGAGAGCGAGAGGCCCGCGACCGCCGTTCCCTGACGATGTTCGAGCGCGACGGCTCGCTTCACCTCGTGCTGCAGACCGACATCGCCTCAGGGGCGCCGATCAAGGCCGCGATACAGGCCTACGTGGCGGCGTCGTTTCAGTCGCGGATCACCGCGACAGACCCTGACGCGCCGGATGCCGATCGCCGTTCGGTCGCGATGATCCAGGCCGATGCGTTGACCGCCATCTGCGAGCACGCGATCGCCTGCGACAACGGCGGGATGCCCGCATCGGGTGCGACAGTGGTGGTGCGCGTGAACCTCGACCAGCTCATGTCGGGCGAGGGCAGCGCGACGATCGACGGCAGCGACCAGCCCGTGAGCGTCAGCACCTGCCGTCGCATGGCTGCGGGTGGCGGCATCATCCCGGTGGTTCTCGGATCAGCGGGGGAGATCCTCGACTGGGGGCGCGAGAAGCGGTTGTTCACCCGGGCGCAGCGATTGGCACTCGTCGAGCGAGACGGCGGCTGCGCCATGTGCGGTCTCCCTCCGCAGATGACCAAGGCGCACCACATCAGGTGGTGGCAGCGAGACACCGGACCCACCGACATGAGCAACGGCGTACTGCTGTGCGAGTCGTGTCACCATCGCATCCACGACAACGGGTGGGATATCCGCATCGAGGGAATCGGAGCCGCGGCACGGGTATGGCTGATCCCGCCGCGAAGCATCGATCTCGCGAGGACTCCGCGCCTCGGGGGCCGGGCCCGCTATGGCATCGCTGCCTGACGTCGATTCCGTGGTGCGCGGTTCAGACGTGCACGTCGGCGGGCGATTCCTCGCCCTCGTGGAAGTTCGGCTTCTTGCCGATCAGGCGGCCGATCCCCAGGATGATCCCGACGATGATCAGACCCGTGATGAGGCCGGCAATGGCCGAGAAGAGGGTGTCGCCGATCCAGACGATGACAGCGCCGAGGGGCTCGAGCGCGTGCTCGATGGCATGCAGGATGTCCTCGCCGAAGTGCACGCCCACCTCGCCCAGGTTCACGAGCAGCAGGTGGCCACCGACCCACAGCATCGCCACGGTGCCGAGGATGCTGATGAAGCGGAAGACCGCCGGCATCGAGCGCACGATCCGCATTCCCGTGTGGCGGACGCGTGCGACCGGGTTCTTAGCCATCTTCAGACCGATGTCATCGATCTTCACGAGCAGGGCCACGGCGCCGTAGACGACGCCCGTCATGAGCAGGGCGATCACCGCGAGGATCGCGAGGGTCGTCCAGATGTCGAGACCGGCCTCGAGGTTCGCCAGCGAGATCAGCATGATCTCGGTCGAGAGGATCAGGTCGGTGCGCACGGCGCCGAGCACCAGCTTCTTCTCGTCGCGGGCGCCTTCATCGGCGTGACCGTGCTGCACGCCGAACCACTCGAGCACCTTCTCGGCGCCTTCGAAGCACAGATAGGCACCGCCGAGGATCAGCAGGTACGGCAGCACCCACGGCGCGAAGGCGGTGAGCACCAGCGCGATCGGGATGATGATCACGAACTTGTTGACCAGCGAACCGAGCGCGATCTTCGCGACCACGGGCAGCTCGCGCGCCGGCGTGATGCCCTGCACGTACTGCGGGGTCACCGCGGCATCGTCGATCACGACGCCCGCGGCTTTCGCCGAGGCCTTCATCGCCGCGCTGAGGATGTCATCGACGACGGCGAGCAGTCCAACCGACATGTGCGTCTCCCTGTGGTGTGTGTGGCTGAGCAACTCTATCGACTCCTTTCAAACTCACAGCCCGCTCACAGTCCTGCGGGACCAAAACAGGCGCCCGCCTGGTTCTCCTCTAAGACGCTGCAGCCAGCCGCGTCGGACAAGGAGTCAGATCATGTCGAACGAGTACCGCAAGAACCCCGCGGCGGTCAGCGACCTCACGCACCTGCAGTACGAGGTGACGCAGGAGGATGCCACCGAGCCGCCCTTCCGCAACGCGTATTGGAACAACCACGACGACGGCATCTACGTCGACGTCGTCTCGGGCCAGCCGCTCTTCGCGTCGACCGACAAGTTCGACAGCGGCACCGGATGGCCGAGCTTCACCAAGCCCATCGAGGCCGATGCCGTGACCACGCGCACCGACCGCAAGCTCTGGATGACGCGCACGGAGGCGCGTTCCACCGGCGCCGACAGCCACCTGGGGCACGTCTTCGACGATGGACCCCGCGATGCAGGAGGGCTCCGATACTGCATGAACTCCGCCGCCCTGCGCTTCATCCCGGCTGACAGCCTGGAAGATGAGGGGTACGGTCGCTACCGTCACCTCTTCCCCACCACCCCCACCTCTGAGGAGCAGTCATGACCGACACCGGAACCATCACCCGCACCCCCGGAGCCGAGACCGCCGTGCTGGCGGGCGGCTGCTTCTGGGGCATGGAAGACCTGATCCGCCGCCAGCCCGGCGTGCTCGACACCCGTGTCGGCTATACCGGCGGCAGCAACGACCACGCCACCTACCGCAACCACCCGGGTCATGCCGAGGCTGTGGAGATCGTCTTCGACCCCACCAAGACGACGTACCGCGATATCCTCGCGTTCTTCTTCCAGATCCACGACCCGTCGACCAAGGACCGTCAGGGCAACGATGTCGGCTCGAGCTACCGCTCGGCGATCTTCCCGCTCAGCCCCGAGCAGGAGGCCGTCGCCCGCGACACCATCGCCGACGTCGACGCCTCAGGCCTCTGGCCGGGCAAGGCCGTGACCACGATCGAGCCCGCGGGCCCGTTCTGGCAGGCGGAGGAAGAGCACCAGGACTACCTGATCAAGTACCCCAACGGCTACACCTGCCACTTCCCGCGTGCGGGATGGGTGCTGCCGAAGCGCGAAGAGAACGCGACGGTCTGACCGTCACCCTGAGAGCCCTTCGTCACCTCGTGACGGAGGGCTCTTCTCGTGCCTGCGGTCAGCCCTCCGACAGGAACGCGAGCGCTGCTTCCTTGAACGCGCGGGACCCCGGAGCGTTGAAGTGGTTACGATCCGGGATCTCGAAGAACCGCCCCTGAGGGGCTGCGGATGCGAGCGCGCGCGAGCCTTCGATGATCGCGTCCTTCGAGCCCGTCGCGAACAGGATCGGGCTCGAGGGGGCGTTCGACGGATCGGGGTCGATCGTCCGTGACGACCGCATCCCCTCCGCCAGTGCCACCAGGGCTCCGAGGTCGTTGCCCGGCACGCGCTCGGTCAACGTGATGTAGTTCTGCGTCGTCGCATCCGACACGGGCGTGCCGTCCGCCAGGTATGCGCGCACCTGATCGAGATCGAGCCGGGCGAGAGGGATGCCGTCGGGCACCCCGCCGAGCACGGCACGACCGATGCGATGCGGAAGATCACGCACGACCTCCCAGCCGACCCGCGCGCCGAGCGAGTATCCGACATAGACGGCTTCATCGACGAGGTATGCGTCCATGACCGTCTCGACGTCGGTCGCGAGGGTGCGGATGCCGTACGCGTCGGCCTGATGCGGCTTCTGACTGAGGCCATGGCCTCGCTGGTCGAGCGCCAGCACGCGGTATCCGGCCTTGGTGAGTTCGCGCACCCAGCCCGTGAGCACCCAGGTGTCGCGGGCGCTCGACGCGAAGCCGTGCACGATCACCACCACCGGCGCATCGATCTCGCCCCATGTGTACGTCGCGAGGCGAGTGCCGTCAGCGGCGTACACCTGCTGGGGTTCGGGCATGTTGGTCAGGTCGGAGAGAGGAACAGCCACGGCATCCATTGTCCTCCTCCTGCGATGCCCGGAGACGCCGAGACCCACCGGCCCCGAGGGAACGGTGGGTCTCGGTCGTCAGCAGCTCCGGCTCAGAAGCGAGCGCGCAGGGCCTCGCCGAGCGAGCCGTCGACGTTCGTCCAGTACTGGAAGAAGCGCTCGCGGATCGCGTCGATCGTGATGGCCTGTCCCTGACCGGTCAGCGTGTCGAGGAAGCGCGCGCGCTGCTCGTCGTCGAAGACCGTGCGGTACAGCGTGCCCGCCTGACCGAAGTCGTCGTCGTCGAGGTGCAGAGTCGCCGCGGCGCGGATCAGCTCGCCGTCCGACTCCCAGCTCGCCTCGACACCCGCGGCAGGGTCGGCCGTCGGTCCGCCGGCGGGGCCGTACGAGTTCGGCGTGTAGACGCGGTGCTCGGCCGGGTTGAACTTGTACTGCATCTGGCCTTCGTGCATGTAGTTGCGCACCTCGGCCGCATGCGGCTGGTTGACCGGAAGCTGGTTGTAGTTCGCGCCGATGCGGTAGCGCTGTGCGTCGGAGTAGGCGAACACCCGAGCCATGAGCATCTTGTCGGGCGAGATGCCGGTGCCGGGAACCTGGTTGCCGGGCGAGAAGGCGGCCTGCTCGATCTCGGCGAAGAAGTTCTGCGGGTTGCGGTCGAGCGTGAACGTGCCGACCTTGATGCGCGGGTAGTCCTTCTTCGACCAGGTCTTCGTCAGGTCGAACGGGTTGAAGCGGTAGGTCTTGCCCTCGTCGTAGGGCATGACCTGCACGTAGACATCCCAGGAGGGGGCGTCGCCGCTCGCGATCGCGTCGAACAGGTCGCGACGGTAGTAGTCGGCATCCGATCCTGCGAGCTTCTCGGCCTCTTCGGCGCTCATCGCCTCGACGCCCTGCTTCGACAGGAAGTGGTACTGCACCCAGAAGCGCTCGCCTGCGGCGTTGACCCACTGGTAGGTGTGCGAGCCGTAGCCGTTCATGTGGCGCCAGCTGCGCGGCAGGCCACGGTCTCCCATCAGGTACGTGACCTGGTGGGCGGACTCGGGAGAGAGGGTCCAGAAGTCCCACTGCATGTCGGCGTCGCGCAGACCCGAGTCGCCGAGACGCTTCTGCGAGTGGATGAAGTCGGGGAACTTCATGGCGTCGCGCAGGAAGAAGGTCGGGGTGTTGTTGCCGACGATGTCGAGGTTGCCCTCGGGCGTGTAGAAGCGCAGTGCGAAGCCGCGCACGTCGCGCCAGGTGTCGGGCGAACCCTGCTCGCCGGCGACCGACGAGAAGCGCAGCAGCGTCTCGCTCTGAGCGCCGGGCTGGAAGGCCGCGGCACGGGTATAGGCCGACACATCCTCGGTCACGGTGAAGGTTCCGAAGGCTCCGCCGCCCTTGGCGTGCGGGTTGCGCTCCGGCACACGCTCGCGGTTGAACGACGCGAGCTTCTCGACGAGGTAGCGGTCGTGCAGGACCGTGGGTCCGTCTGCTCCGACGGTGAGCGAGTGGGCGTCGCTCGCGACGGGAGTGCCCGTCTGGGTGGTGGTCGATGGGTCGGTCATGTTCTTCTCCTTCTGCGCACAGGGACGACGATCACCCCGGGTGCCCGGGATCGGACGTCGGATGCTACTGCGCGGCGTTCTGGCAACTGGGGCACAGGCCCCAGAAGGTCACTTCGGCTGTCTGGACGGTGAATCCCCCCGCCGAAGACGGGGTGAGGCACGGCGCTTCGCCGACGACGCAGTCCACATCGCCGATCGCACCGCACTGGGTGCACACGATGTGGTGATGGTTGTCGTCGATGCGCCGTTCATAGAGCGCCGCGGAGCCTGCCGGTTCGATCCGGCGGATCAGACCCGCCGTCGTCAGGTCCGCGAGGATGTTGTGCACCGACTGGATCGACGTCGTCGGAAGCACCTCGGAGACGGCGCGGAAGACCCGCTCCGCATCCGTGTGGGCCATGGATTCCAGAGCCTCGAGAACGGCGACGCGGCCCGCGGTCGCACGCAGCCCGGCACCGCGAAGTGCCGAGTCGAGTTCTGTCTCCATGCCTCGACTCTAGCGTCTCTTTTGAGTAATTCAAAAGAATGGCGTGTCGGCCGCGCGGGTTGCATCCTGCACACGTGCACCTAGCGTGAAGGGATGTCTACGACACGAGCGGCAGCAGTGGGACTGATCCTGATGGCGGGCGTCGCGCTCGCCGGATGCAGTGGCGAACCCTCAGGGTCGGGCGAGGGGTCCCCGTCGCCCTCCGCCTCGGCGTCGAGCCCCACGCCGACCCCGACTCCGGACGCCGAGGTGGATGAAGCGCTGCTCCCGGTGCCGGTCGAGGAGATCGCCGACTGGGCGAAGACTGCCGTTCCCAGCGGAGACGCCGACGGATACGTCTTCGGCTTCTCCGGGTGGATGAGCGAGAACAGCTCGGCCCACGACGTGACGTCCTTCACGTCACTCCCGCCGGGGTCGTACCAGGCTCAGTTCGCCTGCAGGGGTGACGGCACCATCACTCTCGTGACCAGCGAGCTGGACGAGGGAGACCCGGCAGAGCCGGTCGTGTGCGCGAACGAGACGATCGCCTTCGACGTCACGAATGCTCGCACCGGGATTCGATTCGCACTCGCTCTCGAGGGCGCCCCCACGGTCCACGCGCTGTCGCTCGTCGAGGCGTCCTGAGCGCGCGGTCGTCTGGATCCACTGCGGGCGTCAGGACTCCGACGGCGCGAGAGGCAGCTCGAGGCCGTAGTTCCAGGTCAGGATCGCCGGCTGCTCGCGGTAGAAGCTCAGCACCGACACCGATCCGGCGTCCAGCGTGATCTGAGCGCCGAAGCGCGGCGCCAGGCGCAGATAGACCGCGGTGAGGATGCGGAGGAAGTGCCCGTGCGCGACCAGCGCCACATCACCCTCGGTCAGCTTCGGCAGAACCCGGGTGAGCACGCGGGATGCGCGGGCCGCGACCTCTTCGACGGTCTCGCCCGGCGTCGCGCCTCGGATCACTCCGTGAGTGAATGCGCTCCAGTCGTAGCCGAGCTCCTCGCGGATGTCCTTCGTCGTGCGGCCCTCGTATCCGCCGTAGTCCCACTCGACGAGCAGCGGATCGATCTCGGCGTGCAGACCGGCGAGCTCGGCCGTGCGCCGGGCGCGCTCGAGCGGCGACGACAGCACGAGCGAGAAGTCGTAGTCGGCGACCAGCTGTCCGGCACCGCGGGCGAGGTCCTCGCCCCGCGCCGTGAGCGGGATGTCCGTGAGGCCGGTGTGCAGGCCGGCCTTCGACCACTCGGTCTCGCCGTGGCGCAGGAGCACGAGCTTTCCCGTCGGGTTGTCGGGCGCGGGGCGGTCGGGCAGCTGGTCGTAGACAGGGATCGCAGGCACACCGCAACCGTAGCCCGACGTCGGGGCCCGGTCACTGCGTGATGGTGAACCCGCCGCCGCGCACGCGCACCTTTCCGCCGCCGACGGCCTGGCCGCGCTGCGATCCGTCCGCCTCGTAGGCTCGGCCGGCACCGGGTGCGAGCGCAG
Source organism: Microbacterium sp. SWDP-B6 (assembly GCF_059803615.1). Lineage (NCBI taxonomy): Bacteria > Bacillati > Actinomycetota > Actinomycetes > Micrococcales > Microbacteriaceae > Microbacterium > Microbacterium sp. SWDP-B6. The sequence goes on along the minus strand of NZ_JAPFGV010000005.1, from coordinate 14,624 downwards.
CGACCCGCTGGTCCCGTCGAGTCCCGTTCGCATAGAGCACCGCCGCGCCGGAGGTCGTCGAGTACACCGCGTTCGCGACGGCCGGCTGGATCACCAGGGCGTCGAGCCGCAGGTCGCCGGTGCTCGTGCATCGCACGGTCACCGCCTCCGCGGGCAGCTCGCCACCGAGCAGCTGCGGCACCAGCATCCCGTCGGCCTCGGTGAGTCCGCGCTCGCCGGTGCCACCCGCGGGCGTGCGAGTGCTCCACAGACGCCGGCGACCGCGGAACACCTCCCACACCGCTTCGCCCGCATCCGCCGCCTGTCTCCAGACGAGGCCGTGCAGGATGCCGTCGGGCTCGGTCACATCGAACTCGACCGACTCGCCCGCGGGAACGCGCACGTACGCGCCACCCGACAGGTTGCCCTCGCCAGTCCAGGCGCCGTCCTCGGGCCGCACGACCACGCAGCCCGCCGAGAGCCGGGCGCCCTCGGCGTCGATCACCCTCAGTCCCGAGAACGACGACAGCCCGGTGATCGACGTCGCGATCCGGGCGATGTCGCGGTTCGCATCCAGCAGCAGCATCGTGAGCAGCCCGTGGATGGTGGACTCGGCTCCGGAGTTCCGATTCACCCGTCCATCCGTCTCGACACCGTCGAAAGTCACACCGGTGGCCGGGTCGTAGACAGGGATACCCGCCGTGTTCGCGCCGAAGAACCACCCGGCGGCGAGTCCTGCGAGCACCCGCAGTCCCTCTCCGCCGACGGATGCCGCCTGCACCGCCGCCGCGGCGCGACCGTGCGCGCCGTAGGCGATCTGCGCCTCCGCGGGCAACGGCGCCCAGGCGTTGTGCGGACCGCCCGAGGCGAGCACCTGCGGGGTGAAGGTCCCGGCATCCGCCACGGCCGCCGCGGTCCACTCGCGACGTCGCAGCAGCGCACCGGCGCGGGCGAGAGCCTCGGGGGCGGCCGCACCCCAGGCGTGCCAGAATCCCAACGAACCGGTCCACGGCAGCACGGCGCCGAACGGCCAGCCCTTCGCAGGATCAGTGGCCATCGCCACGACACCTTCTCCATACGTCTGCAGAGCCTGTCGGCTTCGGGCGTCCCCGGCATCGGTCGCCGCGGCGAGTCCGAGCATGGCCTCGGCCGTGGCATCCGCTCCACCCGCGATCAACCAGGCGGGCAGGTCGCGTCCGTCGCTGCGCACCCACTGCCCGGCGCGCGACAGCGACTCGCGACCGAGCGCATCGAGGGCCAGATGCAGCCGCGAGAGCAGGAACGCCGCGAACTCGGCATCCTCCCGTCGGAAGGCCGCGTACCCCTCACCGAACGCCCACACCGTGCGCGCCAGCCAGTACGACTCGGCGGAGTCCGACGGATCCGGCAGTTCGACGGGGATCGCGCTGGGATTCAGCGTGCCGTCCTCCTGCTGCCACAGCACCACGCGGCCGGCATTCGGCCCGCTGGTCGTCTGCAGGAACGCCAGCGACCGGAGCACATCGCGGGCCTCGTCGCGGGCCTGCGCGTCGCCGGTCGCCTTCCATTCGCGCAGGAACACGATCGCGGCTCGGGCGATGTCATCCGCGTTGTACGCGCCCTGTGTCCAAGAGCCGGTCACGGCGTCGCGAGTGCCGCCACCCACCGGTCGGTAGCCCCCGGCGCCATCGGTGTCGGCATACGTCCATGGCGCGAGCACGCGCGGCGAGATGTCGATGTCGAACGTGGTGTGCGTGACGCTCGCCACGACCGGCACCTCCGCGAGCAGAAAGCGCAGGTGCGCGAGGTTCGTGAGTCGCGCCCCGGCACCCGCCCCCGCAGGCGGAGACCCGAGAGGCAGTCCGGCAGCGGACGCCGATGCCTGCGCCCCGGCCGAATCCAGCGGCAGGAGCGCCAGTGCCGAGGAGGCGGCTGCCGCGGTCAGGAAGGTCCGTCGGGAGATGGCCATGGTCTCATTCCTCGCCCGTGTTCGAGTCGGCGCCGTCTCGCAGTGCGCGGCCCCACGGCTGGGCGGGGTCGTGGATGGCGACGGCCAGCGTCGTGTCCGACTGCCCGTAGTACGCGAACCACCGGCCCTGGAACTTCACGAGTCCCTCGACGAAGGTCACGTTCGAGACGAGCCCGTGCATGTCCTCGAAGGTCTGCGGACGCAGCCACGGCTCCTGCAGCCGCGCGAGCACCTTGGTCGGCTCGTCGGGGTCGATCGCGATCTGGCCGCAGCGGTAGTCCACGTCGACCGAACCGTCCTCGTGCACGGTCCTGGTCGCCCCGTTCGTGAGCATCACGAGCAACCCGTTGTCGGTGACGACAGGCGAGGTGCCGATCTCCACGAGCGCCTCGTCCCACGTGCCGGGGGTCGGCGAGTACATCGGCTCGGTGTCGGGGGTGCCGGGCGTCCAGTGGAGGAGATCGTCGCTGGTGGCCCAGTAGATGCCGCCCTCACCGAAGTACATCCACCACTTGCCGTGCATCTTCTGCGGCACGATGACCCCGGCCTTCGACCAGTTGAACCCGCGGGGGTCCATGGTCTTGAACGTGTCGAAGTCGTCGAACAGCGGTCCGTGCTTGGTCCAGGTGCGCAGATCGGTCGAGGTCGCGAGGCACAGCTGCGCGCTGCGCCGATCCCAGCCGGTGTAGGTCAGGTAGTAGGTGCCGTCGATCAGCGCGATGCGCGGATCCTCGCATCCGTAGCGCTCGTAGTCCTCGGAGGGCGAGAGGATCGGTGCGTCCTCGCGGGTGAAGTTCACGCCGTCGCTCGAGCGGGCGATGCCGATGTGCGAGACGATGTCGTCTGCGTGCGCCCGGTAGAGCAGCACCACCTCGTCGCCGTCGACGAGGGCCGCCGGGTTGTAGAGATTGGCCGACTCCCAGCTGTCGCCCTTCGGACGCAGGATCGGGTTGCCCTCGTAGGGGGTGAACGGGCCGAGGGGGAAGGATGCTCCGGTGAACATGGGGGTCCTTTCGGGGATTCTGGGGAGGGGCCGGTCAGCCCTTGACGGCCGCACCGAGGTCGGTGGCCCGGAAGAAGCGCTGGAAGACGATGAACAGGATGACGACGGGGAACGCCAGGGCGGTCGCTCCGGCGAGGATCGCGCCGTTGGGGTTCGCCGTGGACTGGGCCACGTTCGAGATGTAGTTCGCGAGGGACACGGCGAGCGGTTGCAGCGATGCGTCCTTCGTGATCAGGAACGGCCAGAGGAACTCGTTCCACGGGCCGATGAAGGTGACGAGCACGACGGTCACGAGCACCGGCTTGATGAGCGGGATCGCGACGGAGGTGAGCAGGCGGATCTCGCCGGCGCCGTCGATGCGGGCGGCCTCGAAGATCTCGACGGGCAGCGCTTTGAAGAACTGCACGAAGATGAACACCGCCGTCGTGTTGATGAGGAACGGCAGAATCATGCCCATGTACGAGTCCCCGAGCCCGTAATTGCGCGTGATCTGCACGTACAGCGGGATCATGAGCAGCTGGAACGGCACCATCTGCACCAGCAGCATGAGCACCCAGATCACTCCGCGACCGCGGAAGTCGAGCCGCGCGATCGCATACCCGGCGAGCAGTCCGAACACGACGGTGCCCAGCAGCACGCCCGCCGTGAAGATCAGCGAGTTGAGCAGCGAGCCGACCAGGTCGATGCGGGAGTCGATCGCGAGGAAGTTGTCGATCGTCCAGCCGCTCGTCGGGAAGAGCTCGTCGGGCGAGTTCGTCGGGTTCTCCTGGAACGCCCCGACCAGCATGAAGTAGAACGGGAACGCGAATCCGATCGCCGCGACCGTGAGCAGGATCACGCTCAGGATGCGGGGCAGTGAACGCTTGCGTCTCATGGTCATCGCTCCCTGGTGGCGCGGTTGGCGGCGAGCGACAGCATGCCGACCAGGATCACGAGGATCATGCCGATCGCGGCCGCGGTGTCGGGGTTCTGCTGCTGGATGCCCAGCTGGTAGATGAGCAGCACGGGTGTCGAGGAGGCGCCGTCGGGGCCGCCGCCATTCGTGAGCAGGTACGGCTCGGTGAAGAGGTTCGCTCCGGTGATGATCGACAGGATCAGCACGAGCGTGGTGGCGCTGCGCACACCGGGAACGGTGACGTTCCAGAAGCGCGAGAACGCGCCCGCGCCGTCGGTCTCCGCCGACTCGTAGAGCTCCTTCGGCACATTCTGGAGTGCGGCCAGGTAGAGCAGGATGTAGAACCCCAGCTGCTTCCACGTGACGTACAGCGCGATCATCGGCATCGCGAGACCGCTGTTCACCAACCACGACGGATCGGGGGCGAGTGGCCCGAGGATCGTGTTGATCAGGCCGTTGCCCGAGAACAGCAGCATCCACACGCCGACGAGCGAGACACTGGCCGTCAGATACGGCACGTAGAACGCCACCCGGTAGGCGGCGACCCAGCGGATGCCGGTGTTCAGCGCCGCCGCGAGCACGAGCGAGAGCACGGCGGTGAGCGGCACGTTGATGACGAGGAAGACCAGGGTGTTGCGGAACGATCCGAGCACCCTCGGGTCGGTGAGCACGGTGACGAAGTTGTCGAAGCCCACGAACGGCCGGTCGACGTCGACATTGGGTGCCGTGAAGAAGTAGTCGTGGAAGGCGATGTAGACCGCGAATCCCAGCGGGAACGCGAAGATCGCCAGCACGAAGACCAGATACGGCAGGGCGAAGAGGCCGCCGATCGGCTGTGCACCCAGCAGTCGGTTGCGTAACCGCGCCCTCGGTGACCGGCCCGCGGACGGGGCCGGGGCGGTGGTGCCCCCGGCCACGTCCGCGACGGCGTCGTCTCGGAGAGTCATGTGCGGCTCATCACTCGGCGACGAGATCGTCGATCTTCGTCGCGGCGTTCTTCAGGAAGTCGTCGATCGACTCCTTGCCGAAGATCACGGCGGCGGAGTACTCGTCGCGGAACGCCTGCCAGGCCTCCACGGAGTTCGGGATGCTGGGCACGTCTGCCGTGGCCTCGGCCTGCTCGGCGAACGCCACGTAGTTCGGGTTCGCGTCGAAGTAGTCGGCGTAGGTCTCGGTGAGGTCGGTGCGCATCGGCATCTGGCCCGTCGCCTCGAGCAGCTGACCGTCGCTGTCGACGCTCGTCGAGAACTTCAGGAACTCCCATGCGGTGCCCTGGTTCTCGCACGCGGTGAACATCGAGACGCTCTTCGAGTCCGCGAACGTCGTCGGGTTCTCGCGACCGTCGCTGGTCGGCACGGGCATGAACCCGACGTCCACGGTCTCGGCGTACGAGGGGATGGCCCACGGACCGGCGAGCTGCATGGCGGTCGTCCCCGCAGACATCGCGTCATCGGTCGACGCCTCGTTGGGCGAGAGCTTCTCGTCGTAGAAGGTCTTCCAGAACTCCGCGACCTCGCGCCCGGCATCCGAGTCGACCGTCGCCGCGCCGTCTTCGACGAGCATGGTGCCGTCGGTCTCGGCGAGGTACAGGGGATAGAAGTCGAACCAGGGCTGGTAGAACTCGCTGGTGGGTGCCGGCCAGATCGCACTCTGCACTCCGGATTCGACGATCGCGCGTGACCCGGCGAGGAACTCGTCGTACGAGGCCATCTGGGGGTCTTCGGGATCGATGCCCGCAGCCTCGAAGAGGGCCTTGTTGTACATCACCATGACCGGGTTCGACTTCCACGGCAGCTGGTAGAAGCTTCCGTCGGTGGCATACGAGTCGACCTCACCACCGCGCTCGGTGATGTAGTCGCTGCCGCCCTCCATGGTGCTGAGGTCGACGAGCCCGCCCTGCTTGACCCAGCCGGAGACCGCCGCCGGAGCCACGTTGTAGACCAGGCAGGGTGCGGTGCCGGCGGTGATGGCGGCGGTGATCGCCTCTTCCGACGACGAGCCGGCGGGGATCTCCTGCGCGTTCACCTTCTCGTCGGGGTGCTCGGCGTTCCAGGCCTCGACGACGGCGGTGCCCCAGGCGACCTCCTGCTCGTTGTTCGACAGCCAGATGTCGATCGAGCCGGTGCCCTCGCCCGAGGCATCGCCGCCTCCACCTCCGGATGAGCATCCGGTGGCGACGAGCGCGACGGCTCCCAGGAGCGCTGCTGCGCGGATCTTCTTCTTCATGTTGTCCTCCTTGACGCGATGGTTCGGGTGATCGTCTAGCGGGCTGTGCTCTCCCGGAAGTGCACGACGTTGCAGTCGACGACCTCTGTGCGCGGCTCGGCGCCGAGGATGTCGGCCTGAATCAGGCGGGCGGCAGCGCGTCCTCGCGCGGCGGGGCCCGACGAGACGCTCGTGAGTGCGGGGGAGAGGTGGGCCGAGAGATGGTCGTCGTCGAAGCCGGCGATCGCGAGATCGCGGGGGATGCTGAGGCCGCTCGACCGCGCGAACGACAGCCCGGCGATCGCCATGGTGTCGTTGGAATAGAGGATGGCGGTCGGGCGATCGGGCAGCGCGAGCAGCTCGGCGGTGCGCTCCCGGCCACTCGAGGCGGTGAAGTCGCCCTCGCGCAGCAGGGCATCGCCGCCCACGGCATCGGTGTAGGCATCGGCCCGCACGCGCGAGTGCACGTAGTCGAGCGGACCCGAGACATGAGCGATGCGTTCGTGGCCCTCGGCACGCAGGTGAGCGATGATCTCGCGCACGGGCGCATCGTCGTCGGTGCGCACGCACGAGAATCGGGTCGGCTGCTCGTAGGCGCCGACCAGCACCGAAGGGAGGTCGAGCTCTTCGAGCAGCGGCACGCGCCAGTCGTCGTTCCGCAGGTCGAGCAGCAGGGCGCCGTCGGCGCGCCCGTGGCTGAGCGACCGGTAGGCCCGCTCCTCGGCCGCCCGATCGGGAACGACCTGCAGGATCAGCGCCGTCTCGGTCTCAGCCAGCACCGATTCGACGCCAGCGATGAACGCGGGGAAGAACGAGTCGTTGGCGATGACCTCGGGGTCACGGGCCAGCACCACGGCGATCGCATTGGCCTTCTGCGTGGCCAGCGCGCGGGCGCTCTGGCTCGGCACCCAGTTGAGCTTCTCGGCGGCGGCGAGCACCTTGGCCCTGGTGTCGTCGGAGATGGGCCGCTTGCCGCTCATCGCGTGCGAGACGGTGGCCTTGGTGACGCCGGCCTCGCGGGCGACGTCGGCGATCGTCGTGCGGCTCATGTCACCTCCTCGTGGAACTTCCGGGTTGTTCCCTGAGCACTCGGCACGGCACGATTTAACCGGTTTGACGAATGCGGGTGAAGCGAGTGTAAACCGGTTTGACGGATGCGGTCAAGGCCCGTCACAACCGACGGGATCATGCGTCGGGGGAGGAGCCCCCATCTGCCCACTCGAGGACCCGCGTCCCCATCAGGGTCAGCCACCGCGACGGGGCGCCTTCCGCGGCATCGACGGCGAACCACGTCCGCCCCTCCAGCGGCGGGCCCTGGAGCCAGGATCCATCTGCCTGTCGCGCCGCGCGCACGAGCTCGACTGCGGCATCCGTTCGCGGGTCTCGGGCGGTTCGGTCGGACTGTGACGCGTCGCGGAAGTAGTCGAGCGCCGCCAGAGCGCTGTACTGATGTCTGCTCGGGTAGACGAAACGGACCACGAACCCGTCCACGAGCTCGCCGGTGGAGGCACGGAACATCAGCTGCCTTCGGAGGAGGTACTCCTCGCCGGCGTGCCGCGTCGATCGCAGTGACGTGTCCCCGGTCGCGAGCTCATAGGAGAGCATCCCGCGGAGCGCGTTGAGCGTGGAGTGAAACGAGGATCGGACCGAGTCGCCCTCCTCCGCCTCGCAGTTCCACCCTCCGTCGGCGAGCCGGTGCTCCGGGAACCATCGGACCAGTCGCGAGACGTCGGCCCCCAGCCATGCGCCGTTCGCGAGGGTGAACGCGTTGATGCACACGTCGATCTCGCCACCCCAGAAGGGCATGTCGTCATACTCCCACCGGCAGTTGCGTGCGAGACGGTCCGCGGTGTCGCCGAGCGCCGCCGCGGGCACCCCCCACTCCCGGAGCTGATTCAGAGACCAGCTCGTGGCAGTCCACGGTTGACCCGGCTGCTCCGCCTCCGCAGTTCCGAAGAAGTCGCGGGGAAAGTGCGCCCCTCCGTCCCAGCGTCCGTCCGGATCCTGCGCGGCGAGGAGTGCGGCCCCGAAACCCTCCGTCGACACCCGAGCTCGCGTGGATCTCCAGACATCGGCCGGGGCGCCGAGCAGGTCGCGCTCCACCTGCCAGCGCAGGGCCGGATCGGCATCGAGCATCCATGCCATCGTCGCCGCGGGCGTAGCCATGCGAGCAGGGTACTCCCGCCGAGTCGATGCCGGGAGTCCCTCGTTCTGGGAGGCCGGGGTCAGACGAAGGTGACGGTCTGCTGCAGGCGTGTGCGCACGTCGAACAGCTCGTTGCCGCCGATGGCGCGGGCACCGGGGACTCCCTGGCGCAGCACCATCGCGAGCGCACTGCGACGCACGACGACCACGGGAACGCCGCGGCTGCTGCCGAGCGGGGTGACGGCCTGCGCGAGATCGTCGTCGGGGAGCACCATGATCAGTCCGCCGAACTTCACCCGTGCGGCCTTGGCCACGGTGCGCATGCGCGAGAGTGCGGCGGTGACGGGCGCGCGTGTGCCGAGACTCGGGCCCGTGATCTCGCCCCGACGGAACCCGACGACTCCCCCGAAGTCCTCCGACATGACGCCGTAGAGGCCCGAGGGGCTGAGCACGACATGGTCGAGCTTGTCGTCGGCATCCGCTCCTGTGGCGACGTCGTGCCACACCGTGAAGCCCATGCCGAGCGCGCTCACCGTGCGGGCGGTCGCCTCTTCGGCGAGAGCATCGGCGAGCAGGCGTCGCAGGTCGCGCGGGGCCGAGCGCACGAGCGCCGGGTCATAGGGGTCGGGCACCTCGACGCCACGGCCGGCCCATTCGCGGATCAGCGACAGGTAGCGCTCGCGGCGCCACCCGCCGGGATGCCCGTACGAGCGAGCTCGAGGGCGGGTGTCCGTGCGGGCGGCCGACTGCGGCCGCCAGCCGTTCCACTCAGGCTCGGCCGGGATGCCGGGGTGCGCACCCGAGCGACGGTCGTAGGCGGCGCGGCCCTCGGGGGTGCCGATCAGCTCCCATGCTCGCTGCACCTGGATGAAGACGGCCGCGTCTCCGCCCGTGTCCGGGTGGGTCTGCCGCAGGCGCAGGCGATACGCGCGCCGCAGCTCGCCGTCGTCGACGGTCGGGTCCACGCCGAGGATCTCATAGGCGGAAGCCGAGAGCGGGCTGTCGAACATCGCTCTCCTTCCGAGATCGCGGCATCCAGAATATCCGGATGCTGTTGTGGATCAGCCGGGCGCGTCGGCCGGGGTCAGGCCGGCACGTCGACGACGCGCTCCACGCCGATCACCGGCACCACGGAACCGGCGGATGCCGCTGCGATGTCATCCGCGAGCCGGTCGAGCTCCTGCGCAGGCACCCACACCTCGAAAGTCGCCAGCGCTGCGTACCGGGGCTCGCCGAGCGTCGCGCCGTGACGCGGCACCCAGTCGCGCAGAAGGTTGTCGAAGCGTCCGGCATCCGCCTGCGCGACGTCGATCGTCACCTGGGTCAGAGACTGCCGGTGCACGAGCGATGCGAGATCGAGGGCTTCCGAGACAGCGGTCGAGTAGGCCCGCACGAGCCCGCCGGCGCCGAGCTTCACGCCGCCGAAGTAGCGGGTCACCACTGCCACGACGTCCGTCAGCTCGCGCCGTCTGAGCACTTCGAGCATCGGCACCCCCGCAGTGCCGGACGGCTCACCGTCATCCGACGAGCGGGCCTGATCGCCGAGCAGGCCGGTGACCATCGCGCTGCAGTTGTGCCGCGCATCCCACCACTGCTTGCGCAGGCGTGCGATCACGGCATCCGCGTCCTCGACCGAGGTGACCGGCTCGACGGTCGCGATGAACCGCGACTTCTTGATGATGAGTTCATGCTCCACGGGCGCGGCGATCGTGGCCGGGTAGGTGCGGGGCGGAGTCATCCGCCTCAGACTACCCAGCGCACGCCGCTGCTCAGCGGTCGACTCAGATGTCGACTCAGCGGTCGACGAACGACATCTGCTGCGGGTTGTACCGATCTCCCTGCACGCCGACCCGGTCGGCGAGCTGATCGAGGTCGGCGAGTTCGTCGGCCGACAGGGCCACCGTGGTGGCTCCCGCATTCTCGGCGATCCGCGACGTGCGCCTCGTGCCGGGAATCGGCACGATCCACGGCTCCCGAGCGAGCAGCCATGCGAGGGCGATCTGGCCGGGGGAGGCCTCCTTGGACTCCGCGAGCGAGGCGACGTGGCCGACCAGCGCCTCGTTCGCCGCCCGGTTCTCCTCGCTGAAGCGCGGGATCGTGCCGCGGATGTCGCCGTCGGCGAATGAGGTGCGGCGATCGACCGTGCCGGTGAGGAACCCCTTGCCGAGCGGGCTGAACGGCACGAAGCCGATGCCGAGCTCGCCGAGTGTGGGCAGGATCTCGGCCTCAGGGTCGCGCGTCCACAGCGAGTACTCGCTCTGCAGCGCCGTGACGGGCTGCACGGCATGGGCCCGGCGGATCGTCGAGGCCGATGCCTCGGACAGCCCGAAGTGCCTCACCTTGCCCTCGGCGATGAGCTCGGCCACCGTGCCTGCGACGTCGTCGATCGGCACATCCGGGTCGACACGGTGCTGGTAGAAGAGGTCGATCACGTCGGTGCGCAGGCGACGCAGCGACTGCTCGGCGACGCGTCTGATCTGCTCCGGCCGGCTGTCGAGCCCGACGCTCTTGCCGTCTTCGATGCGCCAGCCGAACTTCGTCGCGATGACGACCTGGTCGCGGATGGGCTCGAGAGCCTCGCCGACCAGCTCCTCGTTCACATAGGGGCCGTAGACCTCCGCGGTGTCGAAGAAGGTGACGCCGAGGTCGAGAGCCGACCTCAGCACGCCGATCATCTCGTCGCGGGTGCCCGGGTTCGGCCCGTAGCTCTGCGACATCCCCATGCATCCGAGCCCGACGGCAGAGACCTCGAGGCCCTGTCCGAGTGTGCGAGTGTGCATTGCGTGTCCTTTCGTCGAGACCGACGCTACGCGCGGCCTCGACGATGAGGGAGGGGCTGTCAGACCCTCCCTCGGCACGAGCAGGACTACTCCAGGACTACTCCGGGGAGTCGTCGCGCAGGTACGCGATGTGCTCCGCGTGACGGGTCAGATGGTTCTGCGACGTGCGCACGAACATCCAGGCGACGAGCAGCAGCACGAACCAGATCGGCGTCACGAGCAGCGCGATCAGGGTGTCGGGCTGCGTCGTGAGCGCCCAGAGGATGAACACGAAGAACGCGAGCACCACGTAGACCATGAAGATGCCGCCCGGCATGCGGAACTTCGACGCTGCGACCTTCTCCGGCCGCCGACGGCGGTACACGAGGTAGCTGCAGAGGAAGATCGTCCAGACGAACATGAAGCACACGGCCGAGACCGTGGTCACCATGTCGAACGCGGTGCCGATGTCCTTGCCCGCGTAGAGCAGCACGACGCCCGAGAGCAGCAGGATACACGACAGGAACAGAGCGTTCTGCGGCACACGTCGCTTCGACAGCCGGCCGAAGACGCGCGGGGCGTCGCCGTCCTGCGCGAGGCCGAACACCATGCGCGACGTCGAGTAGATGCCCGAGTTGGCGCTCGACATGGCCGAGGTCAGCACGACGAGGTTCACCACCGTCGCCGCGATGCCGAGACCAGCGAGGGCGAACATCGCGATGAACGGGCTCTCGCCGGCGACGTACTCGGTCCACGGGGTGACCGCCATCAGGATGATGAGCGCGCCCACGTAGAAGAGCAGGATGCGGATCGGGATCGCGTTGATCGCCTTGGGCAGGTTCTTCTCGGGGTCTTTGGTCTCGGCCGCGGCGGTGCCGACGAGCTCGACGCCGACGAACGCGAACACGGCGATCTGGAACCCGGCGACGAAGCCCATGAAGCCGTGCGGGAACATGCCGCCGTGGTCCCACAGGTTGCTGAAGCTCGCGGTTCCCGCATCGTGCTGGAAGCCGGTGAAGATCATCACGAGACCCGTGACGATGAGCGCGACGATCGCGATGATCTTGATCAGCGCGAACCAGAACTCCATCTCGCCGAACGCGGCGACGGTGGGCAGGTTCAGTGCGAGCAGGATGACGATCACGAGGACGCCGGGGATCCACAACGGGATGCCGGGGATCAGCGCATCCGTGTACCCCGCGATCGCGATCACATCCGCGACTCCGGTGACGACCCAGCAGAACCAGTACGTCCATCCGGTGAAGAAGCCGGCCCACGGGCCGAGCAGGTCGCTCGCGAAGTCGCTGAACGACTTGTACTTGAGGTTCGACAGCAGCAGCTCGCCCATCGCCCGCATCACGAAGAAGAGCATGAAGCCGATGATCATGTAGACGAAGATCACCGAGGGGCCGGCGACCGAGATCGTCTTGCCGCTGCCCATGAAGAGGCCGGTGCCGATGGCGCCGCCGATCGCGAGCAGCTGGATGTGACGGTTGCTCAGGGCCCTCTTCAGGTGCTGGTCGTCGCCGTCGGCGGTTCCGTCCACCCCGACGGATCCCCGTGTTCTCTCTGTCGTCATCGCTCGAACCTCCGGTGTTGGGCGCCGCGTCCCGCTGCGGCATCCTTCCGACCGTAATGGCCGATCGGGGATGGCAGTTAACCGAATCGATTCGATATCCTGGTTCGACCCCCGATCATCCCCCCCAGTTCTGCGAGCCGCTCCCACCATGGCCACCTCTCTCACCACGGGCCGCCCGTGGCGTGTCATCCTGTCGTTCTCGATCCCCCTGCTGCTCGGCAATGTCGTGCAGCAGATGTACCAGTTCGCCGATGCCGTCGTCGTCGGCCGGCACCTCGGCGTCGAGTCCCTCGCCGCCGTCGGCGCGACCGGCAGCCTGCTGTTCCTGCTGATCGGCTTCGCCTGGGGCCTGACGAGCGGTTTCGCTATCCCGATCGCGCAGGCGTTCGGCGCGGGAGACGGCGCAGCGGTGCGTCGCTCGGTCGCGACGGGCGTGATCCTGACCGGCATCACGAGCGTGGTGCTCACGATCGTCGCGCCGCTGATCGCGGCGCCGACGCTCGCCCTGCTGCAGACGCCTGACGAGCTCATGGCCGAGGCGACGATCTTCACGCAGATCAGCTTCATCGGCGCCAGCGCGACGATGTTCTTCAACTTCCTCTCGGCGATCATCCGTGCCATCGGCGACTCGCGCACGCCGCTGATCTTCCTCACGGTGTCGTGTGCGCTCAACGTCGGCCTCGTGATCCTCATGGTCGGCCCGCTCGACTGGGGCGTGGCCGGTGCGGCTCTCGCGACCGTCGTCGCCCAGGCCGTGTCGGTCGTGCTGTGCCTCGAGTTCGTGCGTCGCCGGCTGCCGATGCTGCACCTGCGTCGTGCCGACTGGCGCGTCACCCGCGACGACATCCGAGAGCACCTGCGCCTCGGCCTGCCGATGGGCTTCCAGGCCTCGATCATCGCGATCGGCACGCTCGTCGTGCAGGTGGCCCTCAACACACTCGGCTCCGAGGCCGTCGCCGCCTATACGACGGCGTCCCGTGTCGACGGCCTCGCCGTCGCCTTCCTCTCGTCGCTGGGTCTCGCCTCGTCGATGTACACGGCGCAGAACCTGGGCGGACGCCGACCCGACCGCATCCGCCGCGGTGTCGTGGAGGGCACCTGGATGGCGATCGCCGCCGGTATCGCGCTCGGAGGCGTCATCATCGCGTTCGGGGCGCCGCTGGTGCGGCTGTTCGTCGGCGAGGGCGCGGCGGCGGATGGGGTCGTCGAACTCGCGCACCTCATGCTGATCATCAACGGATGCGGATACTGGGCGCTCGGCGTGCTGTTCGTGCTCCGTGGTGCGCTGCAGGGCCTCGGCCACACCCTGGTGCCCACCGTCACGGGTGTGATCGAGCTGGTGATGCGCGTGGGCGCCGCGATCGTGCTCGGCGCGCTCATCGGCTTCGAGGGCGTCGCGCTCAGCAACCCTCTCGCCTGGCTCGGCGCGATCGTGCTGCTGGTGCCGGCGTACGTGCGTGCGCACCGGTCGCTCGGCCGCATGCGCGTCGACCCCGTCGAGGCCACCGAGACCTCGGCGATGGCGATCATCGGACCCACCGACGGCTCGATGGTCGTGGACGCGGTCGTCACCCAGCCGGTGCGAGTGATCAGGACCTCGCGTTTCGCCCGGTTGACGCGCCGCTGAACAGCTCGTCACAGTTGCAGAACATCATCCTTGAGATGGATGCCCGGCATGCCGACACTTCGTAATGTTGGTGATGCGGAGATTCCGCAGACCGGGGGGTCGTGATGACATCGTCAAGGGTGGCAAGCGAACTGGCATCGATTCTGGTGCCGATCGGAGTGGTGGGGGCTGTGCTCGCAGCGCTGTGTGCGCTCATCGCAGGAATCGCGATCATGCGCGGAGCGGCGGGTCTCGCCGGCGGAGCGGTCGGTCTGTGGATTCCGAGCGCGATGCTCAGCTCCACGGCATCGTTCGCGAATCAATGGACGCCGCTGCTGATCTCAGGCGCCGCGCTCGTCGCGATGCTGGTGATCGGAGCCGTGGGTCGCGGCATCGTGAACACGGGTGAGCCGGCGCGAGAAGCCGCCCGCGCCGCGCGCGTCCAGGCACTCATCGACGCACCGGACACGGTCGTGGGGGGGGGGGGGGGGGGGGGGGGGGGGGG
>NZ_JAPFGV010000004.1:0-248077 GCF_059803615.1 Microbacterium sp. SWDP-B6 | reverse complement strand
CGATCGCGGCGGTGAGGCCGTCGACGTCGACGCCCGTGCCCGGTGCCGAAGGCGTGATCGCATAGCCTCCGCCCGCGGCGTCGAAGACGACGCCGGCATCGACCGGGTCCTCGAAGCTTGACGGCACTGCCTCGCGCAGCGCGGATTCCGCGGTGGCGGGGTCGAGAGTGATGTCCCCGGCGACGGGATCGCCCATCCATGCGGTGACGTTCCAGAGCGGACGCTCCGCGAAGGCCGCGTCGGCGAGCGCGGTCGCATCGATCGCGGCACCGAGGTCGGCTCCTGTCAGGACGATGTCGTCACCGGCTCCGGTGAGAGTGACCTCGGTCTCGGCGACGTGAGCCTGGATGGTCTCTGCGGCGGCTCCGGGAGTGAGCCAGCCGACGGGGATTCCGGCGACAGTCGTGCCCGGGGCGATCAGGATCATCGATGCGGCGCCTGCGCCGAGGGCCAGGGCTCCCACGCCGAGGCCGATCCACAGGCCGAGACGCTTCTTCTTGGGAGCGGGCTCGTTCGGTGCCCAGGCGAGCTCCCGGTCGCCGCTGCTCGGCGGCTGGGAGTCGGTGGGAGCATTGCCGGAGTCGCCGGGCGCGCCGTTCTGCAGCTGGTCACCGGAGGCGGTCGCCTCGGTCAGCTTCTCGGTCTTCGCATCCTGCGCTGAGATCAGATCGGTCACGAACATCACCCCCCGGTTTCTCGCGTGTCTTTAGCAATATGCTACGCGATCGCGTATAACGGGGAGGCAACGGTCCGTGGACCTGTGGAGATCCCTCTCGCGTCAGTCGGTGACGACCGCGAGGCCGTCGATCTCGACGAGCATCTCCTCGCGCGGGAGACCGGTGAAGACGGTGGTGCGCGACGGCAGGACGCCGCTGGTCGTGTGCGCGGTCACGAAGGCGCCGTACGCGTCGTTCATGATGGCGAAGTCCTCGCGCTTGGTCAGGTAGACGCGCAGCATCACGACATCGTCGAACGTCGCGCCCGAGGCCTCGACGATCGCCTTGACGTTCTCGAGGGTGCGCGTGGTCTGAGCTGCGACATCGCCCGGGAAGAGATACTCGTTCGTCTGGGGATCGACGGGACCCTGACCGGAGACCTGCACGATCGGGCCCTTGCGGATGCCCTGCGAGAAGGTATGGGCGGGGGCGGGGGCGGCGTCGGTCGACACTCGGATCTTCGCGGTCATGAGGCCAGCCTAGTAGCCTTGTTAGATGCCTCTACAAATCCCGGATCCTGTTCTCGGCACCTGGGCGAAGGGTTTCCCCTCGCGATCCGCGGGGCTCCGACTCTCGGAGGTCGCCGGGGCGGGTCTGCACCTCTCCGACCTCGTCACTCCGGTCCTGACCGTGCATGAGGCCGCGCTCGCGCACAACGAGTCGACCGTCTTCGCGTGGGCGGAGCGACAGGGTGTGCTCCTCGCGCCGCATGGCAAGACGACGATGGCACCGGCGCTGTGGCAGCGACTTCTCGACGCGGGGGCGTGGGGCATCTCGGTCGCGACGCCGTGGCAGGCGGAGGTCGCCGTCGAGGCGGGGGTCTCCACCGTGCTCATCGCGAACTCGGTCACCGATGGCACGGCCGCACGCCATCTCGGCGAACTGCTCGCTGCGGATCGCGATCTGCGGATCCTGTGCTGGGCGGACTCCGTCGGCACCGTCGGCATCCTCGCAGACGCGCTCGAGGGCGCTGATCGCCCGCTCGACGTGCTCGTCGAACTCGGCGGCAGGGGTGGCCGCACCGGTGCCCGCAGCGTGGAGGAGGGCGAGCGCATCGCCCAGGCGATCCTCGAGGCACCCGGTCTACGGCTCGCCGGCGTCACGGGATACGAGGGTCCGTTCGGCCCCGACCGGGAAGACGCATCGGTCGCGGCGGTCGACGCCTATCTGTCGACGCTGGTCGAGCTGCATCGACGTCTCGCCTACCCGCCCGACGTCCGCCCCGTGCTCAGCGCAGGCGGCAGCGCTTTTCCCGACCGAGCCGCGGCGGTATTGGCCCCGCAGCGCGAGGATGCCGACATCGTGCTGCGCTCGGGGGCATTCCAGATCCACGACGACGGCTTCTACTCGCGCATGTCGCCGTTCGGCCCGCTGACATCGACGGAACCGCTGCGATCGGCGATGCATGCCTGGTCGCGCGTCGTCTCTCAGCCAGAGCACGGACTCGCACTCCTGGATGCGGGGCGTCGCGACGTGCCGTTCGACCTCGATCTGCCCGTGCCGCAGTCGGTCGAAGGACGGATCACCGCTCTCAATGATCAGCACGCGTTCCTCGACCTCGCAGACGGCGCGGATGTCGCCGTCGGCGACGTCGTGCGCCTCGGGTTGTCGCACCCGTGCACGGCCTTCGACAAGTGGCGAGTGGTGGCGATGATCGACGACCCGGACGCAGCGGATCCGCGTGTGATCGGAGCGGTGGCGACATGCTTCTGAGCGCCGAGAAGCCGGTGCGGGTCTACCGCGGTGCCACGGTGGTCGACGGCACCGGCGCCGAGCGGTACGTCGCCGATGTCGCGGTCGAGGGATCGCGCATCGTGGCGGTGATCCGCGAGGGCGACGAGAGGCGGCTGGAGCTGCCGGCGGATGCGGTCGAGATCGTCGCCACGGGGTCGGTCCTCGCGCCCGGTTTCATCGACATGCACGCGCACAGCGAGCTGGCCGTGCTGCGCGGAGCCGCGCACGACGCCAAGATCCTGCAGGGCGTCACGACGGAGGTGCTCGGCCAGGACGGACTCGGCTACGCGCCGCTCGACGATGCGGCAGCAGCAGTGATCCCCGCTCAGATCGCGGGCTGGAACGGCATGCCGTCCGCTGCCCCCTGGCGCTCGATGGGTGATCTGCTCACCGCGATCGACGAGGTGTCGGTGGCCAACGCCGCCGTCCTGGTGCCTCAGGGCAACCTGCGGATGATGGTGGTGGGCCACGAGAACCGCGCGGCGACCGGCGAGGAGATCGCGGAGATGTCCGGCATCCTCGGCGAGGCCCTCGACGCGGGAGCGTTCGGGATGTCGAGCGGGCTGACGTACACCCCCGGCATGTACGCCGACACCGCCGAGCTGGAGGCGCTCTGCCGCGTCGTCGCCGAGCGTGGCGGATACTGGGCGCCGCACACCCGAAGCTATGGCGGGGGAGCTCTCGACGCCTACCGTGAGGCGCTCGACATCGGTCGCCGCACGGGGTGCCCGATCCATCTGACGCACGCGACGATGAACTTCGCGCCGAATCGCGGACGCGCGGCGGAGCTGCTGGCACTCGTCGACGAGGCGCTCGACGACGGCGTCGACGTCACTCTCGACACGTACCCCTACCTTCCCGGCGCCACGACGCTGGCGGCGTTGCTTCCGAGCAGGCTCGCCGAGACAGGTGACCTGCTGGCGACCATCGCCGCCCTCGACGAGGCGGGTCGCGAGGCCGTGCGCGTCGAGCTCGAGGAGGTCGGCTGCGACGGATTCCATGGAGAACGCGCCGACTGGTCGGCGATCCAGATCTCCGGCACCTCCTCGCCCGACCTCGCAGACCTCGTCGGGCGCACCGTCGACGAGATCGCCGCATCGTCCGGCAGACGTGCCGTGGACGTCGTGCTGGACACGATCCTCGAAGACGGCGGTGCGACCGGCATCCTGATGCACATCGGAGACGAGGACAACGTCCGCGCGATCATGCGGCACCCGCGGCATTGCGGCGGCAGCGACGGGATCCTGATCGGGGCGCGACCGCACCCGCGGGGCCGGGGAACCTTCCCCCGCTATCTCGGGCACTATGTGCGCGAGCTCGGGGTCCTCTCCCTCGAACAGGCCGTTCGGCATCTGTCCGGCACGCCGGCGATGCGACTGGGCCTCGATCGGGGCGACGCACCACGAGGCCTGATCCGCGAAGGAGCGACGGCCGATCTGGTGCTGTTCGATCCCGAGACCATCTCGGCGGGGGCGACGTTCGATGAACCGCACCGCGCGCCGGTGGGGATCGACGAGGTGCTCGTCGGCGGTGTGCCCGTGGTGGTGGCGGGTCGCGCGTCCGGCGCGACGCCGGGTCGCGCTCTGACCATGACTCCTGCGCCCCATCGTGCGCCCGTCCCGAACATCCGCTCGGTGATCGACCCGGCTGCTGCCCCTTTCGACTGGACCTCTCGCACACCGGTCACGGCTCCCGACGCGCTCGCCGTCAGCGCGACCCGTCTCGGCGGCCTTCGCGCGGCTCCGGACTCGCCCGCCGCGATCACCCTCCGCATCGACGAGTCGCTCTCGGACGAGCCGTTCGCCCGAGAGCGCGTGGGCGCAGAAGCCTTCCGGGTGACCGTCGCCGCCCACGGGATCCAGGTCTCGGGTGCCAGCCCCGCAGGAGTGTTCCGAGGTGTCACCCTGCTGCGGCAGCTGCGCGAACCGGGCGCTGATCGTGCACGGGTGCCCGCGGGGGTCTGGGAGTCCGCGCCCGCCTACGCCTGGCGGGGAGTGATGCTCGACGTCGCGCGGCACTTCCGCCCCGTCGAGGATCTCGAGCGACTGGTCGATCTGATGGCCGACCACCACCTCACGCACCTGCATCTGCACCTCACCGACGACCAGGGATGGCGCTTCGAGGTGCCGGGGTTCCCGCGTCTGACCGAAGTGGGCGGTCGCCGCGAGGAGACGCAGCGGGGACATGGTCCTCACGCGACGGTCGAGGCCGGTGTGCACGAGGGGCACTACTCGGATGCCGAGCTGCGCCGCCTTGTCGCCTACGCCGCCCAGAGATTCGTGACGGTCGTGCCCGAGGTCGAGCTGCCGGGGCATATCCAGGCGGGTCTCGCCGCCTATCCCGAGCTGGGCAACACCGACGTCGGCGAGCCTGTCGTCGTGCCGTGGTCGCGCTTCGGCGTGAATCCTCGGACGCTCGCCCCGACGGACGAGGCTCTCGCCTTCGGGCGGGCGGCGATCGACGCGCTGTGCGATCTCTTCGATTCTCCGTGGATCGGCATCGGCGGTGACGAGGTTCCGGTGACCGAGTGGGCGCAGAGCGCCGCTGCGCGCGAGCGGATGCGCGAGCTCGGTCTCGCGACTCCGCACGATGTGCAGCCGTGGTTCACGGATCAGTTCGTGGCGCACGTCCGCAGCCGCGGACGCACCGCCCTCGCCTGGGACGAGGTGCTCGAGGGCGACGTCCCCGAGGGAGTGCAGGTCCTCGCGTGGCGTGGCCCTGTCGCCATGCGGGAGGCGCTGCGGCGCGGCATCCCTGTGATCGCGTGCCCCGACCTCGAGGTGTATCTCGACTACCCGCAGTCGGAGTCGGGGGAGGAGCCGATCAGGGTCGGACCGCCGCTGCCGATCGAGCGCGCGTATGCGCTGCGCGTCGAGGACGGCGCGTCCGGAGGGCAGGCCAACGTGTGGACCGAGCACCTCCCGACGAGAGACCGTGTCGACTTCGCGATGTTCCCCCGTCTCGCGGCGATCGCCGAGCGACTGTGGGACGGCGGCGAACCTCCCCCGTACGAGGGGTTCGCCCGCAGGCTTCCGACCCACCTCAGACGCCTCGCGGAGTCGGGGGTGCGGTATCGTCCTCTCGACGGTCCGACACCGACGCAGAGGCGTCCTGGAGTACCGGGGAAGCCCCTCACTCGTGAGGCTCGGCAGGAGATCGTGGCCGGGCTCGTGGAGCGCCTGTCCGGGTCCTACGGCACCGCCGACGGGGTACTCTCGGCATAATGTAACGTTTCCGTAACCCTCGCTGTGCTACATGAGGCAGGGGTTGCGAAATTTTTGTTCGTAAGGTCTACTAACAAACATGTCCGTATCGGATGGATCGCGTCCTTCGACGTCGCCAGATTACGTCGCCGCGAGCGCACACGCCTTCGGCCCCGGGCGCCACCTGCGCTCTCGATCGAAGGTGCTCCCGGAGCACGCTCGCGGCCACAACCGCGCTCTCGTTCTGCAGACTCTCTACCACTCGGGCGCGATGAGTCGTGCGGACCTCTCACGAGAGACCGGCCTGACCCGAGTCACCATCTCGGACCTCGTCGCCGAGTTCATCGCCGACGGCATCGTCGTCGAGATGGGAGTGCGCGAGACGGTCGGACCGGGCAAGCCTCCGATCCTCATCGACATCGACCGCGTCGGTCACCAGATCATCGGACTCGATCTCTCGGGCCCCCATGCGTTCGTGGGCGCGCTGCTCAGTCTCGACGGCGACGTGCTCGAGCGCCGCGAAGTGCCACGGCCCGAGAGCGCAGACGGCGACGCCGCCTACGCCGCCACCCTCGAGCTGGCGCGCGCGCTCGCCGAGACGGCGACACAGCCCATCCTCGGCGTCGGAATCGGCAGCCCGGGTGTCGTGCGCCCAGACGGCGTCGTGCTCAGCTCGCCGAACCTGGGGTGGAGCAACCTGCCTCTCGAGGCGAAGCTCGGCATCGATCTCGACCTGCCGGTGCTCGTGCGCAATGACGCCAACGCCGCCGTGCTCGCCGAATACACGTTCGGCGAGGCGAAGGCCGACTTCATGCTCATCAAGATCGGTCGAGGAGTCGGAGCAGGGGTCATCACCGGCAGCCAGCCGCTTCTCGGCAGCCGCTTCGCTGCAGGCGAGATCGGGCACGTCGTCGTCGGCACAGACGGCGGTCCCCGCTGTGCGTGCGGCAAGGACGGCTGTCTCGAAGCCTGGTTGAGCGAGACGCGACTGCGCCCGGCCATCGCGGCCGCTCCCGAGTCACGTGACGAGATCCTCCGCGACGCCGGAACACGCATGGGCATCGCGATAGCCCCGATCGTGGCGGCCCTGGATCTGTCCGAAGTCGTGCTCTCAGGCCCGGAGGATCTGCTCGACGGCGTGCTGATCGACGCCGCGGTCGAGACCCTGCACGCACGCACGCTCGAGGGCGTCTTCGAGGATGCGCTCATCCGACGCACGCATCAGGAGGACATCGTTCTGCGCGGCGCTGCCGTGATGGTGCTCTCCAGCCAGCTGGGCGTCTCGTGAGCTGCACCTGCGGACGCGACCGCAGCCTCGACACGAAGACGAGCAGGAGCGCCATCCGATGACGGGTGCGATCCCCGTCGGCCTGTCCGGTCGACCCGTTCGAGTGGGCCTGGACGTCGGCGGAACCAAGATCGATGCCGTGGCCGTGTCGCCCGACGGAGACATCCTGGCGCGCCTGCGTCGTCCGACCGGATGGGGCGAGGAGGCGGTCGTGGTCAGCATCATCGACGCCGTCGACGCGCTCGCCGTCGACGGAGGGTTCGCCCGTTCCGCCGTCGAATCGGTGGGCGTCGGCATCCCCGGGCTCGTCGACGCGGACACCGGCAGAGTCCTGCATGCCGTGAACCTCGGTGTCGAGTCGCTGGATCTCGCCGGTCTCGCCGGTCGACAGCTGGGGATCCCGGTGCGGGTCGAGAACGATGTGAAGGCGGCCGCGCTCGGTGCTGCGGTGCTGCGCGGCGTCGACGGCTCGATGGCCTATCTCAACCTCGGCACGGGTGTCGCTGCCGGCATCGTCATCGACGGCACGATCTGGCGTGGCGCGCGGGGGACCGCCGGCGAGGTCGGACACCTCTCGGTCGACCCGAACGGACGGCTCTGCGGCTGCGGGCAGCGCGGATGCATCGAGACCTTCTGCGGCGGTGGCGCGCTCGCCCGTGCCTGGGATCGACCGGGGGCGTTGCCGGTGCGCGACATCCTCGACGCGGCCGAGGCGGGCGATGAGCGCGCCGCCGGTCTGCGCGCCGACCTGTTCCACGGCGCAGCGGCGGCGGTCAGGGCCCTCGTGCTCTCCGCAGACGTCGAACGTGTGATCATCGGCGGCGGCCTCACCTCGCTCGGAGAGAGACTCTTCGCGGGCGTCCGCAGAGCCCTCCAGACCGGCGCCGAGGCTTCGCCCTTCATGCGCTCGCTGCACCTGGATGACAGGATCGAACTGCTCCCTGCCGGCTCTCCCGCCGCGGCCTTCGGGGCAGCGGTCGTCGGCGCAACCACCCCCTCCAAGGAGATCGTTTCCCATGGCTGAAGTCGTCATCGTCGAGAACGCAGAAGCAGCGGGCGCACTGGTCGCCGCCGAGATCGTCGAGTTGATCGACGGGCGTCCGGATGCCGTGCTCGGCCTCGCCACCGGTTCGACGCCCCTTCCCGTCTACAAGGCCCTGCGTGAGAAGCTCGCGGGTCGCGATGTCTCGCAGGTGCGCGGTTTCGCGCTGGACGAGTACGTGGGACTCGACCCGGCTCATCCCGAGAGCTACCGCTCGGTCATCACCCGCGAGGTCGTGGAGCCCCTCGGGCTGGACCCGCGCCGGATCCACGTGCCCAACGGCGCACAGGAGACGATCCAGCACGCGGGCGACGACTACGAGACCGCCATCGAGGCAGCCGGAGGAGTCGACCTGCAGATCCTCGGCATCGGCACCGACGGACACATCGGATTCAACGAGCCGGGGTCGTCATTCGCCTCGCGGACACGCGTCAAGACACTCACCGTGCAGACGCGCGAAGACAACGCGCGCTTCTTCGACTCGATCGACGACGTGCCGAAGCACTGCATCACGCAGGGTCTGGGAACGATCCTTCGTGCGCGTCACCTCGTGCTGCTCGCCTTCGGCGAGGGCAAGGCTCAGGCGGTCGCGGACGCCGTCGAGGGGCCGCTGTCGGCCATCCTCCCCGGTTCGGCAATCCAACTGCATCCGCACGCCACCGTCGTGGTCGACGAAGCCGCCGCGTCGCGCCTCAAGCTCTCCGACTACTACCGCTACACCTACGCCAACAAGCCGAGCTGGCAGGGCATCTGATCCGATCGGCCCTCAGGCCCGCGTCGCGGGCCACGCGAGCGGCAGCAGGTGCTCGACGCTGAGCGGCGCGAGCGGCAGCGTCTCGGCGTCGGCGGGGGTGATCCACCGCAGCTCGGCGAGCTCGGCCTGCACCACCACCTCGGCGGCGGCGATGGACACCGAGAACGCTTCGGCCACGACCCGGTGACCCGGCTCGTTCGCCGCCTCGGAGACGAACGTGCCGAGGGGCTCGAGGTCGGCCTCGTCGAGTCGCAGGCCGAGCTCTTCGTGCAATTCGCGGATCAGCGTCTGCGACGGCGTCTCGCCGGGCTCCGGTTTGCCGCCGGGCTGCATGAAGCGCGTCGTGCCCTGCTTGCGGACCACCAGCACCCGGCCGGTGTCGTCGACGATGACCGCCGCGCTGACGTGGATGTCAGGCATCGGGTGCGAACACCTTGCCGGGGTTGAGGATGCCGAGCGGGTCGAACACCCGGGTGATCTGACGCTGCAGCTCCCACTGGTCGTCTCCGAGCTCGTCGGCCAGCCAGCGGCTCTTCAGGGTTCCGATCCCGTGCTCGCCGGTCAGCGTGCCACCGAGGGCGATCGCGGCCCGGAACAGCTCGTCTGCGGCGGCCCAGACCTCAGCGGGTGGCTCGGCGCCCTCGAAGATGAAGTTCGGGTGCAGGTTTCCGTCTCCCGCGTGCGCCACCGTGGGGATGGTCATCGAGTAGGCCTTCTCGATACGGGCGATCTCGTCGAACATCGCGGGCATCGCACTGCGCGGCACCGACACGTCCTCGATGAGGGTCGTGCCGAGAGCGGACATCGCAGGGTGCATGGCGCGACGTATCGCCAGCAGGCGCTCGCCTTCGTCGCGGTCGTGCGAGACCTGAGTCACACCGCGGTGAGAAGTCAGGATCTCGGCGATCGTCGTCGCCTCGGCGACGGCGGCCGGGCCATCCGTCTGGATCGTCAGCTGCGCGCTTCCGGCGGCGGGGGAGGGCAGCTCCAGCAGGGCGGCGACAGCCGCGAGGCTCGCCGAGTCCATCAGCTCCATGATCGCCGGCTGCACACCGGACGCGGTGACCGCGGCGGATGCGGATGCCGCTGTGCGCACGTCGGGGAAGATCGCCGTCACCGTGCAGGTGGTTCCCTCGACGAGTCGGCGCAGCTTCAGCGTGGCGCCGACGACCACGCCGAGAGTGCCTTCCGAGCCGATCACGAGCGAGGTGAGGTCGAGCCCCGTCACGCCCTTGACGCTGCGGTGACCGAGGCGCATCAGGCGGCCGTCCGCGAGCACCAGGTCTACCCCGAGGACGGCGTCCTTCACGACGCCGTACTTCGCGCAGAGCAGCCCGCCTGCTCCAGTGGCGATGTTGCCGCCGACGGTCGAGATCGCCCGGCTGGCGGGGTCGGGGGCCCACCAGAGTCCGTGCTCTGCGAGGACGTCGTTGAGGTCGGAGTTGAGGATGCCGGGTTCGACGACGGCGAGCAGGTCATCGGCGCGGATCTCGCGGATCGCGGTCATACGGCGGGTGGAGAGCACGATCTCTCCCTCGCCGCCGTTCGCGGCACCGGCGAGACCGGTGCCGGCCCCGCGCACCACGACGGGCGTGGCCGTGCGGGTGGCTATGCGCATCACGGTCTGGACGTGTTCGACGGTCTCGGCATGCACGACCGCGAGGGGCTGACCTGGCGCTGCGTGCCCTGACCGGTCGGCGCGGGCTTCTTCGAGGATCGCGGCATCGGTGTCGACGATGTCGCCGAGTGCGGCGACGAGCTGGTCGAGAGCGCTCATCGGATGCGACGCCGCCCGCTCACCACTCCGGCGCCGACTGCGACCACGGCGAATGCGGTGCCGATGATCGGCTGATCCATCAGCCACCACGCGATCGTGACCCCGACGTAGATCAACAGCTCGACGACGACCCGCAGGAACGGGTGCAGGCGCAGCACGGGACGCGGGGAGAGGAAGAGAGCCCAGACCAGGATCACGACGAGGGGAGCACCGATGCCGATGACGACGTTCCACGGGAACGGCCACAGGGCGAATCCCCACAGCGCGAGCGTGCCCACGGCGACGATCAGGACCACCGATCGGACGATGTCGAGGGCGGTGATGTTCGGGCGGTCGACGCCGGGGACGGAGGCGGGATCCTGGGACATGGATCCAGTCTATTCGCCGCAGATGGCGGGTCAGAGCGCGGGGACGGCCTCGTCTGCGGCGGGGACGGCCTCATCGACTGCGGGTGCAGTCTCGTCGACGGGAGCGGTCTCTTCTTCGACCGCCGGCTCGGCCGGAGGAGCCGTCTCCACCGGAGCGGAGGGCTCGACGGGCGCGACCGGTTCGGGAGCCGGAGTCTCGGGAGCGAGCTCCGCGTCGGGAGCCTCGACGGGAGCTGCGGGGGCGGCCTCGTCGGGTGCAGCGGGGGCGGCCTCGTCCGTCGGCTCCGGTGCAGGCACGACCGTGTCGTCCGGGGTCGGGACCGCCGGCGCGTCCTCGACGGGATCTTCGGCTGGCGCACCGCAGGCAGGCGCGAGCAGGACGGATTCGAGGGTCACCCCGAGCGCCGAGAGGCTGGTGGTGACCGGCAGGACCGGACCGGCCTCTGTCGCATAGTGGATCTCGACGGTCGCGCCGAGGAAGATCTGCACGAGTCCGGGTCGCAGCTCGACCGTGCCGGTTCCGGCGTCACTCAGCGATGTACTGTCGGCACCACCGTGACTGCCACCGAGCAGGGCCTCGATGTCGGCGCCCGCTTCACCGGACACGTTCAGGGTCACATAGGTGATGGCTCGAGCGTCGAGACACATCTCGGCGAGGCTGACCACGATCGGGGTCGTCGGGACCGCCGGTTCGCCAGGGTTCTCTTCTCCGGGGGTTTCGCCGCCGGGGTTCTCTTCTCCGGGGGTTTCGCCGCCGGGGTTTTCTTCTCCGGGGGTTTCGCCGCCGGGGTTTTCTTCTCCGGGGGTTTCGCCGCCGGGGTTCTCTTCTCCGGGGGTTTCGCCGCCGGGGTTCTCTTCTCCGGGGGTTTCGCCGCCGGGGTTCTCTTCACCGGGAGTCTCTTCTCCGGGGACATCCTCTTCCGGAGCCGGCTTCGATGTCTCGACCGGAGCCGACGGCGCGACGATAGCGGGCGCGATGTCCTCGGCTGGCTCAGGGGTGACGGGCGCCTCGACCGGCGGCGTGACCGGTTCGGGTTCGGTCTCCGCATCGTCGACGATCGGCGTCTTCTCGTCGGACATCGATTCGTCGGGTCCGACATCGGCACTGATCGACGAGGAGTCGCTGTCGCCGGCACTGGGCAGCGATGCCGCTGGTGACGCGCCGGTGAGGCTCGGGATGATGGTGGCAGCCGCTACGACACCCGCGACCACGAGAGCGGCTGAGCCAGCGCCCACGAGCGCGCCGACACCGCTGAAGATGCCGCCGCTGGTCGCACCACCGGCTCCGCCGCCTGCTGCACCGCCGCCTGCTGCCCCGCCGCCTGCTGCACCGCCACCGCCCGTCGTGCCGCCGCCTGCTGCACCGCTCGAGGGCGCCGCTGTCGCGCCTCCCGCGACGACGACCGCGCCCTCGGTGATTCCCGAAGGCATGGCCGCGAGCGCGACGATCGGGGTGCCGCCGCCCTGCAGCGTGGCGAGATAACCTGCGGAACCCGTGATGCCGAGGACGAGCGGGAGCAGCACGAGCGCCAGCCGCTTCGACACGTCCTTGGCCTCGGCGGCGACGATCATGCAGCGTGCGCACTCTTCGAGGTGCTGCTCGAGACGGTTGTGGTCTCGATTGCTGAGGTTGCCGCGCGAGTAGGCGCCCAGATGCTCGATGGTCCACTGGCAGTCGGAGCCCGCGGCTGCGCTGCGGAGATGGGCCTGGATCCATGCTTCGCGAAGCCCTTCGCGCGCGCGGAACGCGAGCTGCGAGACGGCGCCCGCCTTCATGCCGAGCAGGGTCGCCGCCTCCTGCGGCTTCATCTGCTCGATCTCGGTGTACCAGAGCACCTCCTGCCAACGGGAGGGAAGGCTGCGGAACGCCTGCGCGGTCAGGCTGCGATCGAGGGCCTCGTTGGCCGCCTGGTCGGTGCTGTCGGGGTCGGCCACGCTGTCGAGCTCGTCGATGGCCGACTCGCGGCGAGAGCGGCCCCAGGCCGCGGCGGTGTTGCGGATGCTCGTGAACAGATACGCGCGGAACGAGCCGTTGGGTCCGCCGCCCTTGACGATCGCCTGATAGATGCGGGTGTAGGACTCCTGCACGAGATCGTCCGGGTCGATCGACGACGTGATCGACCGGGCGACGGACATGCCGGAGGGGTAGTGCCGCCTCCAGAGTTCGCCGAAGGCCGCTGCGTCACCCGAGCGGGTGCGCAGGACGAGATCGGCGTCGGCGATCGTTTCCTCGTGCGAAGTGCTGTCCTGATCCATGTCATCCATCTGTCGTGGAGCGCGAGTGCGCCTCCACATGAAGAGACGCGTGAACCCCATTTTCATCACGCGCCGTCTCCCATTCTCTCTCCAATCTCCCAGGCTTGCCACCCCTTCCGAGAAACTGGCCGCGAACTGCCCGCCCCGATAAAGCCCTGGTCACGCCCAGATCGATCGATTCTTGAGAACAACCTCAAAAAAAGATCCGGGGAACCGCGTAATGAATCGGCATCGCCTTCGTCTCATCAGGTGAGACAGCCATGGGGCTCCACCGGGGGGCGGAGCTCAGGCGCTGGTGCAAGGGGTAAGTGCACCGGCATGGCGGGTCGGGCACCTCGGGGGAGGAGCGCTCGGCCCGCCAGCTCTCGCGCAGGGGAGGGAAATGTGACAGGGCCGCCGATCTGGGGAACGGCGGCCCTTCACCCACTTCGGCGGCGTGGCGGCAGAGCATCTCTGCACTTGGATTCGCTCGCGGCGTCGGACCGCGCGACATCGGGTCGCTCGGCATCACGCGCGCGACATCCGACTACGGGCGATCGCCCACCCACACGCGCACGACCTGCAGCTGCGCATCCATGAGCACGGCGTCACCGAGGTACCCGACCGCGAGGCGGCCGAGTCGGTCACCGTATCCGATGGCGGCCGCCGGAGTCTCCGTGAGTGCGCGCACGGCCTCCGTGAGCGGTGCCCCCGCAGCGACCGCCCGGCGCAGCGCGTCGTCCTGGGTGAGGGTCGATCCGGCGATCGAGCCGGTGTCGTCCGCGCGCGCTATGCCGTCTTCGACCGTGACGCTCACGGCGCCCAGGTCGTAGTGGCCGTCGGCACTGCCCGCGGCAGCCATGGCGTCGGTGACGAGCGCCACGCGGCCGGGTGCCGAGTCGAACACGAGCTTGATCACGTGCGGATCGAGGTGAACGCCGTCGGCGATCACCTCGAGCACCACGCGGCGGTCGCCGGCCGCGGCCAGCACCGGCCCTGGCGCGCGATGGTGGATGCCGGGCATGGCGTTGAATGCGTGTGTCAGCACGGTCGCGCCTGAGTCGAACGCGGCGACCGCTGTCTCGGCATCCGCGCTCGTGTGCCCCACCGCAGCGACAGCGCCGGCATCGACGATCAGCCGGATCGCGTCGAGGCCACCGGGCAGCTCGGGCGCGATCGTCACCTGCCGGATCGTGCCGCGGCCGGCATCGAGCAGTCGAGCGACATCGTCGCGCGCCGGAGCCAGCAGCAACGTCGGCTCATGTGCTCCGTGGTGCGCAGGGTCGAGGAACGGTCCCTCCAGATGCGAGCCGAGGATGTCGGCATCCGTCTCCATCAGGTCGGCGATCTCGGCGACGCGCTGCGCGAGGGCGTCGACCGGCGCCGTGACGAGCGAGATCACCGATCTCGTGGTGCCGTGCGAACGGTGCAGAGCACGAGCCTTGCGGATCGCCTCCGCGCCGTCGTCGAATGAGGCGCCCGCGCCGCCGTGGCAGTGGATGTCGATGAAGCCGGGCGTGAGCACGGCATCCGGTCCGGCGACGACGGTCGCATCGACGACCTCGTCTGCCCTGCTCCACGACTGTCCGGTTCCGACGGCGACGACCCGGCCGTCTTCGATCCGCACCCAGGAGTCTGCGACCTCGGCGCCGTGGTCGATCAGTCGGGCGGAGTGGATGATGAGCGATCCTGTCGCTGCGGAATCGGTGGTCATCGTTCGCTCCAGGGAATCTCGGCTGCGGGGTGGAAATCGACGCCTTCAGCCTTCCACAGCGGGGCCAGCCCGCCGAGCCGTTCGCGGAACGACTCCCAGTCGCGGCCGGACGCGCGCTGTGGCGACCAGGCGACCTCGGCGTGGGCGGCAGCCCGTGGGAACACGAGCTGCTCGACATCGCTGAGGCTGCGGGTCGTCTCGCTCCACAACGGAGCCTCGATGCCGAGGATCGCAGCCTCAGGCACGTCGAGCGCCGCGGTCGGTTCCCATTCGTAGGCCGTGCGGACGTCGATGATCGCGGCCCAGGTCAATCCGAGCGGGAAGTCCGCGGAGTACTTCATGTCGAGGTAGGCGACGTCGGCGGTCGACATGATGAGCGCGCCGCCGCGCTCGACGAAGTGCGCGGCCTCCGCGGCATGCGATCCCTCGGGCGTGGTCTTGCCCCAGTACTGGCCGATCGTGCCCTCGGCGATGTCCTTCGCCGCGCCGACCTCGTGCCACGCCAGGGGGATCTTGCCCTCCTCGAAGACGATCGCGGTCGCGCGCTCGACGAAGTGATCGAAATCGGCCTGCGGGGTGCCGAGCGACTCGTCTCCGCCGATGTGGATGAACGGACCGGGTGTCATCTCGGCGAGCTCCCGCACCACGTCGCGCACGAACTCGTACGTGCGCTCCTCGTGGATGCGGACGCTCGAGTGTCCGACGCCCCACCCGAGGTAGGGCTCGCCGGCCACGGGGAGCGGCTGACCGAGGCGCGCCGATTCGGCGATCAGGCTGTCGTTCATGACCGGGTCCTCGACGAGCCCGGGATACGCGACGCCGATGGCGTGCGTGTGGCCGGGAAGGTCGATCTCGGGGATGACGAGCATGTGCCGCTCGGCCGCGTAGGCCACGATCTCGCGATAGTCGTCCTTCGTGTAGAAACCTCCGGGATCGCCGAGCGATGCGGTCGATGACGCGAGTTCGGTGAGCTTGGGCCATGAGTCGATCTGGATGCGCCAGCCCTGGTCGTCGCTGAGGTGCAGGTGCAGATGGTTGAACTTCAGAGCGCTGGTGCTGTGGATGAACTTCTTGACCTCGGCGACGTCGAAGAAGTGCCGTGTCACGTCGAGCATCACGCCGCGCCGCTCGAATCGCGGCGCGTCCGTGATCTCGGCGCGCAGCAGCGCCCACCCCTCGTCGCCGTCTCGGAGCAGCTGCAGCAGAGTCTGCACCCCGTAGAAGAGTCCTGCCTCGTCGCCGCCGACGACCTCGACGGAGTCGGCGACCCTGAGCGTGTAGCCCTCGGGGGCGACGGCGGGGTCGACGCGAAGCACGATCGCCGAGGTCGGGTCTGTCGTGTCCGTGGAGTGGGAGAAGCGGATGCCGCTGCGCCGCTCTGCGGCATCGATCAGCTGCCGCGCGGCCGGCGAGTCGCCGATGACTCGCGTGTTCTCGGAGACGGGCCACCGACCGTCGCCGGCGACGGCGGAGGAGGGGAGGGGAACAAGGGGCATGGAATGGGGAAGGACCATGAACAAAACCTACCCTGCGCCGAGTCGGCAGCACAGGGAAATCCGCTATGCTTTCTCACGTCGCGACTGGCGTCTGGGTGGACTACCACCGGGGAGCGACTGACCACGGAATTCGACCGCGCGCCTGGGCCGATAGGTATACCCCTTCGAATCCGTCGTCAGAGGAGCAAGTCATGACCGATCGTTACTTCAACGCCCCGCTCGCCGAGGTCGACCCCGAGATCGCACAGGTTCTCGACCGCGAGCTGAAGCGTCAGCAGACGTTCCTCGAGATGATCGCATCCGAGAACTTCGTCCCCGTCTCTGTGCTTCAGGCGCAGGGTTCGGTGCTCACCAACAAGTACGCCGAGGGGTACCCCGGACGCCGCTACTACGGCGGCTGCGAAGAGGTCGACGTCGCCGAGTCGCTGGCGATCCAGCGTGCCAAGGACCTCTTCGGCTCGGAGTTCGCCAACGTCCAGCCGCACTCGGGAGCATCGGCCAACGCCGCCGTGCTGCACGCGATCGCCCGCCCCGGCGACACACTGCTCGGCCTCGCTCTCGACCAGGGCGGTCATCTGACGCACGGCATGAAGATCAACTTCTCGGGCCGCCTCTACGACATCGTCGCCTACGGAGTGGACCCCGAGACCTCGACGATCGACATGGACGAGGTGCGTCGCCTCGCGGTCGAGCACAAGCCCAAGGTCATCATCGCCGGGTGGTCGGCCTACCCCCGCACTCTCGACTTCGCCGCCTTCCGTGCGATCGCCGACGAGGTCGGCGCCCTGCTCTGGGTCGACATGGCGCACTTCGCCGGCCTCGTCGCCGCAGGCCTGCACCCGAACCCGGTGCCGCACGCACATGTCGTCTCCTCGACCGTGCACAAGACCATCGGCGGACCCCGTTCGGGCTTCATCCTGACGAACGACCCCGAGATCGCGAAGAAGATCAACACGGCAGTCTTCCCCGGACAGCAGGGCGGCCCGCTCATGCACGTGATCGCCGCCAAGGCGACCGCGTTCAAGCTCGCAGGCACCTCCGAGTTCAAGGAACGCCAGGAGCGCACGCTGCGCGGAGCAGCGATCCTCGCCGAGCGTCTGTCGCAGCAGGATGTGAAGGATGCCGGCATCGGAGTGCGCTCCGGCGGCACCGACGTGCACCTGGTGCTGGTCGACCTTCGTGAGGCGGAGATCGACGGTAAGCAGGCCGAAGACCTGCTGCACGACATCCACATCACGGTGAACCGCAACGCGGTGCCCAACGACCCTCGTCCGCCGATGGTCACCTCGGGCCTGCGCATCGGAACTCCGGCACTCGCGACCCGCGGTTTCGGCGACGCCGAGTTCACCGAGGTCGCCGATGTGATCGCTCTCGCGCTGCTGCCCGGGGCCGACGTCGAGGCGCTCCGTGCTCGTGTCGACGCGCTCGCCGCCGTCTTCCCGCTCTACCCGGACCTGCAGCAGTGACCGCGAAGATCCTCGACGGCAAGGCGGCGTCGGCCGCGATCAAGGCCGAGCTGACCGAGCGGGTCGCCGCGCTGAAGGCGAAGGGCATCGTCCCGGGCATCGCGACAGTGCTCGTCGGCGCCGACCCGGCATCCCAGCTCTACGTCGGCATGAAGCACCGTCAGTCCGAGGCGATCGGAATGAACTCGATCCAGCGCGAGCTGCCGGCCGACGCCACCCAGGCCGACGTCGAAGCGCTGATCGACGAGCTCAATGCCGACCCGGAGTGCCACGGGTACATCGTGCAGCTGCCGCTGCCGAAGCACATCGACACGGATGCGATCCTCGAGCGGATCGACCCCGCGAAGGATGCCGACGGTCTGCACCCGACCAACCTCGGCAGGCTCGTGCTCAACGTCAACAACCCGATCCACACCCCGCTGCCGTGCACGCCGCGCGGTGTGATCGAGCTGCTGCTGCGCAACGACTACGACCTCACGGGCAAGCACGTCGTGGTCGTCGGACGCGGGGTGACCATCGGTCGTTCGATCGGGTTGCTGCTGACGAGGCGTGACCTGAACGCGACGGTCACGCTCACGCACACCGGCACGGTCGACATGCCGCGCTACCTGCGGGAGGCCGATGTGATCGTCGCCGCAGCCGGCGTGAAGCACCTCATCCGCGCCGAGGACGTCAAGCCGGGAGCCGCCGTGCTCGACGTGGGGGTGACGCGCGAGGTCGACCCCGAGACGGGCAAGAACCTGGTCTTCGGAGACGTGCATCCCGATGTCGCGGAGGTCGCGGGCTGGGTCTCGCCCAACCCCGGCGGCGTCGGCCCGATGACGGTCGCGCTTCTCATGACCAACGTCGTGGAGGCGGCCGAGCGGCTCGTCTGAGTCGCTGGGCGGTCTCGGAGCTCCAGAAGATCGGAGCAGCCCCAGGACACCAGAGAGGTCACAGGGAATCCACCGATCCCTGCGACCTCTCTGCATACCTGCGAGGCGGCGCGGATGCCGAGGATCCGATAGGGCGGTCAACCCAGTTCGTCGAGCATCCGACGCTGTTCGGGGGTCAGCCCGTCGGAGAGTTCCGCGCGCGCGTCGGCGGTGGCGGGTGACTCCGCGGAGGGTGCCGTGGAAGCGGGCGCGGCGGTGGAGGCAGGCGCGGACCTCTTTCCGGAACCCGAGACCTTCGCCTGCACGACGTCGTACAGGTCACTCGCCTTCGCGCGGAGCCTGTCGTCGACCTGGTCGTAGATCATCCAGCCGAACAGCAGGAAGAGCGGGGGAAGCGCGTAGCTCCAGAATCCGGAGGCTCGGACGCCGCTCAGCCACACGACGGCCACCCAGATGATGAGCTCGACGAGGTAGACGAGGACGTACTGCACGACCTTCTCTCCGGTCTTCGTGCGGTCGGCGGCGGACTTGGCCGCGGCCTTGCGGAACGCGCCGGTGAGCAGCGGCTTCACGAAGAGCGCCGCAAGGGTGAGGACGACCGCGGCCCAGAGCGCGTTGAATCCGACCGAGACCCCGGCGGACAGCAGGCCGATGAGCAGCAGGACCGCCACGTTGAACACGTAGAGCGCGGCGAATCGGACGATTCCGTTCTTCATTTGACCAGAATTCCACACTCTCGGGTGCCGCGGCATCTCCGATGGCGCAGACGGATCAGCGTGCAGGAAAGGCGCGTTCGACCGCATCCACCACCGCGCCGTAGACCGAGTCCCACGGAACCAGCGGGGGAGTCACACCGGCGAGCTCGAGGCTCACAGCGCCGTGCACCTGTGCCCAGACGGTGAGGGCGGCGGTCGGGACGTCCGGCTCGTCGACGCGTGCCGCGAGTGCGCGCATCAGCGGAGCCATCGCCGTGCTCATGGTCGCCTCGTCGGGTCGGCAGTCCTCGGTCGCCACGCCCCCGCCGAACATCAGGCGGTAGAGCGCAGGGTTGGCCATCGCCCATGACCGATAGGCGAGTCCGAGCGCGCGCAGCCCCTCGGACTCGGCCGCAGCCTGCGCCTCACCGAACGACGCGAAGCCGTGCTCGATGACGGAGACGAGCAGCTCGGCCTTGCCACCGAACAGGGCGTAGACGGCCGAGGTCGACGTGCCGGCGTTCTGTGCGATATCGCGCAGGCTGATCCGCTCGGGCCCCTTGTCGTCGACCATCTCGGCTGTCGCGGCGAGCAGACGATCGCGCAGAGCGTCGTCATACAGAGGAGGTCTTGCCATGCGATCGATCCTATCGTAACGTTGTTGCATAACGCAGTTACATAACGACGTTCCAAGGAGTGGCTCATGGCTCAGCAGGTCTTCCCCGGTCGATTCACCGCCGCCCCCGACCGACCGGATGTCACGGTCTTCCTCATCGGGATGCGTGCCAACCGCTGGTGGCAGCTCGGCAAGGTGTGGTGGACCGCCAGCAAGATGCCGCCGATGCTGCAGCACCTCGCGACCCATCCGGATGCGGGGATGCTCGGTGCGCACAGCTGGTTCGGGCGCACGACGATCCTGCTGTCGTACTGGGAGAGTCCGGAGCACCTGCAGCGATTCGCGGCCGACCGCGATGCGCCGCATCTGCAGCCCTGGCGGGACTTCATGCGGACGCTGCAGGGCACGGGAAGCGTGGGCGTCTGGCATGAGACCTACCAGGTGCCCGTCGCCGACCTCGAGGCGGTGTACGTCGACATGCCGGCATTCGGGCTGGCGGCGGCCACGGCGCATGCGCCGGTCGGCTCCGGGACGAAGACAGCGCGCCAGCGACTGGGTCGCTGACGCGCTGTTCTCGCGGGGGGTCAGGCCTGCGGGTGCAGGCTGCTCTCGATGTTCGTGATGCGCGCCTGCTCGTCGAAGCGGAACGTCGCGGTTCCTGTCGCATCGGCGACCGTGGCGCCCGAGAAGGCCTCGTCGGCCCAGGTGAGGTTCCACCCGGCGAGGCGCGCGGCATCCCACACGGCCGTGCGGGCGTCGGGCAGAGCCACGGTCGAGAGGATGCGAGGGAGGACGATCGCGGCGGAGGCGACCGTGAGCGGCGGGAGCGGTGCATCGAGCAGGAACACCGCGTAGGTGCCACCGCCCACCGGAGCCAGGTAGTAGGGGGCGCGGCCGGTGAGCTCGACGGCCACCGTGCCGACGGTGTGGGCGGCGGCGGCGATCCACTCGGCGTCGCCCGCGGCGTCGGCGGGGAAGGGGAGCTCGGTCTCGCTCAGCTCGACGATGCCGTGCTGGACGCCGTAGTCGCGGAGCTGGGCTGCGACGCCGGCAGGGTCGCCCTGCGGGTGCGCCCACGCCCAGAGCAGCGATCGCGGCCCCGGAGCGATCGTCGCGACGAGGTGGGCGCGGGCGACGAGCTGGCGCGCGGAGTCGGCGTTCGACGTGAAGGTCAGCGTTCCGGCGGCCATGTCGGCATCCCAGCGGTTGTCGCCGAGGTCCTCGAGGGCGGTGGCCAGGGAATCCTGACGGAGGGCGGAGAACAGTGCAGCACGGTCTGCGAGCGGCTGGAGCGCGGCGAAGGTCATGCCCACAGTCTCGCCCGGATTGCTATGAATCCGCCAACTTCTCCTGTGCGGAGAGGGCACCTGCCGGCCGACCCATGCGCCACACGCTGGGCACGATCAGCGTTGCGACGGCGATCGACGCATAGAGGATCGCCGAGGTGACGAGCACCGTCTCGACGTCGCTGTGGGTGATCAGCCAGCCGTACACGAGAGTGCCGATCGGCATCACGACGTAGCTGCCGAGCATGTCGTAGCTCGAGACGCGCGAGAGCTTGTCTCCGGGGATGTTCTCCATCATCGCGAGATTCCAGCCGGTGCTGAAGAGCTCGACGCCGGCACCCGCGATGAACGCGGCGATCGCCAGGAGGACCACGGCCGGGTGCACCCCGAGAACGGTCAGGGGAATCGCGAACGCGGCCATGCCGATCATCCCGTAGCGCAGCGGTCGCTTCAGGGGCAGCCACATCAGGATGAGGGTCATCAGCAGGATGCCGACGCCTTCGGCGCTGACGACCCACCCCCAGCCCGCGATGCCGAGTCGCTCGTCGTTCTTCGCGATGTACGGGCCGACGACACCCCACGCCCCGATGTGGATCGCGTTCATCACCATGAACGCGATCACGATGACCCAGAGCCACGTGCGGCTCCAGAACTCCTGCCAGCCGACGCGGAGGTCGTGGAACATCGTGGTCCCGCCGCCGTGATCGGGTGGCGGCAGCCGCACCATCGCGAGAACGGGGATCGCGATGACCCATCCGATCGCCTGCACGACCATCGCCCAGGCGGGCCCTGCGGTGGCGACCACGATGCCCGCGATGATCGGCCCGCCGATCGTCGTCGCCGAGCGCACGAACGAGAGCATGGCGTTGGCCTGCTGCAGGTGCTCAGCAGAGGTCAGCTGCGGGATGATGCCCTGCATCGCCGGCAGCACGAACGCGGTCGATGCGCCGTTGACGACGGAGAGCAGCGCCAGCAGCGGAACCGTGGCCGTGCCGGTGAACAGCAGCGCGGCCATGACCCCGACCGTGATGATGTCGATGACGTAGCAGGACTGGATGATCAGCGCGCGCGGGAGCCGGTCGGCTATCACCCCGCCGAACAGCAGGAACACGATGTTGCTGACCGTGAAGGCAGCCAGCACGAGCGACAGCGATCGCGCATCGTTGTCGATCTCCAGCACCGCGAAGGCGAGAGCGATCGACGACATCGAGCCGGCGATCAGGGTGATGGCTCGGGCGAGGAAGAACCAGCGGAATCCGCGGTCCTGCATCGCGGCGAGGGCGCGGATCATGACGGCGCCTCGCTTCTCTGCATCCGTCAATCCTGCCACGCCCCTGGCCGGGCGGTCGGCGTCAGTAGCTGGCGCGGGCGGCGTCGTCGGAGGCCGGGATGAAGCGCGCGGCGAGAGCCTCGGATGCTCGTGCGAGCATCGCCACGTCGGCGCCGACGGCCACGAAATCGGCGCCGGCTGCGATGTACGAATCGGCGGTGGCGGGGTCGAAGGCGTTCACGCCCACGGGAGTGCCCGCGCCCTTGACTGCAGCGAAGACCCGCTCGACCGCGCCGACGACATCAGGGTGCGTCTGCTGGCCGAGGAGCCCCATCGATGCCGAGAGGTCGGACGGGCCGACGAACACCGCATCCACGCCGTCGACCGACGCGATCTCGGCGGCGGCGTCGACTCCGGCCCTCGTCTCGATCTGCACGGTCAGCGAGGTGTGCCGTGCCGAATCCTGCAGGTAGCCGTCGACGCGGTTCCAGCGGGCGCTGCGGGCGAGCGCGCTGCCGACTCCGCGCACACCGTGCGGCGGGTAGCGCGTCGCGGCGACCGCGGCGTGCGCTTCATCGGCAGACGACACCATCGGGACGATGATGTTCTGCGCACCGAGGTCGAGGACCTGCTTGATCGCGACGGCATCGTTCAACGGGACGCGCACGACGGGGACGATGGGGTAGGCGGCCGCGACCTGCAGCTGCAGCAGAGTGGACTCGAGCGTGTTGGCCGAGTGCTCCATGTCGATGAGCAGCCAGTCGAGACCGGATCCGGCGGCGACCTCGGTGACGAGCGGGCTGCCCGAGCACGCCCACATCCCGACGAGCGATCGGTCGGAGGCGGCGAGATGCTCGCGGAAGGAGGGGTTCAGATGAAGCGGCATGCGATCGTTCCCATCGGTCCGTAGTCGCACAGCACCTCGTCGCCGCGCGACACCCACATCGGGCGTGTGAACGATCCTGCCAGGATGATCTCCCCGGCCTCGAGCCGCGCGCCGTGCTGGTGGAACTTGTTCGCGAGCCACGCCACACCTGTCGCCGGATGACCGAGCACACCGGCCGCGACGCCGGTCTCCTCGATCTCGCCGTTGCGTGACAGCACCCCGGGCACCCAGCGCAGGTCGATCTCGTCCGGGCGTTTGCGCACCGTGCCGAGGACCATCGCGCCGTACGCGGCGTTGTCGCTGATCGTGTCGACGATCGTCCGGCCCTCGAGCTCGATGTGCGAGTTCAGCACCTCGAGCGCCGGAACCGCGTAGTCGATCGCCGCGAGTGCGTCCTCGAGCGTGCAGTCAGGACCCTCGAGCGGATGCTTGAGCACGAACGCGAGCTCGACCTCGATGCGCACGTTCGAGAAGTGGTCGACCGGGATCTCGGCGCCGGACTCGTAGACGGTGTCGTCGAACATCACGCCGTAGTCGGGCTCGGTGATGCCCGTGGCCTGCTGCATCGCCTTCGACGTCAGCCCGATCTTGCGACCGACGAGACGACGCCCTGCGGCGATCTGCGAATCGCGCCACACGCCCTGGATCGCATACGAGTCCTCGACGCTGGCCTCGGGGTGGCGCGCCGTGATGCGCCGGATCACCGCGTGGTTCCGGTCGGCCTCGGCCAGTTCCGCGGCGATCTGCGCGACGGTGTCTGCTGACAGCATCGGTTCCTGCTTCCTGTGGGTGCGTTTCGTCTCGGTGCTCCGTGCCCCGCTCGACGAGCGGGGCACGGAGCGTCTCAGAGCTGGTGACCGAGCTTGTACTCGCCCTGCTTGTACTCGGGCATGTCCTTGTCGTCGTCCGGGCGGGTGTACGAGAACCCGTCCGCCCCGATCGTCACGGCCATCTCGGAGTCGTCGGTGCGAGCCACGACGGGCTGGGGGTTGCCGTCGAGGTCGAGCACGAGCGAGGCCTCGGTGTACCAGGAGGGCACGACCGGGTTGCCCCACCAGTCCCGACGCTGGTTGTCATGCACGTCCCACGTGATGACGGGGTTGTCGGGGTCGCCGGTGTAGTAGTCCTGCGTGTACACCTCGACGCGGTGGCCGTCGGGGTCGCGCAGGTACAGGTAGAACGCGTTCGAGACGCCGTGGCGGCCGGGGCCGCGCTCGATGGCGTCGGAGCGGCGCAGGGCTCCGAGCTTGTCGCATATCGCGAGGATGTTGTGCTTCTCGTGGGTCGCGAAGCACACGTGGTGCATGCGCGGTCCGTCGCCGCCGGTCATCGCCGTGTCGTGCACGGTCGGCTTGCGGCGCATCCACGCCGCGTAGACGGTGCCCTCGTCGTCCTGGATGTCCTCCGTGACGCGGAAGCCCAGATCCTGCATGAACTTGACCGCACGGGGGACGTCGGGGGTGACCTGGTTGAAGTGGTCGAGACGCACGAGCTCGCCTGGGATGTGCAGGTCGTAGCGCCACGACATCCGCTCGACGTGGTCGGACTGGTGGAAGAACTCGATCGGGAAGCCGAGCGGGTCGACCACGCGCACCGAGTCGCCGACGCCCTTGACGAAGCCGTCGGGGTTGCGGCGCACGTCACAGCCGAGCTCGGCATAGAACGCGACGGCCCGGTCGAGGTCGGAGGCGTCGCGGACGCGGTAGGAGAACGCGGCGACTGCGGCGATCGGGCCCTTGCGCAGCACGAGATTGTGGTGGATGAACTCCTCCGTCGAGCGGAGGTAGATCGCCTCGTCGTCCTCCTCGGTGACGTACAGGCCCAGGACGTCGACATAGAACACCCGCGAGGCGGCGAGGTCGGTCACGACCAGTTCCATGTAGGCGCAACGGAGCACATCCGGCGGCGTGCTCTCGGGCGTCGCGATGGGGTTGTCGGTCTGGATCGGAGCCTCCTGGCTCACGTAGTAGCCCGATGAGGTCAGCGTCTTCGCAGTCTTGTCGGTCATGTCAGGGTCCTTGATCAGTTCTTGCCGAAGGTCGGATTGTGAGCGCCGCCGAGCGTGATGTGCACGCTCTGCTGGTCGGTGTAGAAGTCGATCGACCGGTAGCCGCCCTCGTGGCCGAGGCCCGAGGCCTTGACGCCGCCGAACGGGGTGCGCAGGTCGCGCACGTTGTTGCTGTTCAGCCACACCATGCCGGCCTCGACCGACTGCGCGAAGTTGTGCGCGCGCTTCAGATCGTTCGTCCAGATGTAGGCGGCGAGGCCGTACTTCGTGTTGTTCGCGAGGGCCAGCGCCTCATCGTCGGAGTCGAACGGCGTGATCGCGACGACCGGGCCGAAGATCTCCTCCTGGAAGATGCGGGCGTCGGGCGAGACGTCGGCGAACACGGTCGGTGCGACGAAGTTGCCCTCGTCGAACCCGTCGGGGCGTCCTCCACCGGCGACGAGCCGACCCTCGGTCTTGCCGATCTCGACGTAGCTCATCACCTTGTCGTAGTGCTCGGGGTGCACGAGGGCGCCGACCTCGGTCGCGGGGTCGTGCGGGTAGCCGACCTTGACGCGCTTCGCCTGCGCGGCGTACTTCTCGACGAACTCCTCGTAGATCGAGCGCTCGACGAGGATGCGGGATCCTGCGGTGCAGCGCTCGCCGTTGAGCGAGAAGACACCGAAGATCGTGGCGTCGACAGCCGCTTCGAGGTCGGCGTCGGCGAAGACGACGGCGGGCGACTTGCCGCCGAGCTCCATCGAGAGTCCCTTGAGGAACGGGGCGGCGTTGCCGAAGATCAGCTGTCCGGTCGAGCTCTCGCCCGTGAACGAGATGAGCGGCACGTCCGGATGCTTCACGAGCGCGTCTCCGGCATCCTCGCCGAGGCCGTTCACGAGGTTGAAGACCCCCTTCGGCAGACCGGCCTCCTCGAAGATCCCGGCCCAGAGCGACGCGGAGAGAGGTGTGAACTCGGCGGGCTTGAGCACCACGGTGTTGCCGGTCGCGAGTGCGGGGCCGAGCTTCCATGACTCGAGCATGAACGGCGTGTTCCACGGCGTGATGAGCCCCGCGACGCCGATCGGCTTGCGGTTGACGTAGTTCATCTGCTTGCCGGGCACCTTGAAGGCGTCATCGGACTGCGCGACGATCAGATCGGCGAAGAAGCGGAAGTTCTCGGCGGCGCGGCGGGCCTGGCCGAGGGCCTGGGTGATCGGGAGGCCCGAGTCGTAGGACTCGAGCTCTGCCAGACGGGCATCGCGCGACTCGACGAGGTCGGCGATCCTGTGCAGCACGCGCGAGCGCTCACGGGGGAGCATCCGTGGCCACGGGCCCTCGTCGAACGCGCGCTTCGCTGCGGCGACGGCGAGCTCGATGTCGGCCTTCTTGCCGGCGGCGGCCGTCGTGTAGGTCTTGTTGGTCACGGGGTCGAGCACATCGAACGTGTCGCCGTCGACCGAGTCGACGAACGCGCCGTCGATGTAGTGCTGGATGTGGTCGGGCAGATCGGCGGGGATGCGGGAATCGGTCATGACTCGTCTCCTGAGTTGTGGTGAGAACGGGCGTGCAGCGCGTCGAGGAACGCATCCCTCGTGCGCAGCCTGTGGTTGCGGGCGGCGAGTTCGATCTCGAGCGGGTCGGCACCCGCTCGGATGAGCTCGAGGATCTGGGTGTGCTCTTCGACCGAGTGCTGCGCGCGGCCCGGCACATAGGCGAACGTCGAGTCGCGGATGCCGGACAGTCGCGCCCAGCCGCGGTGGACGAGGTCGAGCAGATGCGGGTTCGGGCACGGCTCGAAGAGCAGCGAATGGAACTGCCGGTTGAGCTCGGTGAACGCGTGCGCATCGAGGTGACCGAGCATCTGCGTCATCCGCTCGTTGACCGCCTCGGCCGCATCGAGCGTCTCGGAGTCGAGCAGCGGTGCCGAGAGGGCGGTGGCCGCGCCTTCGACGAGCCCGAGCGTCTGCATGGTGTGCGCGTACTCGCTCTCGTCGACGAGGGTGACGCGGGCGCCGACGTTGCGCTCGAAGGTCACGAGGCCTTCGGCTTCGAGGCGGCGGATGGCTTCGCGCACCGGCACGACGCTCATGCCGAGCTCTTCGGCCAGCGACCCCAGAACGAGGCGGTAGCCGGGGCCGAACGTGTGGCCGGAGATGCGTGAACGGATCCAGACGTACGCCTGCTCCGATTTGCTCGAGTTCGCGACCGTGGTCATGAGCGGGACTCGGTGTCGGACCCTGCGCCCGTCGCGGCTTCGTATCTGGCGCGCCATTCCGCATTGAGCGGGAACAGCCCGTCGACGGGCTGCCCGGCCGCGACCTGCTCGGCGATCCAGGCGTCCTCGATCTCCTGCGCGAGAGTGTCGTCGGCGATCTGCTCGGCGAGAGCAGGCGGGATGACGATGACGCCGTCGCTGTCGCCGACGATGATGTCGCCGGGCTGCACGGTCGCGCCGCCGCAGGAGATGGTGATGTCGGAGTCCCACGGCACGTGCTTGCGGCCGAGGACCGAGGGGTGCGCGCCCTGCGAGAACACCGGGAGCCCGATCTCGGCGACCGCGTCGAAGTCGCGCACACCGCCGTCGGTGACGACGCCGGCGGCGCCGCGGGCACGAGCGCGCAGCGCGAGGATGTCACCGAGCGTGCCTGTGGTCGCATCGCCGCGGGCCTCGATCACGATGATCTCGCCCTGGTCGACGGCGTCGAACGCGCGCTTCTGGGCGTTGTAGCCGCCTCCGTGGGTCCTGAAGAGGTCTTCACGGAACGGGACGAAGCGCAGCGTCTTGGCCGTGCCGACGATCTTGCTGCCCGGGATGTTCGCGGCCACCCCGTCGATGAAGCACGAGTGGTGTCCTCGTTTGCGCAGCTGCGCCGAGAGGCCTGCGGTGGGGGCCTCGAGCAGCTTGGCGCGCAGCTCGGGGGAGAGGGCCGGCGCTGTCGCCTCGGCGGGCAGGCCGGCCGCTTCACGCGACCCCCAGGCCTCGGTGCGCTGCAGGTCGTCGACGGCCGGAAGCGATCCGAGATCGGCGTCGAAGGGCACGTCTCCCTGCGTCACGGTCGTGACGAGGCGGCCGGAGGACGGCGCGCCCGGGGCATCCGGTGCATCGACCTCGATCTCGACCACGTCACCCGGGACGATCACGGAGGACCCAGCGGGGGTGCCGGTGAGGATGACGTCGCCGGGTTCGAGCGTGAAGTGCTGAGAGAGATCCGCGACGAGCTGAGCCAGAGGGAAGATGAGTCCGGCCGTGGTGTCGTCCTGACGCAGGTCGCCGTTGACCCAGGCCCGCACGCGCAGTGCGGCGGGATCGACGGTGCGGGCGTCGATGAGCTCCGGGCCGAGAGGCGTGTAGCCGTCGCCGCCCTTGGAGCGCACGTTCGAGCCCTTGTCGTTGGCGCGCAGGTCGTAGAGCCCCAGGTCGTTCGAGGCGGTGACCCAGCCGACGTGGCTCCAGGCGTCGTCGAGCGAGACGCGACGCGCGGGGGTCCCGATCACGAGCGCGATCTCGCCCTCGAAGGCCAGGAGCTCCGTGCCGGCCGGGCGTTCGACCGTGCCGCCCGAGGCGGCGACCGAACTGGCCGGCTTGAAGAAGTAGGAGGGGGCTGCGGGGCGACGGCCGCGCTGATCGGCACGGGAGGCGTAGCTCAGGTGGATCGCGATGATCTTGCCGGGGCGGGTCATGGATGCCGTCACGGGGCGCCTCCTCGCGCTTTGGTCGACGCCTTGTGCGTCGTATTCGAAATCATATATCATCGTGTCACCCCTCGGCAAGCAACTCGAACACCTCGTGCGCGAGCCGTGACAATGCGGTCACAATCAAAGGAGACACCCCATGAGCGGGCAGTCACAGGCTGGGTTCACGCCCACCGGAACCATCGCGACACCGGCGGATCGGCGCCGCGTCGTCTTCGCCACCGTCGTCGGCACCACCGTCGAGTGGTACGACTTCTTCATCTACGCCACGGCCGTCGGCCTGGTCTTCG
The DNA here is from genome assembly GCF_059803615.1 of Microbacterium sp. SWDP-B6. Classification (NCBI taxonomy): domain Bacteria; kingdom Bacillati; phylum Actinomycetota; class Actinomycetes; order Micrococcales; family Microbacteriaceae; genus Microbacterium; species Microbacterium sp. SWDP-B6. The sequence continues at coordinate 218,686 of NZ_JAPFGV010000004.1, read as the reverse complement.
GGCAGCTGTTCTTCGAGCCGCTCGGAGCGAACAGCGCCATCGTCGCGTTCGCGACCGTCGGCGTGAGCTTCCTCTTCCGTCCTCTCGGGGCGTTCCTCGCCGGCCACTACGGTGACAAGTTCGGCCGCAAGGCCGTGCTCATGTGGACCCTGATCCTGATGGGTGCCGCGACCGCCCTCATCGGTGTGCTGCCGACATACGACGCGATCGGTGTCGCTGCGCCGATCCTGCTCGTGCTGCTGCGCATCCTGCAGGGCATCTCGGCCGGTGGCGAGTGGGGCGGCGCGGTGCTGATGGCCGTCGAGCACGCTCCCAAGGCGAAGCGCGGGATCTTCGGCGCATCGCCGCAGATCGGCGTGCCGCTCGGCCTGCTGCTCGCGTCGGGAGTGATGGCGCTGATGACGGCGATCGCACCGGGAGATCAGTTCCTGCAGTGGGGCTGGCGCATCCCGTTCCTCCTGAGCGTCGTCCTGATCCTCGTCGGCTACTACGTGCGCCGGAAGGTCGAGGAGAGCCCGGTCTTCATCGAGCTCGCGGAGCGCAAGGAGAAGGCGAGCATGCCGATCGTGCAGCTGTTCCGCAAGCACCTCCTGCTCGTGATCGTCGCTGCACTCGTCTTCGCCGGCAACAACGCGGTCGGCTACATGACGACCGGTGGATACATCCAGGGATACGCCACCAACCCCGAGGGCCCGATCGGCCTCGAGCGCGGACCTGTGCTGTGGGCGGTCACCGGGTCGGCCGTCACGTGGCTCATCACGACTCTCATCGCAGGGTGGCTGTCGGACCGCATCGGCCGACGCACTACCTACATCATCGGCTGGGTGATGCAGCTCGTCGGTGTGTTCGCGCTGTTCCCGCTCGTCAACACCGGCGACATCGGGCTGCTCTTCGCAGGGCTCGCGATCCTGACGATCGGTCTCGGCTTCACGTACGGACCTCAGGCGGCTCTCTACACCGAGCTCTTCCCTGCGAGCATCCGCTTCTCGGGCGTCTCGATCTCGTACGCCATCGGCGCGATCGCCGGCGGGGCGTTCGCGCCGACCATCGCGACCGCGATCGTGCAGGCCACCGGTTCGACGCAGGCCGTCACCTGGTACCTCGCCGGCATGACGCTGCTCGGCCTCATCGCGACGCTGCTGCTGCGTGATCGCTCCGGCATCCCCCTGGGTCCGGATCACGAGGAGGAGCAGTCGGTGAGCCCGATCCGTGGGCTCGCCAAGGTCTGACGCACGCCCTCACGCCGAACGCACGTCCGCCTCGCGGGCGTGCGTTCGGCGCATCTGCGACTCAGCCGTCGAGGGCTTCGCGGATCGATGCTGCAGAGCGTCGCAGACGCGCCGCGATCTCCGCGTCGTCGAGGTCGGTGGCGACATGCACGACCGCGATCGCCGCAGGGCGCTGACCGCGAAGCGCGAGCGGCACGGCGACCGACTGCACGGTGGGGATGACCTCGTCGTGACTCGTCGCATATCCGCGCACCCGCGCCTCGTCGACCTCTGCGTGCAGGGCCGCGCGGGCATCACCCGGCCATTGCGAGATCGGAAGCTGCGTGAGGATCGCCTTGCCAGGTGCCCCCACCGTGACCGGATGCCGGGCGCCCGGCCGCTGTGCGACGCTCGCGATCGCGTGACGAGGCTCGATGCTCGCGAGTGTGATGCAGTCGTCTCCGTCGAGCACGCCGAGGAAGCAGGTCATGCCGAGTTCGTTCGCGATCGCGGTCAGCTCGGGGATCGCCTCGGCCTGCAGATCGTGGGCGACGCCGGCGGCCAGCGCTGCCATGCGCGGGCCCAGCGTCACAGCGCCTGACGCGTCTCTCCCGATCAGCCGGTGGTCTTCCAGCGTGCGCAGCAGCCGGTATGCGACCGAGCGATGGACGTCGAGTCTCACGGCGATCTCGTCGATCGTGAGCGGGATCCGCGCATCGGCGAGCACCTCGAGGATCCGGATGCCGCGGCTGAGGGTCTGCGAGGCCGGAGTGCCTTCGGGCATGCGTGCGCTCCCTTGCGTTTCGGGACAGGCGTCCCTAAGCTGTGTTCAATAGTAGAACGTCGTGTTCGAATATAGAACACGATCGATTCGATCGCAACACCCGACAGTGACGTCCGGAAGGAATCGACGACGATGCAGTTCCACCACCACGGCTATGTCTCGGGAGACCCGCGTGTGAAGGATGCCGCAGGCATCGGCACCGAGCGGCCCGCAGACATCCCCGACGAGATCGATGTGCTGATCGTCGGCTCCGGCCCCGCCGGCATGCTGCTCGCCGCCCAGATGTCGCAATACCCCGATGTCTCGACGCGCATCATCGAGAAGCGCGAGGGTCGTCTGGTGCTCGGCCAGGCAGACGGCATCCAGCCGCGGAGCGTCGAGACGTTCCAGGCGTTCGGCTTCGCCGAGCGCATCATCGCGGAGGCCTACAACATCGGCTGGATGAACTTCTGGGGCCCGAACCCCGAGCGGCCGAACGAGATCGTCCGCACCTCGCGGACCGCCGACTACGCCTACGACATCTGCGAGTTCCCGCACCTGATCGTCAACCAGGCGCGCGTGCTCGACTACTTCGCCGAGGCCGCGGTGAACGGCCCTGGCCGCATCGCCCCCGACTACGGCATCGAGTTCGCAGGACTCACCGTGCACGACGAGGGCGAGTACCCGGTCGAGGTCTCGCTGCGCTACGTCGCGGGTGAGCGGGCGGGGGAGGAGCGCACGATCCGTGCCAAGTACGTCGCCGGGTGCGACGGCGCGCGCAGCGGCGTACGCCAGGCGATCGGACGCACGCACGTCGGCGGCAGCGCCGCGCACGCCTGGGGTGTCATGGACGTGCTCGTCAACACGGACTTCCCCGACTGGCGCACCAAGTGCGCGATCAACTCGGAGGCGGGCAACATCCTGCACATCCCTCGCGAGGGCGGCTACCTCAGCCGCATGTACATCGACCTCGGCGAGGTCGCCGAGGACGACGACCACCGCGTGCGCCAGACGCCGATCGACGAGATCATCGCCAAGGCGAACGCGATCCTCAGCCCCTACACGCTCGATGTGAAGGAGGTCGCCTGGCACAGCGTCTACGAGGTCGGGCACCGGGTCACCGACGGGTTCGACGACGTGATCGACGGGTCGGGCCGCACGCCGCGAGTGTTCCTCACGGGCGATGCCTGCCACACGCACAGCGCCAAGGCGGGGCAGGGCATGAACGTGTCGATGCAGGACGGCTTCAACCTCGGGTGGAAGCTCGGGTCGGTGCTCACCGGGCGCGCGCCCGAGGCGCTGCTCGCGACATACGGTGCCGAGCGTCGGCCCGTCGCCCAGCAGCTCATCGACTTCGACCGGGAGTGGTCGACGCTCATGGCGCGCAAGCCCTCGGAGATCACCGACCCGACCGACCTCGCGACGTACTATCTCGCCACGGCCGAGTTCCCCTCCGGGTTCATGACCCAGTACACGTCGTCGATGATCACCGGCTCGGACGCGCATCAGAGTCTCGCGGTCGGCTACCCGCTCGGCAAGCGCTTCAAGTCCGCCGAGGTCGTGAGGGTCGGCGACGGCAACGCGATCCACCTCGGCCACCACGCGAAGGCCGACGGTCGCTGGCGCGTGTACGCCTTCGCGGGCCGCGAAGCCGCGACGCTCGACGCGTGGGCGGCCGCAGCTGCGCCGGTCTTCGAACGGTTCACGCCCGCAGATGCCGACACCGATGCGGTGTTCGATGTGAAGGCGATCTACCAGCAGCCGTATGAAGAGATCGAGGTGACCTCGACTCCGGCTCTGTTCCAGCCGAAGACCGGTCCGCTCGGGCTCACCGACTGGGAGAAGGTCTATGCGGCGGGGCCGTCGAAGTGGACGGAGACCGACATCTTCGACGCGCGGGAGCTGTCGCGCGACGGCGTCGTGGTCGTGGTGCGTCCCGACCAGTACGTCGCCGCGATCCTGCCCTTGGAGGCGACGGACCAGTTGGGGGACTTCTTCGGCGGGGCACTGCTGCCGGCATCCTGACTCTGCCGCGGGGCCCTGCGTCCTTCGGGAGGAGATATCCCCTCGGGAGGAGGATCTCCAGCGGGATCTCCTCCCGAGGCGCAGTTCTCCTCCCGAGGGCGTACGGGTGCGGCGACGCACTGGTCGGGGAGACGGCTCGCGAGGGCCGGATGCCTCGCACGGGTCGGATGCCTCGCACGAGCGAGTCATCTCCGGCGAGTGAGGCACCTCTGGCGAGTGTCGGAGCCCGCGCGTACTCTGAGGGCCGATGGGCGAAGTCGCCCCGACAGGAGGAGCGTGTGATGGACTGGAAGATCGAGCTGATCTTCGTCCCGGTCTCGGATGTCGACCGGTCGAAGGAGTTCTACGAGAAGATCGGCTTCCATGCCGATCACGACCAGGTTCCCTACGAGGGCCTGCGGTTCGTGCAGATGACCCCGCCCGGCTCAGCCTGCTCGATCGCCTTCGGCACCAATCTGGGCGAGGGGCTGCTGCCCGGGCAGCAGAACACGATCCAGGTCGTCGTTCCGGATGCCGATGAGGCGCTCGCCCATCTTCAGGGGCTCGGGGTCGCAGCGCAGGGTGTCGATGAGCAGGCGTGGGGCCGGTTCGTGACCTTCGACGACCCTGACGGCAACACGTGGACGCTGCAGGAGCTGCCGGACTACAGCGCTCAGGCCTGAGTTCGGCGGGCGTCGAGTTCAGCGTCCGGCGATCGAGAACAGTGCCTCGGGTGCGCCCGAGGGGAACAGCACTCGTGCGCCGGAGCGGATGTCGTCGATGGGCACCCAGCGCACAGGGCTGCCCTCGTCGAGGATGCGGAGCTCGGCGTCCAGGGGCACCGCGTCCAGCTCCGAACAGGTCACGGCGAAGACGTGGGCGATCTCGTGTCCGGGTTCGCCCTCGTACGTGAAGATGTTCTCGAAGACGCCGAGTGGCTCGGCATCCTCGAGTGTGACGCCGAGCTCTTCCATGAATTCACGGCGCAGCGCGTCGCCCGCCGTCTCGCCGAACTCGATGCCTCCGCCGATCGCGCGCAGGAAATCGAGTCGGCGCGAGCTGTCGTGTCCCTCGAGGGCGAGCAGGTGCCCGTCCTTCACAGGCAGGCCGACAGCGATGTTCCGGATGGCAGGCATCCCGGAACACTAACGCACCGCCGGGCTCGGAGGTTCAGACGATCTGCGTCGCGCCTCCGGACACGACGATCCCGCCGCGGGGAGGGATGGTCACGGTGAGCAGGCTCGGTCGGCGCACATGGGCTCCCTGATGGATTCGCACGGTCGTCTCCGGGTGGCCGAGCGCGCGCAGGTAGGCCCCGGTGGATGCCGCGGCCGAGCCGGTCGCCGGGTCTTCGGTGATGCGACCGACCGGGAAGAGGTTCCGGGCGTCGAAGTCGGCGGGGCCGACGGAATGCAGCACGGTGATGGTGCCGAGCCAGCCGTTCTCTCGCATGAGCGCGGCCACCTCGTCGGGGGAGAAGCGGAACTGGTCGAACAGCTCGCGGTCGTCGACGACCAGGATCGGATGCCAGTTCCCGGCGAACGCCTCCCTCGCAGGGAAGCGGTCGTCGAGGTCTGACCCGGTGAGGCCGAGCATTCGGAGCAGGCGCTCGAGCACGTCGGGGTCGAGGTCGCGCACCTGGGGTTCGACGCTGGTGAACGACACGGTCACACCGCGGTGCGCGTCCACGACCGACCGCAGCGTCACGGCACCCGCGTTCGTGTCGAACACCACCTCGCCCGGTCCGTCACGCTCCGCGAGGGCGACAGCCGTCGCCACCGTCGCGTGTCCGCAGAACGGCACCTCCGCCGCGGGCGAGAAGTAGCGTGCCCGATATCGCGGCACACCGGACTCGTCCGTGCGACCGACGAGGAACGCGGTCTCTGAGAATCCGACGTCCGCGGCGATCTGCTGCATCCGCTCTTCCGTCATGCCGCCGGCATCGAGCACGACTCCCGCGGGGTTGCCGCCCTCCGGAGTCGCGGCGAAGGCGCTGTATCGCAGGACACTCAGATCATCGGTCATGACGAGGAGCCTAGCGATGCCTCGGGGTCATGAGTTCACGCGGATGATCTCCTGCTGGTAGGGCGCGATGACCTCGCCCGAGATCCGGAGGTCGAGCAGCAGGAAGCGCCGTGTCGCGGCATCCTCCTGCGCCCACGTGCCGAGCCGCTCGAGGTCGGCGAGGGACGTGACGACGACGCCCTCTGCGCCGACCGCAGCACCGAACGCCGCGAAGTCGACCTCGGGGATCAGCATCGGACCTTCGGCGAGTCCCTTCAGCCCGTAGAGGTTGACCTCGGCGCCGTAGGCGGCGTCGTTCCAGATCACGGCGATGCCGCGTCCCGCTGCCGCGCGGACGGCGGACTCGAGATCGGCGATCGCCATGAGCCCGCCTCCGTCGCCCGAGGTGAGGACGACCGTCGAATCCCGGCGGGCGAGAGCCGCACCGACGACGCTCGGCCAGCCCTGGCCGATCGACTGGAAGGCGGTGCCGACCATCATCATCCGATCGGGTGCCTCGACCGGCCAGTACATGTTCGCCCAGCCGATGAAGTGACCGCCGTCCGAGACGACGACCCGGTCTGCGGGCAGCAGCTCGGCGATGCGGCGCGCGGCCGAGCGGGGGTCGAGACGGCCGTCGGGGGCGAGTTCGTCTCCCTCGTCGTAGGCTCGGGCGGCCGCGACATCGACGGTCTCGCGCCACGGCTGCCCGGGCACGGCGTCGGATGCCGGCGTCGACGCGCCGCGCATGACCGCCGTCGTCTCGGCGGGGCGGGCCGCTGCTCCCCAGTCGTGCTCGGCTGCGGGGCTGAGAGCGGAGCCGAGCGAGCCGACCCTGGCGACCAGCGCCTCCGCGGCGAGACGGGCGTCGGCACGAACGAAGCCGCCGACGTGCGGGTGCGTGGCCGCCGGCGCGATGTCGACCTGGAAGACCCTGGTGCCGGGCGCGAAGAGTTCACCGAACCGCATCGTGAACTGGTTCAGCGACGCGCCGAAGACGACGGCGACGTCTGCCGTGCGCACGAGCTCCATCGCGCCGTCCGCGCCGAATCCACCCGTGACGCCGAGGTCGTACTGCGTCTCGGGAAAGACGCCGCGACCGAGAGCGGACGAGGCGGTCAGTGCGCCGGTCAGCGCCGCCAGTTCGCCGAGCGCCGAGCCGGCTCCGGCCAACCAGGCGCCGCGGCCGGCGAGCAGGAACGGGCGCGATGCGCCGCGCAGCGCCTGGGCGATCTGGTCGAGCGTGCCCTCGGCGAACTCCCCGCGCGGAGCGAGCGGCGCCGGGATGCCGGGCGCGGGCGCCTCCGGCACAGGGCCGGCCTCGAGCGATGCGACGTCGTAGGGGATGGCGAGCACGACGGGCACGCGGTAGGTCAGGGCGTGCTCGATCGCGATGACGGTGGTCGCTGCAGCGTCGGCACGCCCGACCGTATAGGTGCGGGCACCGACGGCGGATGCCAGGGCGATCTGGTCGACATCCCACGGGCGAGGGCCGGAGGTCGGCTCGTCGCCCACCACGAGCACGAGCGGCACGTGGGCCTGCACGGCCTCGGCGAGGGCCGTGAGGGTGTTGGTGAAGCCTGCGCCGTAGGTCGAGGTGCCGGCGGCGATCCGCCCGGAGGCGCGGAAGTGCGCGTCGGCGGCGACCACGGCGCCCTGCTCGTGGCGGACGGCCGTGAAGACCGCGTCCGTCCGGGTCTCGATCGCGTCGAGGAAGTAGGCGTTGCCGTTGCCCATCACGCCGAAGACGGCGTCGATGTGCTGAGCGAGAGTGAGTGCGACGTGCGCGGAGACGGAGGGCATGCGAAAGCCTTTCGAGACAGGGACGGAGAACATTCGTATTCCGTATGTGTCTCGCCCCCGCGTCTTCGTGGGGAGCTTCGTGCCTCTTTTTCAGGCACCGGCGTCAGAGAGCGCCGGACAGGTAGATCCTATCGCTCCCGGGCCGACGCGGCGCCGACTTGCGCGCGTAACACCGCCGAAACCGCGACGCGGAAACATGCCGTCATGGAGTCACTGTTCGACGGATACACCTCGCGCCGGTCGCCGCGCCGAGCAGGCGCCGCACCGTGGGACGAGATGTTCCCCTCAGACGCGCCATCCGGCGGCGAGGGCGTCCGCCTGCCCTACCAGGACATGTATCCGGCGCTCGCCGCCATGGACGACGCAGAGCTGAGGGCTCGCACCGACGCCCTCGCCAGTTCGTATCTCGCACAGGGAGTCACGTTCGATTTCGCCGGGGAGGAGCGTCCGTTCCCGCTCGATGTGGTTCCGCGCGTTGTCGCCGCCGATGACTGGCGCTATGTCGAGTCGGGGGTGAAGCAGCGCGTGCGGGCTCTCGAGGCATTCCTCGCCGATGTCTACGGTCCGCAACTCGCGGTGCAGGACGGTGTGATCCCCGCGTCGCTGATCAGCTCGTCCGCTCACTTCCACCGTCAGGCGGCCGGCATCGTCGGGGCGAACGGGGTGCGCATCCACGTCGCCGGCATCGATGTCATCCGTGACGAGCTCGGAGCCTGGCGTGTGCTCGAAGACAACGTGCGCGTGCCGAGCGGTGTGAGCTACGTGTTGGCGAATCGCCGCGTGATGGCGCAGACGCTCCCCGAGCTGTTCACCAGTCTCAGAGTCCGCCCGGTCGTCGACTATCCGAGCCGCCTCCTGCAGGCGCTGCGTGCCGCGGCGCCTGACGGCGTCGATGATCCGACCGTCGTGGTGCTGACCCCCGGCGTGCACAATTCCGCGTACTACGAGCACACCCTGCTCGCGCGGATGATGGGCATCGAGCTCGTCGAGGGGCGCGACCTGTTCTGCTCGGGCGGGCGGGTGTGGATGCACACGACCTCCGGCCCCACGCGGGTGGACGTGATCTACCGGCGGGTCGACGACGAGTTCCTCGACCCGCAGAGCTTCCGCCCCGATTCCGTGCTGGGCGCCCCCGGGCTGATGCTCGCTGCTCGCCTCGGCAATGTCACGCTCGCCAACGCCGTGGGCAACGGCGTGGCCGACGACAAGCTGGTCTACACGTACGTCCCCGACCTGATCCGCTACTACCTGGGCGAGGAGCCGGTGATCCCGAACGTCGACACCTGGCGGCTCGAGGACCCGGGTGCGCTCGAGGAGGTGCTCGACAGGCTCGACGAGCTGGTGGTGAAGCCGGTCGACGGCTCGGGAGGAAAAGGGCTGGTCGTCGGGCCCGACGCGTCGCGCGAGACGTTGGAGGCTCTGCGCAGGTCGTTGCGGGCCGACCCTCGGGGCTGGATCGCCCAGCCGGTCGTGCAGCTGTCGACCATTCCGACACTCGTGGAAGACGGATTCCGCCCGCGGCACGTCGATCTGCGTCCCTTCGCCGTCAACGACGGGCACGACATCTGGGTGCTGCCCGGCGGTCTCACCAGGGTCGCTCTGCCCGAGGGACAGCTCGTCGTGAACTCCAGCCAGGGTGGCGGCTCGAAGGACACCTGGGTGCTGGACCCTTCGCTGTTCACCGGGCCGACGACGACCGTGGAGGGCGACCCCGATGCGGCGGCGGACGAGGTGTCGCTCGCCACCGGGGCGATCGCCGTCGTGGCGCCGGCGCGCGAAGAACCGCACCCGCCGTTCCTGTCATCGCCGCAGGACGAGGACCTCGAGCTGCGCCATCACCAGCAGCAGCAGCAACAGCAGCAACAGCAGCGGGGAGGAACAGGATGCTGAGCCGCATCGCCGAGGCGCTGTTCTGGATCGGCCGCTACGTCGAGCGGGCCGATGGCACCGCGCGCATCCTCGACGTGCACCTGCAGCTGCTGCTCGAAGACCCGTGGGTCGAGGAGGACACGGCCTGCCGTGCGCTGCTCTCGGTGATGGGAACCACAGCGGATGCCGACACCGTGCTGAGTCGTGACGACGTGGTGCGGCTTCTCGCGCTCGACCGCGAGCACTCGGCGTCGATCGCCCACTCGATCGCATCCGCCAGGGAGAACGCCCGGCGCGCCAGGGAGATCATCTCGACCGACCTCTGGGAGACGCTCAACGAGTCGAATGCGCGCATGCCCCGTCGTATCGCCTCGGACAAGACGCATCCGTTCTTCCGCTGGGTGCGCGACCGCTCGGCGCTGGCCTTCGGCGTCGTCGACTCCTCGACGAGCCGTGACGAGGCATGGCACTTCTTCGTTCTCGGCCGGTCGATCGAGCGCGCCGACATGACCGCGCGTCTGCTGGCGACGCGCTCGCTGACCGAGGCCGGTGGGCCGAGCTGGACGACGCTGCTGCGCAGCTGCGGCGCATACGAAGCCCACCTGCGCAGCCACCGAGCGGTGCCGACAGGCGCGTCGGCAGTGGAGTTCCTGCTGATCGACCGCCTGTTCCCCCGATCGGTGCTCTCGAGCATCCTGCAGGCCGAGGAATGCCTGCGCGGCATCGATCCGGCCGGCGCATTCGGCGTGCCCGACCGGGCTCATCGCGTGCTCGGTCGCATGCGGTCGGAGCTGGAGTACCGACCGATCGGCGACACCGTGCATCGTCTGTCGGAGAGCATGGAGGAGGTCCAGGTGGGGATGTCAGTGGCGAGTGACGCGATCAGGGAGCGGTACTTCCCGTCGATCGCGATGCCGGTGTGGATCGGAGAGGCGCTGTGAGCCGCCTCAAGATCGTGCATCGCACCGGCTTCCGCTACGAGCAGCCGGCGACGGCGTCGTACAACGAGGCGCGCATGCTGCCGCACTCCCGAGAGGGGCAGTTCGTGCTGCAGGCGACGCTCGACATCTCGCCGACGGCCACCCAGCACTCGTACTCCGACTACTGGGACACGCGGGTCTCGACTTTCGAGCTGCTGACCCCTCATCAGGTGCTCTCGGTCACCGCGACGAGCGTGGTCGACGTCAGGCCGCTCCCGACGGCGACCGCCGGAATCGACTGGGATGAGCTCGAATCCCGGATCCCGCAGTCGCTCGCTCTGGCCGAGTGCGTCGCGCAGACTCCCGCCACCGCCCCGGATGACGAGATGCGCGATCTCGCCCTGCACTTCGAAGCGGAGGGCGGCGGAGTGGACGAGACCGCCCTCGACATCTGCCGCGCGGTCGGGGAGGCGATGGAGTACCGCAGCGGCGTCACCGGCGTGAGCTCGACGGCTCGTGACGCCTGGCCCGCGCGATCAGGGGTCTGCCAGGACATCGCTCACGTGGCTCTCGGGGTGCTGCGCGCAGCGGGGATTCCGGCACGCTATGTGTCGGGATACCTGCACCCCGACCCGACAGCCGCGATCGGGCAGGCCGTGACGGGGGAATCGCACGCCTGGGTGGAGTGGTACTCCGGGGAGTGGCGCGGATACGACCCCACCAACCTCGTCGACATCGGCGAATCCCATGTCTATGTCGGCCACGGCCGCGACTATGCCGATGTTGCTCCGCTCCGCGGGGTGTATGCCGGACCCAGCGCGTCGGAGCTGTTCGTCTCGGTGGAGATCACGCGCCTCGGCTGAGGCGACTGCATGGCCTGACGACGCGCGGCAGTGGGGAAGAATGAGACGATGACGGATGCATCGATCGAGCGCGAGACGCTCACCTGGGACGGTTTCGGATCCGCGACGCGAGATCTCGCGCGCAGCATCCTCGAGAGCGGCTTCGTGCCCGAGGTCGTGGTGGCCATCGCCCGCGGTGGTCTGCTTCCCGCCGGTGCCATCGCGTACGGCCTCGGTGCCAAGAACTGCGGCGCGATCAACGTCGAGTTCTACACCGGCATCGGCACCGTGCTCGATGCCCCGGAGGTGCTGCCGCCCGAACTCGACATGGCCTATCTCGACGGTCGTCGCGTGCTGCTCGTCGACGACGTCGCCGACTCGGGCCGCACGCTCGCGCTCGCGGTGCAGCTGCTGAAGGACAAGGGCGCCGACGTGCGCTCGGTCACGATCTACACGAAGCCATCGACCATCATCCAGCCCGACTACGCGTGGAAGGACACCGATCTGTGGATCAACTTCCCCTGGTCGTTCCAGGGCACGGTGCGTGAAGAGGATCTCGGGCTCGCGCCGTCGGCCTGACCTCGTCTCAGCCGCGCTGCAGCGAGCGCAGAGTCTGGATCGTGTCGGCGTCTGCGACGCTCTTGTCAGGGCGGTAGGCCTTGACGCGTGCGAAGCGCAGCGCGATGCCACCGGGGTAGCGCGGAGAGCGCTGCACCCCGTCGATCGCGATCTCGACCACGAACTCGGGGCGCAGGAACACGGTCGACTGCGTGCGTCGTGTCTCGAACGACGGGAACTGCTCGGTCTGCCAGCGCAGCAGCTCGTCGGTCAGACCTTTGAACGTCTTTCCGACCATCACGAGTCCGCCCGGCTCGCCGAACTCTCCGCTCGGATCGAGAGCGCCGAGATGGAGATTCGACAGCCACCCCTGTCGTCGACCCGAGCCCCACTCGGCTGCGAGCACGACGAGGTCATAGGTGAGCACGGGCTTGACCTTGACCCAGGACTTGCCGCGCCTGCCCGCCGCATAGGGCGCATCGACGCCCTTGACGACGACGCCCTCGTGCCCGGCCGCCAGCGCCTCTCGTGACAGCTGCTCGGCAGCAGCCGGGTCGTCGGTGACGACCCCCGGCATGCGCCACTCGCCGACGGTCTTCTCGAGTTCGGCCAGCCGGATCGAGAGCGGTTCGTCGAGCAGATCGCGTCCGTCGATGTGCAGGATGTCGAAGAACCAGGGGCGCAGCACGAGCTCGCGCGACACGTCGGCCCCGAACCGTGACATCGTCTCCTGGAACGGCCGCGGACCGCCGTCCTCATCGAGCGACAGCGTTTCGCCATCGAGGATCAGGTCGTGGGCGGGAAGGCCTCGCACGATCTCGACGATCTCGGGCAGGCGGTGGGTGATGTCGGCCAGGCTGCGGGTGTACACGCTCACGTCGTCTCCACGGCGATGCACCTGGATGCGTGCTCCGTCGAGCTTGTATTCGACGGATGCCCTGCCCGTGACCTCGAGAGCCGCAGTCGGAGTCGCCGCGGTCGAGGCCAGCATCGGCAGCACGGCACGGCCGACCACGAGGCCGACCGCGTCGAGCTCGGCCGCGGTGCCTGTGAGGGCGATGACCGCCGTGTCACCCAGGTCGCCGGACAGCATCGCTGCTCGTCGCACGGATGCCGCAGGGCGATCCGAGGCGCGAGCGATCGCATCGAGCAGCACGCCGCCGAGCGCACCGGTGCGCAGCTCGCCGAGCATCGCGCGCGACAGGAAATCCCATTCGGTGGCCGTGGCGCGGCCGGCGAGAGCGGAGAGCAGATCTGTCCGGGCGGCCGCAGACCCCGAGCCCGAAGCGCCGACCAGCGCTTCGAACGCCGCGTCGACGTCACCGAGCGACAGGGACGGCTCGTCGGCGTGCATCACCTCGAGGGCGGAGATCCCGCGCCAGCCCACACCCAGGCGTCCCTGACGCGGCGTCGCGAGGAGCAGCCCGACGAGGGTGGGGACGTCGTCCGCGTCCGCGCGCGCGAGCAACCGCGAGAGTGCATCGACCTTGGCGAGACGCGATGCGGTGGCGGTGACCTCTTCAGCGGTGGAGACGAGCTCCGAGAGCAACATGGATGCAGTCTGTCACCGGCATCCGACATCGGCGAAGCCCTTGCCTTCGCCCTCTCCGTCGCAGTAGAGCAGCGACAGCTCAGCGCCCGTGGAACTCAGGCTTCCGCTTCTCCTGGAAGGCGGCGAAGCCCTCGCGGTAGTCATCGGTGTCGCACAGCGCCGCCTGAGCGGTGTTCTCGACCTCGATCGATTCCCACAGCGCCAGCCTCTCGTCGCGGATGCGCGAGACGAGCTGCTTGCTCGCGAGGAACGCGGCGGTGGCACCGCGCGCGGCGGTCGCGGCGGCATCCGTCGTCGTCTGCAGGACCTCGTCGTCGGGGAGCACACGTGAGAAGAGACCCGAGGCCACGGCCTCGGTGCCGCTCATCAGGCGCCCCGTGTAGATGAGGTCGAGCGTCTTGTGCGCGCCGAGGCGGTCGACGAACAGGGCGTGTCCGCCCGAGTCGAGCGTGGCGCCCAGCGCTGCGAACGGCGAGCCGATCTTCGCCGACTCCGCGACGTAGACGACGTCCGTGGCGATCAGCAGTCCCAGCCCGACGCCCAGGCATGCACCGTGGGCGGCCGCGAACGTCGGCGCGGGAAAGCGCGCCATCCGCTGCAGCAGCGGAGTCACGAGCCCGCCGAGGTAGCCCATCACGTCGTCGTCGCGCGGGTCGACCGCCGAGATGTCGCGTCCGGCGCAGAACGCGCGCCCCTCGCCCCTGAGCACAAGTGCGCGCACTCCCGCCGCGTCGGCCTCGTCGTATGCACGGCCGAGATCGCGCAGCGCCTGCGCGTCGAGGGAGTTCAGCGTGGACGGTGCGTTCAGCACGACCGTCGCGACGTCTTCGGAGATGGTGAGATCGATCATCGGATGCTCCTCAGACGTCGTAGTCGACCACGACGCGGTCGCTCGTCGGGTGGGACTGGCAGGTCAGCACATAGCCGCGGTCCAGCTCGTCGGGCTCGAGCGCGTAGTTCTCCGTCATCGTCACGCTGCCCTCGATGACCCTGGCGCGGCACGTGCCGCACACGCCGCCGGCGCACGCGAACGGGGCGTCCGGCCGCACCCGCAGAGCCGCGTTCAGCACCGACTCGTGCGCGTCGACGGGGCTCTCGACGGTCGACGAGACGCCGTCGAGGTTCACCTCGATGCGTATCGTCTTCGCGCCCGCCCGCACCTCGACCGGGCGCGCGGCGCGCACAGGTTCGTCGCCGGTGGTGAAGAGCTCGAACCGGATGTGCTCCCGCGGCACGCCGACGTCGGCGAGCACCTCGCGGCACAGGTCGACGAGCGAGAGAGGACCGCAGAGGAACCACTCGTCGACGTCGCTCGGGTCGATGAGCATCCTCAGGATGGTGCGCAGCTTCTCCTCGTCGATCCGCCCCGACAGCACGGGAGCCGTGCGCTGCTCACGGGACAGCACATGGTGCAGCGTCACTCGCGTCGGATACCGGTCCTTGAGGTCGGCGAGGTCCTCGAGGAACATCACGTCGAGTGTCGATCGGTTCGTGTAGAGCAGTGTGAAGCGCGACGAGTCCGAGCGCGTCAGCACGGTGTGCGCGAGCGCCATCAGCGGGGTGATGCCCGAGCCCGCGGCGATGCCGACGACGTGGCGACGATCGAGATCGTCGAGCCCCGAGGTGAATGTGCCCTGCGGACTCATCACGTCGATCTCGAACCCGGCGTGCAACCCGGTCTGGGCCCACGTGGAGAAGAGGCCGCCCTCGTCGCGCTTCACCGCGACACTCAGCCGGGTGGGCGTGCCCGCCGCGATCTGCTCGGCCGTGCGATGCTCGGGCGCGCGGCACAGCGAATACGATCGGCGCACCTCGGTGCCGTCGAGGGTGGTGCGCAGCGCCACGTACTGGCCCGGCAGGTGGTCGTAGTCGTCGGCGAGCTCGGCGGGAACCGTGAAGGATACCTCGACCGAGTCCTCGGTGAGCGGCCTCACCTCGTCGACCACGAGAGTGTGGAACCGCGCGCGCTTCTTCGCCGTCGATGCGGAGGGCGAACGAACGGATGTCGGTGCGACGGCACCGGACGGGGCGAACAGCGACATCAGTGCACCTTGAAGTGGTCGAAGGGTTCGAGGCATGCGCGGCACTCGAACAGCGCCTTGCATGAGGTGGAACCGAAGCGCGAGACCTCGCGGGTGTCGAGCGAGCCGCACCGCGGGCAGCGCACGCTGATCGCGAGGCGGATCGGGCCGGACGACAGCGCGGAGCGCCCCGAAGGAGGCGCGATGCCGTACTGCGAGAGCTTCTGCTTGCCGGCATCCGACATCCAGTCCGTCGTCCACGCGGGGGAGAGCACGAGACGCACCTCGACCTGCGAGTGACCGGCAGCGGTGAGGGCCAGGATGACATCGTCGCGGATCGTGTCCATCGCCGGGCACCCGCTGTAGGTGGGGGTGATGTCGACACGCACGACGTCGCCGTCGACCGTGACGGCTCGGAGCACTCCGAGGTCTTCGATCGTGAGAACGGGGACTTCGGGGTCCGCCACGGCAGCGGCGATCCGCCAGGCGTCGGTCTGCAGCGTGTCGGTCACCATGACGCCCCCGGATGACGTCGCGCGAGAACCTGCATCTCGGCGAGCAGATGGCCCATCGGGGTCGCGTGCGCACCTCGGCGCCCTCCTGCTGACGATGCCGCCACTGAGGGCGCGGTCAACTCCGCCTCTGTGAAGACGGTGTCGACGACCGCGTCGAAACCCGCGCGAAGGGTGGACGGGCGCACGGCGGCATCGCCGAGACGATCGATCAGTGGCTCATCGCGGAAGAGCTCGTCGACGTACGGCCAGACGTCGCCGAGCGCGCGCACCATCCGCTGCCGTGATTCGTCGGTGCCTCCGGCGAGGCGCAGCACCCACTGCACCGAGTGGTCGCGGTGGTAGTCGACCTCTTTGAGCGACTTCTCGGCGATCGCCGCGAACGTCTCGTCTGTGCTGGCCCTCAGCCCGGAGTACAGCTCGAACATGTAGGTCGACACGACGAACTGACGTCCGATCGTCTGCGCGAAGTCGCCGTTGGGCTGCTCGACGATCCAGGCGCTGCGGAACTCCGGCTCGTCGCGGAAGTACGCGAGGTCGTCTTCGGAGCGTCCGTCGTAGGAACCGGCGAAGTGCAGGAACGAGCGGGCATGACCGAGCAGATCGAGGGCGATGTTGCCGAGCGCGACATCCTCTTCGAGTTCGGGCGCGCGGGAGATCCATTCGCCGAGCTGCTGCGAGAGGATCAGGGCGTCGTCGCCCAACCACAGTGCGTACTCGGCGATGTCGGCGGATGCGGCCGCGGAGCCGGTTCCCGTGAGCTCCTCGCTCAGTCGCAGCTCGTCGACCGAGACATCCCCGTGCATGTCTCCATGGACGTCCGTGCGGATGTCGTTCACAGGTGCGGCACCCCCTCGGAGGCCGTGTAGTAGACGGCGTGCCGGTAGTTCTTGCCCGCGGGGCTCTCGAAGTAGGCGCCCTTGGCGTCGGGGTCGCTCGTGGTGATCGCGTCGGCGGGCACGGCCCAGATCGACACGCCCTCGCCACGGCGCGTGTAGAGGTCTCGGGCATTGCGGATCGCCATGTCGGCATCCGGGGCGTGCAGCGATCCGACGTGCACGTGGCTCAGGCCGCGATTCGCACGGACGAAGATCTCCCAGAGGGGCCAGGGTTCGCGTTCGTCGGCACCGGGCGTCGCCATCACGCCGCCGCCTTCGTCTTCAGCGCCTGCTTGCGGGCGTACTCGGCTGCGGCCTCGCGCACCCACGCACCCCCCTCGTGTGCCGTGCGGCGACGTTCGAGACGCTCCGCGTTGCAGGGGCCATTGCCCCGCAGCACCTCGAAGAACTCGTCCCAGTCGATCTCGCCGATCACGTACTGGCCCGTCTCGTCGTCGAAGCGCAGATCGGGGTCGGGCAGGGTGACGCCCAGGATCTCGGCCTGCGGCACCAGCATCCCGACGAAGCGCTGGCGCAGCTCGTCGTTGGTGAAGCGCTTGATCTTCCACTTCATCGACTGGGCCGAGTTCGGCGACTGGTCGTCGGGCGGGCCGAACATCGCCAGGCTCGGCCAGTACCAGCGGTTCACGGCGTCCTGCGCCATCTGCTTCTGCTCGTCGGTTCCCTGCATCAGCGAGAGCAGGATCTCGAAACCCTGACGCTGGTGGAACGACTCCTCCTTGCACACGCGCACCATGGCGCGGCCGTAGGGGCCGTAGGAGGCGCGGCACAGCGGCACCTGATTGCAGATCGCGGCGCCGTCGACGAGCCACCCGATAGCGCCCATATCGGCCCAGGTGGGGGTGGGGTAGTTGAAGATCGAGGAGTACTTGGCCTTGCCGCTGATGAGCTGGTCCATCATCTCGTCGCGGGTGATGCCGAGGGTCTGCGCCGCCGAGTAGAGGTACAGGCCGTGGCCCGCCTCGTCCTGCACCTTGGCCATCAGGATCGCCTTGCGCTTGAGGCTCGGCGCCCGGGTGATCCAGTTGCCCTCGGGCTGCATGCCGATGATCTCGGAGTGCGCGTGCTGCGAGATCTGACGGATCAGCGTCTTGCGGTAGGCGTCGGGCATCCAGTCGCGCGGCTCGATGCGCTGCTCGTTCGCGATGAGCTCGTCGAACAGGCGCTCGTCGTCTGAGAGCTCGCCATCGACGAGGGAGAGATCTGCGGGGCTTGTCATCATCGACTCCTCGGTATCCGATCCGCTTTACTGACCGGTCGTTAGGTAATTCTGACATGCCGGTCCGCCGTGCGCAAGAAGCGGCGCTCAGCGCGAGCGGGAGACCAGGTCGAGAAGGGCGAGCCCGTAGGCCTCCGAGGGGTCCGGATGCTCGAAACGCAGCGTCTCGCCGGCGATCTCGACATCGACGACGAAGGCGTCGGGAAGGCGGGTGAGTGCCCGGAACGTGCCCCGCAGCAGTTCGCGCAGCTGATCCTCGCGGGGCAGCCACACCGCGTCCGCGAGGGTGACCGCGTCGAGCGCCCACTCTGTGGTGCCGTTGAAGGCGAGGTCGGTGCCGCTCGGAGTCTGCCTCGCCTCGATCGTCATCGCGCTGACCGTGAAGACGTCGGCCTCGGCTTCGAGCTCGACGTCGTTCGGGAGGTCGAGCTGAAAGCGATCGCCCTCGGAGGGATGCCACACGAGCCCGGCATCGCGCAGGGATACGGCCAGTTCTCGGGTGATCATCGTTCCACGCTAGACGACGGGGTGAGGGCGCGGCGCGGATCTCACCAGTGGATGACGATGCCCCCGGGTGTCGGCGGCCTCGGGCGCGACGTCGGTGGCATGAGGCACAGTGGAGACATGAATTCCCCCTCTGCTGTCGACACCCGCACTGCTGCGCTCGCCGCCTTGCGCGAACTGGTCGGCCGCCCCGACGCCGATTTCCACGACGGCCAGTACGAGGCGATCGAGGCGCTGGTCGAGGGGCGCCGCCGCGCGCTCGTCGTGCAGCGCACCGGCTGGGGCAAATCGGCGGTGTACTTCGTCGCGACGCTGCTGCTGCGTCGGCAGGGGGCGGGACCGACCGTGCTCGTCTCGCCGCTGCTGGCTCTCATGCGCGACCAGATCGCCGCCGCCGAGCGCGCGGGCGTCCGAGCCGTGGCGATCAATTCCACCAACGCGCACGAATGGTCGGAGGTGATGCAGCAGCTCGACCGAGACGAGGTCGATGTGCTGCTCGTCTCTCCCGAGCGACTCAACAACCCGGCGTTCCGCGAGCAGCAGCTGCCGGCACTCGTGCGACGGATCGGCATGCTGGTGGTCGACGAGGCGCACTGCATCAGCGACTGGGGGCACGACTTCCGTCCCGACTACCGTCGGCTGCGCGATCTCATCGAGCAGATGCCGCCAGAGGTTCCGGTGCTCGCGACCACGGCGACCGCCAACAGCAGGGTCGTTGCCGACGTCGCCGAGCAGCTCGGCACGGGAGGCTCATCGGGCGACGGCGCCTCTGCGGTGCTCACGATCCGCGGGCCGCTCGCCCGCACCTCGCTGCGGCTCGGGGTGCTGCGTCTGCCGACCTCGGCGAGTCGGCTCGCCTGGCTGCTGAGCCACATCGACGACCTGCCCGGCTCGGGCATCATCTACACGCTCACCGTCGCTGCCGCGGTCGACACCGCTCGGCTGCTGCGCGACCACGGCCACGACGTGCGTGCGTACACGGGGCAGACAGACACCGACGAGCGCACGGAGTCAGAAGGGATGCTGAAGCGCAACGAGGTCAAGGCCCTCGTCGCGACGAGCGCGCTCGGCATGGGCTTCGACAAACCCGACCTCGGATTCGTGCTGCACCTCGGTGCGCCGTCGTCGCCGGTCGCGTACTACCAGCAGGTCGGTCGCGCCGGGCGTGCGAGCGAGAGCGCAGACGTGCTCCTGCTGCCGGGCGTCGAAGACCGCGATATCTGGCACTACTTCGCCACCGCGTCGATGCCCGACCGTGAGCGCGCCGAGAGGGTGATCGCTGCGCTCGGCGATCAGCCGATCTCGACGCCGGCGCTCGAGGCGATGGTCGACATCCGCCGCACACCTCTCGAGCTGCTGCTCAAGGTGCTCGATGTCGACGGCGCGGTGCGACGTGTGCAGGGCGGGTGGGTCGCCACGGGCGAGCCCTGGAGCTACGACGCCGAGCGTTACGAGCGGATCGCGGGCGAGCGCCGAGCCGAGCAGCAGCACATGATCGACTACGAGCAGACCGACGGCTGCCGCATGGAGTTCCTCCAGCGCTCGCTCGACGACGACACGGCAGCGCCCTGCGGCAGATGCGACAACTGCGCCGGCATCTGGTTCCCGAGCGAGATCGGCGAATCGGCGACGACTCAGGCTGCGGAGTCGCTCGACCGAGTGGGCGTTCCCGTCGAGCCGCGCCGGGCCTGGCCGACCGGCGCCGACAAGCTCGACGTGCCCGTCAAGGGGCGCATCGCGGCGGGTGAGCAGGCGGGAGAGGGGAGGGCGCTCGCCCGGCTCACCGACCTCGGCTGGGGCGGCACCCTGCGCGAGCTGTTCGCCGCCGGAGCGCCCGATGCCGCCGTGACGCCGCAGGTGCTCGGCGGCTGCGTGCGAGTGCTCGCCGACTGGGGCTGGACAGAGCGCCCTGTCGCGGTGGTCGCGATGCCTTCACGGTCGCATCCGCTGCTCGTCGACTCCCTTGCCCGAGGGATCGCCGACATCGGTCGGCTGCCGTACCTCGGTGCGCTCGACCCAGTCGATGGCGGCCCGAGCGGTCAACCCGGAGGCAACAGCGTGTTCCGTCTCGCAGGTCTGTGGGACAGGTTCAGCGCGCAGGGCCTCGACATCCCCGAGGGGCCGGTTCTCCTCGTCGACGACCTGGCCGACAGCCGGTGGACTCTGACGGTCGCCGCCCGCACACTGCGTCAGGCCGGCGCCACAGAGGTGCTTCCGTTCGTGCTCGCGCTTCGCGGCTGAGGTCGGCGATCCATTCCGATGGGAAGACTTCAGCGCAGGTCGTACACGCGCTTGTACTTGCCTTCGCTGCGCGGCAGAGCGCCGGGCTCCTCGACCTTGACGTCGACGCTGGTGCCGATGTGCACCTTGATGCGATGTGTGAGCACTGCAGCGGCGGCGTCGCACTCCTCGATGCTCAACGACGGGTGCCGCTCGATGCGCACCGTCATGGTGTCGAGCTGGCCCGCACGGTGCAGCTCCAGCACGAAGTGCGGCGTCAGGGTCTCGATGCCCATCACGAGCTCTTCGATCTGTGTGGGGAAGAGGTTCACGCCGCGCAGGATGATCATGTCGTCGTTGCGCCCGGTGATCTTCTCGATCCGCCGCAGGGCGGGATACGTCGTTCCGGGCAGCAGGCGGGTCAGATCCCGTGTGCGGTAGCGGATCACCGGAAAGGCCTCTTTGGTGAGCGAGGTGAAGACCAGTTCGCCCAGTTCGCCGTCCGGCAGGCGGTCGCCGGTGTCGCCATCGATGATCTCCGGAAGGAAGTGGTCTTCCCAGATGTGCGGGCCGTCTTTGGTGAGCACGCTCTCGCTGGCGACGCCCGGCCCCATGACCTCGCTGAGCCCGTAGATGTCCACGGCGTCGATGTTCAGTCGCTTCTCGATCTCGCGGCGCATCTCGTTGGTCCACGGCTCGGCTCCGAGCACGGCTACCCGCAACGAGGTCCGCGTCGGGTCGACGCCTGCCGCCTCCATCGCATCGGCGATCGTGAGCAGGTAGCTCGGCGTGCAGAGGATGGCGTCCGGCTCGAAGTCGGCGATCAGCTGCACCTGGCGCGCGGTCTGACCACCGGAGACGGGTATCACCGTCGCGCCGAGTCGTTCGATGCCGGCATGCGCCCCGAGTCCACCGGTGAACAGCCCGTATCCGTAGGCGTTGTGCACCTTCATGCCGGCGCGGATCCCCGCGGCGTGCAGCGACCTCGCGATCAGGTCGCCCCACCTGTCGAGGTCGCCCTCGGTGTAGCCGACGACGGTCGGCCGCCCGGTCGTGCCCGACGACGCGTGGATGCGGCGCACGTCGGCCATGGGCACGGCGAACATCCCGAACGGGTAGCTCTCTCGCAGATCGGCTTTGGTGGTGAACGGCAGCCTCTGCACGTCGTCGAGGGTGCGGATCTCGTCGGGGTGGACACCGTGCTCGTCGAACTTGCGACGGTACGTCGGCACGTTCTCGTAGGCGTGGCGCACAGTCCACTGCAGGCGCTGCAGCTGCAGCCGGGCCAGTGCACTGGCGGAGCGCAGCTCGATCTCGGTGCCGATCTCGGCACGGGTGTGGGTCATCGTCGACTCCTTCGTCGCGGGCAGGGCCATGTCAGGTGTGCCGGTCAGCCCGGGTGCGATCGGTTCGTGGTGAGCGAGCGGCCGCGCACCTCGGCGACGACGTCGCCGGACTCATCGGTCACCGTGACGTCGTAGATGCCGTTGCGACCGCTGACGACGCGGCGACTCGCACGTGCCGTGAGCCGCTGCCCGGAGGTCGTCGACTTCAGGAAGGTGATGTCCGCGCCGCCCGCGACCGTGACGCGCTCGTCCTCGTTGCAGGCGATCGCGAAAGCCGTGTCGGCGAGAGTGAACACCAGGCCGCCGTGCGTGATCGCGAAGCCGTTCAGCATGTCGTCGCGCACCGTCATCGACACCACGGCCTCGCCGGGCTCGTCGAGCTCGACGGTCATGCCGAGCATCGCCGACGCGGCATCGCGCTGCATCATGGCCCTCATGCTGCCGCGACCTCGGAGGTGGGCTCCTTGCTGACCAGCGTGAGCACGTCGTAGGTCGCGACGAGCTCGTCGGCCTGGTTGCGGATCACCGCATCCCAGCGCACCTCGCCGTAGTCATCGGTCTCGCGGGGGGTGATCTGCTTGGCGGTGAGCTCGACGCGGATCGTGTCACCGGGGGAGACCGGGGTGATGAACCGCAGATTCTCGAGACCGTAGTTCGCGAGCACGGGGCCCGGTTCGGGGTCGACGAACAGACCGGCCGCCCACGAGACCAGCAGGTACCCGTGTGCCACACGGCCGGGGAAGAACGGGTTCGCTGCGGCCGCCTCGTCGTCCATGTGGGCGTAGAACGTGTCACCGGTGAAGTGCGCGAAGGTCTCGATGTCGTCGAGGGTGACCTCCCGTGATGCCGAGACGATCTGATCTCCGATCAGGAGCTCCGCGAGCGACTTGCGGAACGGATGCCGACCGCCGCTGCGCGCCGCGGCTCCCGCGTGCCAGACACCGGTCAACGCCGTGAGCATCTCGGGCGATCCCTGCACCGCAGTGCGCTGCATGTGGTGCAGCACCGCGCGGATGCCGCCGAGCTCCTCGCCGCCTCCTGCCCGACCGGGCCCGCCGTGCACGAGGTTCGGCAGGGGAGACCCGTGACCGGTCGAGGAGCGCGCGTCGTCGCGGTCGAGCAGCAGCATCCGACCGTTGAACGGCGCGATGCGCGTGGCCAGCTCGACCGCCTGCACCGGATCGTGCGTCGCGATGCTGGTGACGAGCGAGCCGCCGCCGCGGGCGACGAGTGCGGCGGCGTCGGCGATGGTGTCGTAGGTGAGCAGGGACGACACCGGACCGAACGCCTCGACCGAGTGCGCGGCGTCGGACTGCGGATCGTCGAAGCGCAGCAGCAGCGGCGAGACGAACGCGCCGTCGGGCGAGAGCGCGGTGGTTCCGTCTGCGAGCCGCACCTCGGGAGCATCCGTCGACCCCACCACGATCTGTCCGCCGGCGTCCTGCAGCTTCGCGACCTGACGCAGCACCTCGTCGCGCTGCGCGGTCGAGGCGAGGGGGCCCATCGTCGCACCTTCGGCGCGGGGATCGCCCAGCACCGTCCTCTCGGTGATGCGCGCCTGCACGGCGGCGATCACGGCATCCGCCGACCCGGTCGGCACGATCGCCCGGCGGATCGCCGTGCACTTCTGCCCGGCCTTGGTGGTCATCTCGGTGACGAGCTGGCGGACGTAGGCGTCGAACTCCGGGGTGCCCTCGATGGCGTCGGTGCCGAGCACCGAGGCGTTGATCGAGTCGGTCTCCGCGGTGAACCGCACTCCGCCGGTCTGCACGGCGGGGTGGGCCTTCAGGCTCTCGGCTGTCGAGGCGCTGCCGGTGAAGCCGACGATGTCGCCGAGGCGCAGGTTCTCGAAGAGGTCGGGGACGCTGCCGCTCACCAGCTGCAGCGATCCGTCCGGCAGCAGGCCCGACTCGACGAGGATGCGCACCATCGCCTCGGCGAGATATCCGGTCGGCGTCGCGGGCTTCACGAGCGTCGGCATGCCGGCGAGGAAAGCCGGTGCGAACTTCTCCAGCGACCCCCACACGGGGAAGTTGAAGGCGTTGATCTGCACGGCGACTCCCGGCAGCGTCGTGTAGACGTGGCGCCCGAGGAACGAGCCGTCCTTCGAGAGCGGCTCGACGGGGCCGTCGACGTGCACGCGGCTGTTCGGCAGTTCGCGCCGCCCCTTGCCGGAATACGAGAACAGCACGCCGATGCCGCCGTCGATGTCGACCCAGGAGTCGCTCTTCGTCGCGCCCGTGCGCGCCGACAGCGCATAGAGCTCGTCCTTGCGCTCGGTGAGCGCCAGGGCGAACTGCTTGAGCAGCACCGCGCGCTGATGGAAGGTGAGCGCACCGAGGCTCTTCTGCCCCACGGATCGGGCATGGGCAAGCGCCCCCGCGAGGTCGAGGCCGTCGGTGGAGACCAGCGTGACCACATCGCCGGTGGACGCGTCACGGACCTCGGTGAATCGTGCGGGCGAAGTCGGCGTCCACCACTCGCCCTGGATGTAGCTCGGCAGATACTCGGTCATCTCTCCTCGTTCCATGCGTAGAACCCCTCGCCGCTCTTGCGGCCGAGCTTTCCTTCGGCGACCATCCGCCGCAGCAGATCCGGCGGAGAGAACCGCTCACCGAGAGTGCGTTCTAACTCCTCGGCGATGCCGAGCCGCACATCGAGTCCGACGACGTCGGTCGTGCGCAGCGGCCCCATCGGATGCCGGTATCCGAGCGTCATCGCCGCGTCGATGTCGACGGCCGACGCGACGCCCTCCTCGAGCATCCGGATCGCCTCGAGGCCGAGCATGACGCCGAGTCGAGACGATGCGAACCCGGGGGAGTCGGTGACGACGATCGGGGTCTTGCCGAGGGAGCTCACCCATCCGGCCGCGTTCTCGACGACCGCGGTGTCGGTCGCTGCGCCTCGCACGATCTCGACGAGCGCAGACGCGGGCACAGGGTTGAAGAAGTGCAGGCCGAGGAAGCGCTCCGGACGACGGCGGCTCGCGGCGAGATCGTCGATCGAGATCGACGACGTGTTGCTCGCCAGGGTGGCGTCGGCGGGCATCGCCGCCTCTGCACGGGCGAGCGCGTGTTCCTTGAGTTCGCGGTCTTCGGGAACGGCTTCGATCACGAGGTCGACCACGGCGAAGGCGGCGATGTCGCGACCAGTCGTCAGGCGGCCGGTGATCTCGACCTCGTTCAGAGCGGGATCGCGGGCGACGGATCGGCGGGTGCTCTCGCGGATCCGCTGCAGTGCGGCATCCGCGCTCGCCGTGTCGCGTTCGACGACCGCGACACGGGATCCCGCGAGCAGGAAGGCATGCGCGATGCCGGCGCCCATTCGTCCTCCGCCGAGCACGCCGACGGCCGCGGGCACGTGGTCCGGGCGTCTCGTCACGCTCCGTTCGCTCGAGGTCCCGGGGTGGGGGTCGCTCGAGGACGAGGGCTGCTCGCTCATCGGTTCTTCCTCTCGAGGAACGCGGTCATGCGACGGTGCTTCTCCGGCGACTCGAAGAGCTCGGCCTGCAGCTCGAGCTCGATCGCAGGATGTCCCGAGCGCGGAGTGCGCAGAGCGTGTTTCGTGTGCTGCGTGGCCAGCGGGTCGTTCTTCGCGATGCGATCGGCGATCGCGTGCGCGGTCGCGATCAGCTCGTCGGACGGATGCAGCGACGAGACGAGTCCCCATCGCAGTGCCTCCTCGCCATCGAGCGCTCGACCGGTGAGAAGCATCTCGCTCGCTCGCGCCGCGCCGATGATCTCGGGAAGCCGCCACGTCGCACCGGCCGCGGCGATGATGCCGAGTCCGGTCTCGGGGTTGCCGATTCGGAGGGACGGCGTCGCGATGCGGATGTCGGCGGCGTAGGCCAGCTCGGCTCCGCCCCCGAGTGCGTAGCCGTCGATCGCCGCGATCACCGGCATCGGCAGCTCGTTGATGCGGATGAACACGGTCGCGTTGATGCCGCGCCTGGCGTCATCTGCGGTGCGATCGCGCAGCTGCGCGATGTCGGCACCCGCCGCGAAGACACCGCCGGAGCCGGTGAGGATGAGGGTGCGGGGGGTCTGTTCGAGCATTGCGCACAGCTCGTGCAGCGCGTCGACCGTCTCCTGGTCGATCGCGTTGCGCTTCTCGGGGCGATCGAGCGTCGCGATGACCCTGTCGCGCTGCTCCTCGATCTGCAGGCTCACGTCAGACGCTCCACGATCATGGCCGTGCCCTGTCCGACTCCGACGCACATCGTGGCGAGGCCGTAGCGAGCGCCCTCGCGTTCGAGCCGACCGAGCAGGGTCACGATCAGGCGGGATCCGCTGGAGCCGAGCGGATGTCCGAGCGCGATCGCACCGCCGTCGGCGTTGACGATCGCCGGGTCGAGGCCGAGGCGACGGATGCAGGCGAGCGATTGTGACGCGAAGGCCTCGTTCAGCTCGACGGCGCCGAGATCGGCGATCTGCAGCCCTGCCTTCGCGAGAGCCTTCTGCGTCGCGGGCACGGGGCCGAGTCCCATGATCTCGGGGGCGAGTGCGGCGGTCGCCGAGGCGATGATGCGTGCACGCGGTCGCAGTCCGTGTCGCTCGACGGCCTCGGCGCTCGCCACGACGATCGCGGAGGCACCGTCGTTCAGCGAGCTGGAGTTGCCGGCCGTGACGACCTCGCCGCCTGCGACCACGGCGCGCAGCTTCGCGAGAGCGTCGAGGGTGGTGTCGCGTCGCGGTCCTTCGTCGGTGTCGACGATTCCGCGGTCGGTCTCGACCCCGACGATCTCGGGGGCGAAGCGCCCCGCGTCGATCGCGGCGACGGCGCGCAGATGGCTCTGCAGGGCGAAGGCATCGGCATCCGCCCGGCTGATGCCGTCGACGCGTGCGACCTCCTCCGCCGTCTCGGGCATCGAGAAGGTGGCCTTCTCGCGCGCGGCGAGCCGCGGATTGGTGAAGCGCCATCCGATCGACGTGTCGAAGGCCGCGCCGGGCTTGGCCCATGCGCGCTCGGGCTTCGCCTGCACCCAGGGGGCTCGTGTCATGGACTCGACGCCGCCGGCGACGATGAGGTCGGCGTCGTCCGCGCGCACGGCGTTCGCGGCGAGAGCTATGGCCGACATCCCCGAGGCGCACAGCCGGTTCACGGTGAGCCCGGGGATCGAATCGGGCAGGCCGGCGAGGAGCACGGCCATGCGGGCGACGTTGCGGTTGTCTTCGCCCGCTTGGTTCGCTGCACCGAGGATGACCTCGTCGATCGCCTCGGCGGGGATCCCCGACCGGGTGACGGTCTCGCCGACCACGAGGGCTGCCAGATCATCGGGGCGGATGCCGGCGAGTGCGCCGCCGTGCCGACCGACGGCGGTGCGGACCCCGTCGACGAGATAGGCCTCGGACATCGTCATCCTCTCGAACGCCCACGCTGGCGATAATTTCAGACCGATCGGTCAGGAATACGATCTCAGATCCTCGGACGGATGGCAACTCATCGGGACTGACAGACTGGGGCCATGGCGCAGCTCGGATTCGACGCGCCGGCCCCCAAACGCGGCCGGCCAGGCTACGACCGTGAGCAGGTGCTCGCGGTCGCGGTCAAGGTGTTCAACGAACAGGGCTACGACGCGACCAGCGTCGCCGATCTCAGTGCCACTCTCGGCCTCACCAAGTCGGCGCTGTACCACCACTTCGAGTCGAAGTCGGCGATCCTCGAGCTCGCGCTGAACGATGCCCTCGACGCTCTCGAGGCCGTCGTGGACGACGCCACGGCGCGGCATCCGCTCGCCTCCGATCGCCTGCGATCGATCATCCGCGGGGCCGTGCGTGTGCTCACCGAGAAGTTGCCCTCGGTGACGCTGTTGCTGCGTGTGCGCGGCAACGGCGACGTCGAGACCTCCGCGCTCGTGCGTCGGCGCGCGTTCGATCAGCGGGTGACGGCGATCGTGGCCGAGGCTCAGGCCGAGGGGCTGATCCGCGACGACGTGGATGCCGCGGTCGCGACCAGGCTCATCTTCGGCATGATCAACTCGGTCGTGGAGTGGTATCGCCCCGGCGGGCCCGTCGACCCCGATGAGCTGGGCGAGGACATCCTGCGGGTGAGCCTGGACGGACTGCAGTCGCGCTGAGCCGACTAGTCGTCGGCCGGAGCCACCCGAGGCGGCCAGCTGGTCGCTCCGAGCTCGCGTGAGATGTTGCGGGCCGTCTCTCGGAGCGCGTTCAGCACGGCGTCGGAGGCGGGCGCGTGCGAGGTGGGCATCACGACCGCGACCGCGGCGACGATGTCGTTCGAGGCGTCGGAGACCGGTGCGGCGACGGACGATTCTCCGAGCACCGCCTCGTCCGTCTCGGACGCACTGCCGCGTTCGGCGATCGCGGGGAGCTCGAGCATCAGCCTGGCGATGTCGGTGATCGTGTCTCCGGTGAGGCTGGGCAGCGGTCGTTCGAAGACGGTGCGCTGGAAGCCGAGGTCATGTGCGAGCAGCACCTTTCCCATCGCCGAGGCGTGAGCGGGGATCGCGACGCCGGTCTCGAGCATCTGCTGGCTGTCGTCCGGGCGCAGATCGTGGTGGATGACGAGCACCTCGTGAAAATGCGGAGCACCGAGGCGCACAGGCAGATTGGTGCGCCGCGCGAGCTCCTGCGTCCACCGCATCGCCCGTGCCCTGACATCGAGCGTGTCGAGGTACACGTTGCTGAGGCGCAGCAGCGTCGGTCCGAGCATGTAGCGCTGTCCGCCGCGCTCTTTCGCGACCAGCCCGTGCTCTCGCAGCGACTTGACGATCCCGTGCACGGTCGACGGCGGCAGGCTCAGTGCGAGAGCGAGATCGGTGATGCCGAGGTGGCGCGCACCCTGCAGCAGCTCGAGCACCTTGGCGGCGCGATCGATGGCCTGGATCACGGTGCGTCCTCCCTCCGGTTCGTCGTCGAGCCGGGCCGTCATGTCGTGTGTCCGAGTCGATATTGACAACTCGACTGCGCCCGAGCATATTCGACATTGACGAATGACTTTCCAATATTGCGAAAGATCGCCACCGCAGAGATCAAGGGAGATCGAACGATGAAGAAGCTCATCAACAACCCCGCCGATGTGCTGGTCGAGTCGCTGCGAGGCGTCGCCCTCGCGCATCCCGAGCTGTCGGTCGACCTCGAGACGCACGTGATCACGCGCGCGACGCCGAAGGCGCAGGGCAAGGTCGCGGTGGTCTCCGGTGGCGGGTCAGGCCATGAACCGCTGCACGGCGGATACGTGGGGGTGGGCATGCTCGATGCCGCGGTCGCCGGCGAGGTGTTCACGTCACCGACGCCCGACCGCGTGCAAGCGGCGACCAAGGCCGTCGACCGCGGCGCCGGCGTGCTGCACATCGTCAAGAACTACACCGGCGACGTGCTGAACTTCGAGATGGCCGCCGAGCTCGCATCGATGGAGGGCATCGAGGTCGGCACCGTGATCGTCGACGACGACGTCGCCGTGCAGGACTCTCTCTACACAGCCGGGCGTCGCGGTGTCGGACTGACCGTGCTGCTCGAGAAGCTGGTCGGCGCGGCGGCCGAAGAAGGACAGGATCTCGCCGCGGTCGTCGAACTCGCCCAGCGCATCAACGGCCAGGGTCGCTCGATGGGGATGGCGCTCACGAGCTGCACGGTTCCCGCAGCGGGCAGACCCACGTTCGACCTGCCGGAGGACCAGATGGAGATCGGCATCGGCATCCACGGCGAACCCGGTCGGCATCGCGAGCCGCTGGCCCCCGCATCCGAGATCGCCCGCCAGCTCGTCGAGCCGATCCTCGCCGACCTCGACGCCGCCGGACCCGCGATCGTGATGCTCAACGGCATGGGCGGATCGCCGCTGATCGAGCTGTACCTGATGTACGGCGAGGTCGCGTCGTTGCTCGAGAAGGCGGGGGTGCAGATCGCCCGCAACCTGGTCGGCGACTACATCACGTCGCTCGACATGGCCGGGTGCTCGCTCACGGTGCTCAAGGCGGACGACGAGCTGCTGCGGCTGTGGGATGCCCCGGTGAACACGCCAGGACTGCGATGGGGAGCATGATGGCGGCGATCGACACCGCGGCCCTCGTCGACTGGATCCGGCGGTTCCGCGACGTGATCGCCGAGAAGCGCGAATGGCTCACCGAGCTCGACTCGGCGATCGGCGACGCGGACCACGGCGCGAACATGGCGCGTGGCATGGACGCGGTCGTGGCGAAGCTCGACTCGGCGGTGCCGCCCACCGTCGACGAGCTGCTCAAGACCGTCGGCATGACGCTCGTGAGCTCGGTCGGAGGTGCCAGCGGGCCGCTCTATGGCACGCTGTTCCTGCGGATGGGGATGGCGGCCGGCCCGGTGGACGAACTCGATGCCGCCGGGCTCGCAGCCTCGCTGCGAGCGGGTCTCGACGGGATCGTCGCCCGGGGCAAGGCCGAAGCCGGCGACAAGACCATGTTCGATGCGATGGCACCGGCCGTGGATGCACTCGATGCGGAGATCGCAGGCGGGGCGGATCTCGCAGCGGCGACGGCTGCGGCTGCCGATGCTGCGGCTGCGGGGCGTGACGCCACGGAGCCCCTGGTGGCACGCAAGGGACGCGCGAGCTACCTCGGTGAGCGCAGCGCAGGGCACATCGACCCGGGTGCGGCGTCTACGACGCTGCTGTTCGAGGCGCTCGCCCGGGCCACCGCGGAATCGTCCTGATGATCGGCATCGTCGCCGTCTCCCACAGCGCTCGACTCGGGGAGGCGGCCCTGGAGCTTGCCCTGCAGATGGTGCGAGGCGGGGGAGCGCGCGTCCTGGTGGCGGCCGGCGCGGGGACGGATGCCGACGGCGCAGCCGTTCTCGGAACGGATGCCGTAGCGGTCGCCGCGGCCATCGACGAACTGGCCGCGGATTGCGACGGAGTCCTGGTGCTGATGGACCTCGGCTCGGCGGTGCTGAGCGCGGAGCTCGCGCTCGAGCTGCGCATGAGCGACGTGCCCGTCCGCCTCACGCCCGCGCCGTTCGTGGAAGGGCTGCTCGCCGCAGTCGTGTCCGCGGCGGCGGGCGCATCGCTCGAGGTCGTGGCTGAGGAGGCGTCCGCTGCGCTCGGCGCGAAGACCGGCCAGCTCGGCGACCCGGACGAGCCCGTCGCGCCCGCCCCCTCGGCGCTCGCACCGACGCACGGGCCGAGCGACGCGGTCACTCGCGTGGTCACCGTGCGCAACCCGCTCGGCATCCATGCTCGTCCGGCTGCGCTGATCGCCGAGGCCTCCGCAGGGGCGGATGTGCGGCTCACGCGGCTGCCGGATGGGCCGGAGGCCGCGGCCGCCAGCCTGTCGAGACTGCTGATGCTCGGCGCCAGGCAGGGCGACGAGGTGCGGCTGTCCGCGACCGGGGCGGACGCCGAGCTCGCCATCCATCGACTGGTCGCGCTGTTCGACGAGGGGTTCGGTGAAGGAACCGCGGTCGCCGCGCCCCCGAGAGAGGTCGTGCACACGCGGTCGACCGAGTCGGCGGTGAGTGCGGCGCCCGTGATGTCCGGGACGGTGCTGAGCGGGCGAGGCGTGAGCGCCGGGCGGGCAGCGGCGCAGGCCGTGCTGCTGGCTGCGCCACTCGACGAGCCCGACCCTGGCCTGACGGTCGATGCGGCTGAGCGTGAGAGCGAGGTGTCGGCGATCGAGTGGGCAGCCGTCGCGGTGGCCGATCAGCTCCGCCGCCGCACATCGGCGGCGACCGGAGAGGCTCGGGCGATCCTCGATGCTTCGCGTCTGCTCGCCTCAGACCCCGAGCTCGTCGCAGATGCGACGGCGCTCGTCCGATCGAAGGGGCGCACCGCCGCCCGCGCCGTCTGGGAGACGGCTCTCGCGCACGAGAAGGCGCTCAGAGCCTTGGGTGGTCGTATGGCCGAGCGTGCCGCCGACATCCGTGACGTCCGAGACCGGATCATCGCCGAGATCCTCGAGGTCGAGATGCCCGGTGTTCCGGAGCGGGATGAGCCTTTCGTGCTCGTGGCCACCGACCTCGCACCCGCCGACACGGCCGCCCTGGACGGCGGCAACTGCGTCGCTCTGGTGACCGAGCAGGGCGGGCCCACATCGCACACCGCGATCATCGCCCGCTCACTCGGAATCCCCGCGGTCGTCGGGGCCGTCGGGGCCACGGGCATCGCATCCGGCGCCGATCTGCTCGTCGACGGCGACCGGGGCACGGTCGAGGTCGACCCGAGCCGTTCCAGGATCGCCGAGGCGCAGGCCGTGTCGATCGTCGTGCCCTTCGACGGAGAGGGCGTGCTCGCGGACGGGCGCCGGATCGCACTGCTCGCCAACGTCGGCGGCGCGGCCGAAGCGGTGGCGGCTGCGGCATCGAAGGCAGAGGGAGTGGGTCTCTTCCGCACCGAGTTCTGCTTCCTCGACCGCACCGATGCGCCGTCGGTCGACGAGCAGGTCGACGCCTACCGAGGCGTCCTCGCGGCTTTCCCGGGGCGGAAGGTCGTCGTGCGCACGCTCGACGCGGGCAGCGACAAGCCGCTGCCGTTCGCCAACGCCGACACGGAGGAGAACCCCGCTCTCGGAGTCCGCGGTCTGCGGATCGCACGGCGATCACCCGCGCTGCTCGATGATCAGCTGCGGGCCCTCGCGCTCGCGGCAGCGGCGGAGTCGGCGCTCGTCGAGGTGATGGCTCCGATGGTGGCCACGGTCGATGAGGCGCGCGACTTCGCGGACCGTGCGCGGGCGGCCGGACTCGAGAAGGTGGGAGTGATGGTCGAGACGCCCTCCGCCGCGCTCCTCGCCTCAGAGATGCTCGAGGTCGTCGATTTCGTCAGCATCGGAACCAACGATCTCGCCCAGTACACGCTCGCCGCGGACCGACTGCTGGGCGAGCTGGGCGACCTGAACGATCCGTGGCAGCCGGCCGTGCTGCGATTGATCGGCCAGGCGGGTGCTGCCGGACGCCGGTGGAACCTGCCGGTGGGCGTGTGCGGCGAGGCCGGCGCCGATCCCACACTGGCCGCGGTGCTGGTCGGCCTCGGGGTCACCTCCCTGTCGATGACGCCCCGCGCGCTGGGCCGCGTCGCGGCCGCGCTGGCAGATGTCACGGGTGATCAGTGCGACGCAGCCGCGGAAGCGGTGCTGAGAGCGGCGACGGCGGCCGATGCGCGTGCCGCTGCGGCCGCTGTGCTCAGTGACGGCTGAAGAGTTCACGTCGTCCGATCAGGCGGATATATGCGATCTTCGGCATGCTCTTCCTCTCGTTCTGATCTCGACATGCGCGCGCCCCTGGTCGAGGGTGCCGCAGCGCCATAGGCTCCGAGGAGGGGGCGCCCGCAGCGGCGCATGACGAGTCGGAGGATGCACATGACTGTCTTCACCACGTGGCGAGCGCGAATGATGCTCGCATCGATCGGGATCGGCGCGCTGGTCGCCCTGAGCGCCTGCGCCCCGACTCCTCAGGCCTCGTCGTCGCCCTCGCCCTCGCCCTCGCCGTCGCCGTCGACCGCGTCCCCCGAGCCCTACGCCGGACCGATCGTGTTCGTCGGAGACGAACTCGACGCGTTCGCGCTCACCCCTGAGGAGATCGTGGGGATCGTGCCGGAGGCCACCGACGTCGGTGATCCTTCGCCGGTGCTCGAGCAGGTGTCGGATGGCGGAAGTCTCCCTGCGGATCCGCCGATCTGCGATGCCCTCTACGCCGAGCAGTCGCTCGGCAGCGTGGGGGCGAGAACGGTCGAATGGCAGGTGCCGACGGATCCCGCCAACGGGTCCGGTCGGATGACGATCATGCAGTTCGCTGATGAGGCGCAGGCCCAGGGGCGAATGGATCAGCTGCTCCAGGCTGCCGAGCAGTGCGCCGAGTTCGCCAAGGAGGGAACCATCACTTTCGATGCCGCGATTCCGGAACCCTCCGAGGACGTTCGAGCCTTCGCGGGGTCGCTGGTCGATGCGGGGCTCGACTGGCGGTCTTTCGACGCATTCGCGTCGACCGGCAACGTGATCGTGCAGCTCTGGCAGCCCTTCAGCGGTGACCGCGACTTCGACGCCGAAGCCGCCGCCCTGCTGCTGCAGACCCGCGCCGGTGAGGCGAGGTCGGGACTGATCGACGAGCTCACCGAGAACCCGCCTGTCGCCGAGACCGATCCGTCGGGAGACCCCGGAGCCGTGTGGAGCGAGTGGCAGATCGGTGTCGGCGGGGTGGGTCCGCTCCGCCTCGGCGACTCGGTCGATGCCGCTCTCGCCAAGGCGGGCGAGGACGCGCAGGTCATGGAGCCGGAGTACGACGGCGGACCGTGGAGGCTCGTCGCGCCCGGGGGCGCGGGGTCCATCCTGGTGCAGCCCGTCGAGGACGGTGACGCGGTGTGGTCGATCACCGTCGGAAGCGATCGCAGCCTCGATGAGTCGGTCGACGACGGAGCGGCGCTGCCGCACCGGGGAGACATCCGCCTCGGCGCTCCCGTGGCGGATGCGATGGCCGCCTACCCCGGGGGCACCGTCGTCGATGTCGTGGCGGCAGGCGATGACTTCTACGCCGTCACGACGCGCGACGGCCAGGTCTTCCGGTTCCAGGCCGACCGCGATGTCGCCGAGGAGGGGTCGATGATCGTCGGCATCACGGTCGAGGACGCCACAGCCCGCACGCCGCTCGTCTTCGGCTGACGGCGGGCCGGTCGTTCCACCGACCGACCCGCCGCCCGGCCTTGTCAGCGGCTCCGTCAGGCGTGCAGGTCGACGCCCTTCGTCTCCTTCACCATCGTCACTGCGATGAGGGAGATCAGCGCCGCGGCGGCGATGTAGACGCCGATCGTCCACGCCGCGTGGAACTGGTTCATCAGCGTCTCTGCGATCATCGGAGCGAACGCCCCGCCGAGAATGGCACCCAGTGCATATCCGATGGAGACGCCCGAGTAGCGGACGTTGGCCGGGAACATCTCGGCGTAGAGGGCCGCCTGCGGGCCGTAGGAGAGCCCGAGTGCGAACGTCATCACGAACAGTGCCACGAAGTACCAGAAGATGTTCGCCGTATCGATCAGGAACCACATCGGCACAGCCCAGAGCGCGAGTGCGATGTAGCCGATCTGGAAGGTGCGGACCCGCCCGAGACGATCGGAGAGGTGACCGCCCCAGAGCGTGAAGATGAGCCATCCGAACGAGGCCAGCGTCGTCGCCAGCAGCACGGGAGGACGCTCCATGCCGAGAGCGGTGACAGCGTAGGTGGCGAAGAACGCGATGAGCAGGTAGCCGGCGGCGTTGTTTCCGATGAAGATCAGTGCGGTGAGGACGACCTGCTTGGTGTTCTTGCGGAACAGGCGGCCCAGCGGTGCCGAGGCCTCCTGACGGCGGCGCCGGAGATCTTCGAAGACCGGGCTCTCATCGACTGCGCGCCTGATCACGTAGCCGACGGCGATCAGCACGATCGACATCAGGAACGGGATCCGCCAGCCCCACTCGAGGAACGCCTCGGGTGACATCGAGCTCGTCAGCACCCAGAGTGTCGCTGTCGCGAGGATCATGCCGATCGGAACACCGATCTGCGGGAAGGCGCCGAAGAGTCCGCGTCGGTTCGTGGGCGCGTGCTCGACGGCCATCAGCGCCGCACCGCCCCATTCACCGCCGGCCGAGAACCCCTGCAGGATGCGGAGCACGATGAGCAGGATCGGCGCCGCGACACCGATCGCCGCATAGGTCGGCAGCAGGCCGATCAGGGAGGTGGAGAGCCCCATCATCACGAGCGTGAAGACGAGCATCCTCTTGCGGCCCAGCTTGTCGCCGAGGTGCCCGGCGACGATGGCTCCGAGGGGGCGGAAGAGGAAGGATATTCCGATCGTGGCGAAGGACAGGATCTGCGCGAACCCCTTGTTCTCCTCGGCGATCGGAGCGAGGAAGAGCGGAGCGAGCACGAGGCCCGCGGCTTGCGCGTAGATGAAGAAGTCGTACCACTCGATCGAGGTGCCGACCAGGGTGCTGGCGAGCACCCGCCGTTCCTCGGCGGGCATCCTCGTTCTCGTGCTGTCTGCGGAGACTGCTGACGTCATGCGAACTCCATTGTTCTGCGGGTGGGGGGAGAGAGCGACGACGTGCCGCTCCGAATCACTTACCGAATGATCGGTCAGTAATTGACGAGAGTAGCGCACGCCGACCCGCGGCCCAAGCGCTGCGTCCATGGCGGCGCGGGAGTGCGACGTGCGCGGCCCTCACACCCGCCCGAATGCACGCAGCGGATGCTCGATGAGCTCGGTCACTCGACGCAGGAAGCCGGCGGCGTATCCGCCGTCGCACACCCGGTGGTCGAACACCAGCGAGATCTGCACGATGCGGCGGGGGACGATCTGCCCGTCGATCACCCACGGCCGCTCGATGATGCGACCGATTCCGAGGATCGCGACGTCGGGGTGGTTGATGATCGCGGCTGAGCCGTCGACCCCGAGTCCGCCGTAGTTGTTCAGGGTGAACGTCGATCCGCGCAGGCGCTCCGGCGGCATCGACCCGGAGCGGGCTGCAGTCGTCAACTCGCGCAGCGCCGCGTCGAGCTGCTCGACGGAGAGCTCGTGGGCGCGGGGGATGACCGGAACGACGAGCCCGCGTGCGGTGTCGGCGGCGACGCCGAGATTGACGCCCTCGAACGAGATGAGCTCTGAGGCATCGTCGCTCAGTCGAGATGCCAGCACCGGATGATCCTCCAGGGCGAGCAGCACGAAGCGCGCGATGAGGGCTGTGAGCGAGGGGGCTCTGCCGCCCTCGGGAGCCATGCCTGTGCGCAGCGTCCACAGCTCGGTGGCGTCGACGTCGACCCACACGGTCGCCTCGGGGATCTCGGAGCGGCTGCGGCTGAGCTTCGCGCTCACGGCGCGGCGCAGAGCCGACAGACGCTCGCGCGAGACCACGGCGAGGCCGTCGAGGCTCTGCCCGCTCGCGCTGCGATGCTGTGCGGCTGCGCCGTCGACGGCATCGTCGACGGCCGCGGCCAGGACGTCGGCGCGGGTGATCGAGCCGTCGTGTCCGGTCGGGGTGATCTCGTGCACGTCGAGCCCGAGATCTCGCGCCAGGCGTCGGACGAGCGGTGAGCGCACGGCCACCGTGCGCCGCGAGGCGGTCGTCGGCGGGGCGGGAACGCCAGGCTCCGTCGGCGTCGGCTCGGGCAGCGTCGCTTCCGCCGAGGGAGCGGCATCACGGACGCTCGACGTCGGGACCACGGTCGCCCGCGCACGACGACGACCGGTCGTCACGCGGTCGGAGGTGCCGTAGCCGATCAGGACGTTGCCCGAGCCCGCTCGCTCCTCTTCTCGGTAGGCCGCGTGCTCTGCGGCATCCGAACCGTTCGGTGCGCCCGAGTCGGTCGTGCTCGCCGGCTGCGTCGCATCGGAGACCTCGAGAACCGGGGCGCCGACGTCGATCGTCTCGCCAGGCTCTCCGTGCAGGGCGGTCACGACTCCCGCGAAGGGGGAGGGCAGCTCGACGATGCTCTTGGCCGTCTCGACCTCGGCGATCGCCTGGTCGGTGACGATGGTGTCGCCGACCGCGACCAGCCACTGCACGAGGCCCGCCTCGGTCAGGCCCTCGCCGAGATCGGGGAGCCGGAAGACGCGGGTGGTGAGTGCGGTCATGAGGCGTCCTCCCAGTGCAGCGAGTCGATCGCGTCGAGGACGCGGTCGACATCGGGCAGATACCAGTGCTCGAGCTTCGGCGGTGCATACGGGGTGTCGAAACCGGTGACACGTCGCACCGGTGCCTCCAGATATTCGAAGCAGCGCTCGAACACCCGTGCCTGGATCTCGGAGGCGACGCTGGCGAAACCCGGGGCCTCGGCGATCACGACTGCTCGTCCGGTCGCACGCACGGCGGCCATCACCGTCTCGTCATCGAAGGGAGACAGCGAGCGGATGTCGATGACCTGCACGCTGCGCCCCTCGGATACCGCGACGTCTGCCGCCTCGAGCGCGAGCGGCACCGAGGTGCCATAGGCGATCAGGGTGACATCTGTCCCCTCCCGCGCGACCCTGGCGGTGCCGATCTCGGCGATGACCGAGGTGTCGACCTCGCCCTTCGTCCAATACAGTTTCTTCGGTTCGAGGAAGATCACCGGGTCGGGCGACGCGATCGCCGCTCGCAGCATCGAGTACGCGTCCTGCGGCGTCGACGGACTCACGACCGTGAGCCCGGGGGTGTGGGCGTAATACGCCTCGGACGAGTCGCAGTGGTGCTCGACTCCTCCGATGCCCCCGCCGAACGGGATGCGGATCACGAGCGGCATCCGCACGGCGCCGCGCGTGCGGTTGCCGAGCTTCGCGACGTGGCTGACGATCTGCTCGAACGCGGGAAGCGCGAAGGCGTCGAACTGCAGCTCGACGACGGGCCTCATGCCGTTCATCGCCATGCCGACGGCTGTGCCGACGATGCCGGATTCGGCGAGCGGGGTGTCGAAGCAGCGATCCTCGCCGAACCGCGCGGTGAGCCCGTCGGTGATCCGGAAGACGCCTCCGAGCGCGCCGACGTCTTCGCCGAACACCACGACCTCCGGATCGCTCTCGATCGCGTCCGCGAGGGCGAGATTCAGAGCGGCGGCCATGCTCATGGTCGATACGGCCGCGACACGCATGTCGACGCGGACGTCGTCGTGGGCGATGGTCATCGTGCACCTCCTGCGGGTTCGTGTGTGCGCTCGATCTCGCCCCTCAGCAGGTGCCACTGTTCTTCTCGCTGCGGCGAGCGAGACTCGGTGACGAAGCGGAAGAGGTCTTCGGGGTCGATGTCGGCATCCGTGTTGAGCGCCTCCCGCATCGCCGCAGCCGTCTGCTCGGCTCCGTCGGCGTACTCCGCCTCGAGCTCTTCCGTGAGCGCGCCCGTGCCGGTGAGGTACGTGCGCAGACGTGTCAGCGGATCACGCGCGACCCACGCCTGGACCTCCGCGCGCTCGCGATAGCGGGTGTCGTCGTCGGCGTTCGTGTGCGCCTGCATCCGGTAGGTGTGCGCTTCGATGAGCGTCGGTCCGCCGCCGGCGCGCGCCCGATCGACCGCGTCGCCGAGCACTGCCAGCACTGCGGCGACGTCGTTGCCGTCGAGGCGCTGCCCCGGCATCCCGTAGCCGATCGCCTTGTGGGCGAGGGAGGGCGCCGCGGTCTGACGACTGAGCGGCACGGAGATCGCGAACTCGTTGTTCTGCACGAAGAAGACGACGGGCACGTGGAAGACCGCGGCGAAGTTCATGGCCTCATGGAAGTCGCCCTCGCTGGTCGCGCCGTCACCGCACAGGGCCACGACCACGGTGCTCTCGCCGCGCCTCTTCGCGGCATACGCGAAGCCGACCGCGTGCAGGAGCTGCGTGGCGAGGGGAGTCGCCTGAGGAGCGACGTGGTGCGCCCGCACGTCGTAGCCCGAATGCCAGTCGCCTTTGAGGAGCACCATCGCGTCGGCCGGGGCGACGCCCCGCGCGACGACCGCCACCGAGTCGCGGTACGTGGGGAAGAGCCAGTCGTCATCGGCGAGAGCGAGAGCGACGCCGATCTGGCACGCCTCCTGACCGTGCGACGACGGGTAGACGGCGAGGCGGCCCTGCCGCACGAGAGCGCTGGCCTGGTCGTTGATGCGTCGACCCTCGACGAGACCCCGATAGGCGGCGAGCAGGGCGTCGGCGTCCGGCAGCGCGTAGCGCTCGTCCTCGATGACCCTGCCGTCTGCGTCGATGAGCTGGACCGCTGTGTCGCGCGGCAGCAGATCTGCATGTTCCATCCGTTCGCCCTCCTTGCCGAACCCGATGAGGACAGCATGCGCCTCGGGAGACAGTCGTCCAAGAACAATCGACGGATCGTGGACGATTGCTGTCGGGTTGCCCATCCGTACGACGAAATGTCAGAATTCAGGCACGGACGAAGGGGTTCCATGATCACGCTCGACGAGACCGACCACGCGATCCTCGCGGAGCTGAGGGCCGATGCGCGTGCGTCCATGACCGCCATCGCCGAAGCGGTGCACATCTCGAGGGCGGGCGCGCATGCGCGGATCAAGCGCCTCACCGATGCGGGCATCATCACCGGATACTCGGTGCGCACGGATCCGGTGCTGCTCGGCCACCACGCCAGCGCATACGTGACGCTGGCGATCGAGCAGGCGACGTGGCAGGAGGTCAGCGCCCGGCTCCGCGCCATCCCCGAGATCGAGCACATGGCACTCGTCGGCGGAGACTTCGACGTGATCCTGCTCGTCCGAGCGAGCGACGCGCGCGACCTCCGTCGGATCGTGCTGGAGGACATCCAGGCGATCCCGTCGATCAGGTCCACCCGCACCACTCTCATCTTCGAGGACTTCACCCTCGTCTGATCCGGTGTCCGAGCGGGGACGCCGAGGTCATCCCTTCGCACTCGGACATCTGCGGCGCACTCCTCGACAAGTGGGCCGCCCGACGGCGTCCGACAATGAGACGACCGCCAGTTCCTTGGCACGCGTCCCGCTCGAAGGAGAGTCCCGATGTCCGAATCCGCCGCATCCGCAGCCACCGCGCTGCTCGACCGCATCCAGGCGCCGGAGGGCGCCGGACGAGACATCCCGGATGCCGCCACACGTGACGTCATCGGTCGTGCCCCCGAGCATTCGGTCGGTGACCTCGACGAGGCGATCGCGCGGGCGCGGGCCGCGCAGCCCGGCTGGGAGTCCCTCGGGCACGCGAAGCGCAGCGAGCTGCTGATCGCGGCCGCCGATGCGATCGACGCGAACGCCGAAGCGCTCGCGCACCTCCTCTCGCGCGAACAGGGCAAGCCGCTCAACGGCCCCAACGCGCGCTTCGAGCTGGGTGCGTGCTCGGCGTGGCTGCGCACCAACGCGACGATCCCGATCGAGTCGCAGGTGCTCGTCGATGACGAGACCCTGCATGCCGAGCTCGTCTACAAGGCCGCCGGGGTCGTGGGCGCGATCGGTCCGTGGAACTGGCCGCTTATGATCACCGTCTGGCAGATCGGTCCGTCGCTGCGGATGGGCAACACCGTCGTCGCGAAGCCCAGCGAGTACACGCCCCTGAGCGTGCTCGCGATGCTGGCGGTGATGAACGACGTGCTGCCGGCCGACGTGCTCATCGGCGTCTCCGGCGACCGCGAGGTCGGCGCCCGCCTCGCCTCGCACCCCGACATCGACAAGATCATGTTCACCGGATCGACAGCCACCGGGCGCCGCATCATCGAGAGCTCGGCCGGCAACCTCGCCCGCCTCACCCTCGAGCTCGGGGGCAACGATGCCGGCATCGTGCTGCCCGGCACCGAGGTGTCGGCGATCGCCCAGGATCTCTTCTGGGGGGCGTTCATCAACACCGGTCAGACGTGCGCGGCGATGAAGCGCCTCTACGTGCACGACTCGGTCTACGACGAGGTCGTCGACGCGCTCGCCGAGATCGCGGCATCCGTGCCGATGGGCAACGGGCTCGACGAGAACAACGTGCTGGGTCCGCTGCAGAATCGCGCCCAGTTCGACATCGTGTCGAGGCTGGTGGAGGACGCGAAGGGCCGCGGCGCCCGTGTCGTCACCGGCGGCGAGGCGGCGCCCGAACTCGGCGAGCTGTTCTACCGGTCCACGATCGTCGCCGACATCGACAACGACGCGGCCCTCGTGCAGGAGGAGCAGTTCGGACCCGCGCTTCCCGTGATCAGGTACAGCGACGTCGACGAGGCGTTCGCCTTCGCCAACTCGGTCGACGTCGGTCTCGGCGCATCGGTCTGGGCGAGCGACCCCGAAGCCGCTCGCGAGGCGGCGACGCGCATGGAGTCGGGCACGGTGTGGATCAACTCGCACGGCGGGCTGCATCCCATGGTGCCGTTCGGCGGGGTGAAGAGTTCGGGCTACGGCCTCGAGTTCGGCGTCGAGGGGCTCAAGTCCGTCGCCGTGACCCAGGTCGTCTCGGGTCCGGGGCGGAAGGCTCAGGCATGAAGTCCGCGATCGTCGTCGGGGCAGGGACCTCGGGAGCGATCGTCGCACGACGGCTGGTGGATGCGGGAGTCGAGGTCACGCTGATCGAGGCCGGAGGGTACGACTCGAACCCCGCGATCCACGATCCGTCGAGGGCGGGGGAGCTCTGGCACTCGGCCGATGACTGGGACTTCTTCACCGTGCCGCAGGAGCACGCCGGCGGTCGCCGGCTGCATCTTCCGCGCGGAAAGGTCACCGGTGGGTCTCACGCGCTCAACGCCATGATCTGGGTGCGCGGCGCGGCCTCCGACTACGACGCGTGGGAGCGCGCGGGCGCGACCGGGTGGGGGTGGAGCACCGTCGAACCCGTCTTCGACGCGCTCGAGCACGACGTGCTGCCCGTCACCGACGACTACGAGCTCTCGCCGATCCAGGCGTCGATCATCGACGCGGCGGTCGAAGAAGGGCTGCCCCGCAATCCCGACTACAACGGCGGCACCCTCGACGGCGTCTCCCAGCAGCAGGTGACCATCCGCGACGGACGCCGGGTGAACACGTGGATGGCTTACGCCCAGCCCGTCGCCGACAGGCTCACGATCCTCACCGGACGCGAGGTGCATTCGGTGATCGTCGAGGAGGGTCGTGCCGTCGGCGTCCGGCTCGGATCCGGGGTCGACTCCGAGGATGTCCTCGCCGACGAGGT
The DNA here is from genome assembly GCF_059803615.1 of Microbacterium sp. SWDP-B6. Lineage (NCBI taxonomy): Bacteria > Bacillati > Actinomycetota > Actinomycetes > Micrococcales > Microbacteriaceae > Microbacterium > Microbacterium sp. SWDP-B6. Next base: position 175,938 of record NZ_JAPFGV010000004.1, on the reverse strand, counting down.
CGTGCTGTCCGCCGGTGCGATCGGATCGCCCGTGATCCTCCTCCGCTCCGGCATCGGCCCCGCCGACGAGCTCGCAGCCCTCGGCATCCCGGTCGTGGTCGATGCGCCCGGGGTGGGCAGGAACCTGCACGACCACCTGCTCTCTCCGGTCGTCTTCACGACGGAGCGGCCGGTGGGGCCGCCGCAGCCCGGCGTCTCGGTCACCCAGTCGCACCTCTTCTGGCGCAGTCACGACGACCTCGCAGAGCCCGACACGCAGCCGATCCACTTCTCGGTGCCGATGTGGGGCGACCTCGAACCTCGCGGAGACGACGGATTCACGCTCATGGCCGGCCTCGTGACGCCGCACAGCCGGGGCACGCTCACCCTGTCTGGTCCCGACCTCGCCGACCCTCCGCTGATCGACCTCGCTGCGCTCGCGGACGAGAGGGATGTCGCCTCGCTCGCGGCATCCGTGCGTCAGTGCCGTCGGATCGGCGGGCAGCCGGCGCTCGCCGACGCGTGGGGAGCGACCGAGGTGTATCCAGGCCCCGACGTGCCGGACGAGGGGATCGAGGACTGGGTGCGGCGCACCGCCATCACCTACCACCACCAGGTGGGCACCTGCCGGATGGGGTCGGATGCCGACGCGGTCGTCGATCCACTGCTGCGCGTCCGCGGCCTCGAGGGGCTGAGCGTGATCGATGCCTCGGTGATCCCGACCGTTCCGACGGGCAACACCAATGCGCCCGCCGCGATGATCGGCGAGCTCGGGGCGAGGTTGCTGCTCGGACGCTGACGGGGGTGCACGCGCGAAGAGCCCCCTCCTGCGAAATGCAGGAGGGGGCTTCGGCGTCTCGTCGGGCGTGCGTGTCTGTCAGCCCGCGGTGTAGACCTCGCGACCGGCGAACCACGTCGAGCGCACCGGGGTGTGCACGATCTCGTCGGCGGGGCCGGCGATCGCATCACGGGCCAGCACGACGAAGTCCGCCGACTTGCCCGGCACGAGCGACCCGGTCTCCGATCCGAGACCCATCGCGGTCGCGGCGTTGATCGTGAAGACCTCCAGCGCTTCTTCGGCGGTGATCGCCTGCTCGGGCCAGAGGACGCCGGGTGCGCGACCGAGGGGGTCGGCGCGCGTCACGAGTCCCTGCAGTCCTTCGAGCGTGTTCGGAGACTCGCTCACCGGCCAGTCGGAACCGCCGGCGACCAGCGCTCCTGCATCGATCAGGGCGCGGTTGGGCTGCGAATGCTCGGCTCGATCACCGAGCACCTCGGCCAGCGCCTGGGGGATCACACCGGGGAACCAGATGAACGGCGAGATGTCGGCCGATACATCGAGGGCTCGCAACCGGGGGATGTCGTCCGCGGCGAGGAACTGGCCGTGCGCGATCTGGATCGGGGTGGTGAAGCCGTCGGCGCGGATGCGTGCGGCGACGTCCAGCACGAGTCGTGCCGACCCGTCACCCGTGCAGTGCACCTTGGCGCCGAGTCCGCGCTCCGCGACCGAGCGCAGCCATGTGTGCAGCTCGTCGAAGTCCATCGTCGTCTCACCGTGGAAGTGGGCGCCGTGCACGGCATCCGCCACGTACGGCTCGAGGAACGACGCCGTCCGCGCGGGAGGCACCCCGTCGAGGAAGATCTTCACGAAGTCCGGTCGATGGTGCGGAGTCCGGTACTGCTCGCCGAGGTCGATGAGCGCCGCGCCGATCGGATCGAACCCGAAGATCTCGTCGTTGATCAGCAGCGACGACACGACCCAGGCGCTGAGCTCCTGAGACCGGTCGAGTGCCGCGAGCGCGGCGAGGATGTCTGTCGACACCCCGGCATCCTGGAACGTCGTGATGCCGAAGGAGTTGAGGATCTCGACGCCGCGGCGCGACGCCGCGATGTGCTGCTCGGCCGTCAGCCCGCCACTGCGGTCGTAGGCCTCCTGCACCGGGATGCCCGCGGCCTCGAGCAGCACCCCGGTCGGTGTCCCGTCGTCGGGATCGAGCAGGGTGACGCCGGCGGAGGGGATGCCGTCGGCGGTGATGCCGGCGAGCTGGAGTGCCCGGGTGCTCGCCCACCTGTTGTGCCTCGAGTCCTCGACCAGCACCACCGGTCGCCCTCCGGCCGCCTCATCGAGACGTTGCCTGGTCGCAGTGTTGGCGAGGGTCGGCAGCAGCGTGGTCGACACCGGGCCGCCCACGATCCACGCGTCAGGCGGCAGCGTCTGCGCCTTGTCGCGCACGAGGTCGAGGATGTCGTCGAGAGCGAGCGACGGCGGCAGCGAGAGCTCGAACAGCTCGGTGCGGCCGGCCATGGCGTGATGGTTGTGCACATCGACGAAACCGGGGTAGACCGCGGCGTCGCCGACGTCCAGCATCCGCGTGTCCGGCCCGCGGTGCGCCTGCATCTCGGCCCTGGTCCCGACGCCGAGGATCCGGCCGTCGCGCACGGCGAACGCCTCCACGACCGGCTTCCGGCGATCCGCCGTGCGGATCACCGAGCCCGTGACGATCAGCTCGGCCGACACCATCTCAGACGGCTCCGAACAGGGCGGGTTCGAGACCCTCTGCGTGATGCGTCGTCGAGAGCAGCCTGCCGTGCGCGCCGAACGTGAAGTGCGTCGGCACCTCGCCCGACTCGTCGAGTCCGAACAGCACGCCGTGCGAGCGGATCGCGTTCACATCGCGGTGGTCGGCGATCGTGACGGACGCGCACGGGATGACCTTCTCGCGCCACGCGAAGATGTAGATGCCGGGGCGCACCTCCCAGACGCTGTTCTCGTCGGTGTCGGCGAGACCTCGTTCGGGGCCGGCGAGGCACTGCCACGAGTACCAGCGCTCCGAGAGGTAGACGTGCTCGTATGCGTGCTCCTCGCTGTAGACCCACTCGACCCGCCGCCCGATGAGAGTCGTCGCCGGGGCGGGCTCGGCGCCCGTCACGGTCGCGCCTTCGATGATGCTCGGCGCGAACACGTGCTGCACGCGGGTGCGCCCCTGTTCCGGCGCAGGCAGGATCACCGAGATGACGGCGAGGGCGCGCCCGTGGCGGAGGTCGACGACGAGCGACACGGCCTCGTTCGGCAGGTACCTGTGGTGGAACTGCACGAAGTACAGGTCGTCATCGACCTCGAAGGCCTCGTAGTCGTCGGTGTCGGATGCCGGCGCTGTCGAATCCTCGGCACCGGGGCGGTAGTCCCACGTGACCGTGGTGTCGGCGAATCGGTGCGAGATGCGGGTTCCGCGCGCATCCACGACCGTGATCTCCCGACCGCTCAGCGCGGTCGTGTGCGGGGCCTTGTTGGCGTCGAACCCGGGGGCGAGGCCCTCGAGCGGAAGCCAGGTGGACGTGTCGGCGGGGTTCAGAGTCGTCATGTCTCTCCTCGAGATGGGGTGCGGGTCGGGTGAGCGTCAGCGGTCGCTGAATCGCTCGAGGTCGGATGCGAGGCCCTCGTACACGGCGGGCCTCGAGCGCTTCAGATAGGCGCCGTAGGCGATCCCGCCGATGAGAGCCACCACGAGCAGCAGCGGCATGAGGCGGATGGCGAGCTCTTCGGATCCGGCGACGATGTTGAAGTTCACGATCGCGAGCACCGAGATCGCGGCGATGCCGAGGAATCCGATGCCCGGAGCGATGAACGTGCTCCACCACCTCGGGTCACGGGAACGACGGAAGTACACGACGATCGAGATCGCTGCGAGTCCCTGCAGGATCAACACGCTCAGGGTGCCGAAGCCGAGCATCGCCGGCACCAGGGTGAGGATCGGGTCGGCACCGGCGATCGCGAAGATGATCGCCACGATCGCGGCGAATGAGGCCTGCACGATCCCCGCGATCTGCGGGGCGCCGTTGCGTCGCGTGCGGGCCAGTGCATGCGGAAGGATCCGCGCGCGCCCGAGGGAGTAGAGGTAGCGCGTGGCGGAGTTGTGGAACGCGAGCATCGCCGCGAACAGGCTGACGAGCAGCAGGATCATCATCACCGTGGTCAGCGGACCGCCGAGGTACTGCTGCGAGAGGGTGAAGATGAGGTCGCCCGTCGGCAGGTGCTCGAGAGCCGTGGTCTGTGCCTGCGCGACGCCGGTCGCGCTCACGACGGCCCACGTGGTGACGCCCAGGATCACGCCGATCGCGATGATCGAGGTGTAGGTCGCGCGCGGGATGGTGCGCAGCGGCTGCTTCGCCTCCTCGCTGAACAGGGCGGTCGCCTCGAAACCGAGGAAGCCTGTCGCGGCCAGGAGCAGGCCGATCGGCAGGGAGCCCGAGAACACGGCTTCGGGGCTGAAGGCGGCCACGTCGTATCCCGTCTGCACGAGCACCGAGACGTCGAAGACCACGAGCATCAGCACCTCGAGCACGAGGCACACCCCGAGGATCTTGGAGCTGAAGTCGACGCCGACCCTCGCCAGCACGAAGCAGACGACGATCGACAGCAGACCCCAGATCAGCCAGTGCACGTCGAGGCCCGTGAGGTCACGGATGATGTTCTGCATGAAGAAGCCGCTGGTGCCGATCGTGCCGACCACGAAGAAGTTGTAGCCGAGCGTGGCGATGAGGCCCGCGACGAGACCGCCCGTGCGGCCGAGACCCTTCACGACGAAGGCATAGAAGCCGCCGGCGTTCACGAGCTGCTTCGACATCTGCGCGTATCCCACGGCGAACAGCAGCAGGATCGCGGCGACCAGGAAGAAGGCCATCGGTGTGCCGCCACCGTTTCCGAGGGCGATCGCCAGGGAGGCGACGACCACGATGCCCGTCAGCGGTGCGACGGCGGCGAGCACGAGGAAGACGATCCCGGCGACGCCGAGCGCGCCGGGTCGAAGAGAGGTGTGGTCCTGCTGCGTCGTGGACGCAGATATCGGGTCTGCCACGTCGGCTCCTTTGCTGGGTGACGGCCGTGTCGAACGGCATCGAGGATGAGGGGGATCGTCGATAGAGCGAGTCTGCTCGCGCCGCGAGTCCGGCGGTTGACCCTGAGCGAAGGACGATGGTGCCAGCGCGCACAGCCGTCCATGCCGTGTTCCCGGCTTGCGCACGGCGGAGCAGGATGACCGTGATGACACCGCCGTCCTTGAGGAGCGCCGCCCGGCGCTGCCGCGGAGTCTCGGGGGAGATCATGGACCTGCAGCTGAGCGGCACGACCGCGCTGATCACGGGAGCAGCGAGCGGCATCGGGCGTGCGACGGCGCTCGCGCTCGCCGCGGAAGGGGTGCGTGTGGCCCTGCTCGATCGCGACGGTGCTGCGCTCGCTGAGACGGCACGCGGATGCCATGACGCCGTGGTGCGCGTGGCTGATGTCACCGACCAGGCACAGGTCGCGGATGCGGTCTCGACCTCCGTCGAAGAGCTCGGTGGGTTGGATGCTGTCGTCTGCTGCGCCGGGATCTCGGGCCCGGTCGGGTCGCCCATCGATGAGATCTCGCTGCTCGAGTGGAACACGGTGTTCGCCGTCAACGTCACGGGCGCGTTCCTCGTGCTGGCGCAGGCGCTCCCCGCGCTGCGCGCTTCGGCCACCGCATCCGTCGTGCTGCTCGCGAGCGACTCCGCGTTCGTGTCATCGCCGGGCATGGCGCCGTACTGCGCGTCGAAAGCGGCGCTCGTCCAATTGGGCCGGTCGCTGTCGGTGGATCTCGCCCGAGACGGCATCAGAGTGAACACGGTGGCGCCGTCGATCGTCGACACGCCGATGAGTCGGGGCGACCTCGGCGCCGATGCGTTCGTCGATCCATCGTTCGCGGTGCAGACGCCCGAAGACGTCGCCTCTCACGTGCTCTACCTCGTGTCACGACGCAGTGGAGCGATCAACGGCACGACGATCGTCAGCGACTTCGGGTATTCGGCCCGATCAGGATTCCCCGCCTGATGACCTCGGGGGCAGCGGATGGTGCGTGAGCGCGTGGACTTGCGCGTGAGCGCGTGAACTGCGCGGGAGCGCATCAGGAACAGGAGCAGACATGGGCATTGCAGTCGGATCGACGGTCTCGGGGCACGTCGTCGTCATCACCGGCGGCGGAACCGGCATCGGCGCGGCGGTCGCCGAACGGTATGCCGCAGAGGGCGCTCACGTCGTCGTGGTCGGGCGGCGGCCTGAGCCGCTGCGCGCCGTGGCGGATGCGGTGGGCGCTCATCCGATCGTCGCGGACGCCGCCGACACGGCATCCGCGCAGGCTGCGGTGGCTGAGGTGCTCGCGACGTTCGGGCGGCTCGACGTGCTGGTCGCGAACGCCGGCGGACACGGGTTCTCACCCGTCGCCGACACCGACGACGACAGCTGGGATGCGGCGATCCGCGCCAACCTCACCACGGCGTTCGTCATGGCGCGGGAGGCATTGCCGTCGCTGATCGAGGCGAAGGGGCAGATCGTGATCGTGTCGTCGCTCGCCGGTCTCTTCGCCGGGCCGTCTGTGGCCGGATACACGGTGGGCAAGCACGCTCTGATCGGTCTGACGCGGACCCTCGCCCGCGACTACGGACGTCGGGGTGTGCGCGTGAACGCGGTGTGCCCCGGGTGGGTGCAGACGCCGATGGCGGACGACGAGATGGATGAGTTCGCCACGCAGGCGGGCCTCGGGTCGCGCGAGGAGGCATATGCGACCGTGACGGCGGACGTGCCGCTGCAGCGACCGGCTCGCCCCGCCGAGATCGCGTCGGTCGTGCGGTTCCTCGGGTCGGGGGAGTCGTCGTACGTCACGGGTGCCGTGATCGTGGCGGACGGCGGATCCCACGTGGTGGATGTGCCGACGATCGCGTTCGATCGGGCGGGGATGTAGGGAGCATCTGTTCGGTGTTCGGTGTTCGGTGTTCGGTGTTCGGTGTTCGGTGTTCGGTGTTCGGTGCTCGGTGCTCGGTGCTCGGTGCTGGGCTGGGTTGGGCTGGGTTGGACTGGGCAGGGCCGGGCCGGGCCGGGCCGGGCTGGGTTGGACTGGGTTGGGTTGGGTTGGACTGGGCTGGGTTGGGTTGGGTTGGGTTGGGCAGGGCAGGGTTGGATTGGGTTGGATTGGGTTGGACTGGGTTGGACTGGGCAGGGCAGGGCAGGGGAGGGCAGGGGAGGGCAGGGGAGGGCAGGGCAGGGTTGGGTTGGCCGTGCCATGTGGCGTCGTGCAATGCCGTGTCGTGTCGTGTCGTGTCGTGTCGTGTCGTGCCGTGCCGTGCCGGGCGTGTCGTGTCGTGTCGTGCCGAGCGTGCCGTGCCGTGCCGAGCCAAGCCGGGCGTGCCGTGCCGAGCCGAGCCGAGCGTGCCGAGCTGTGTCGTGCGAGCGGTGCTATGCCGCCCCCTGTCATTAGAGCAGCATTCCGGGAGATTGGAATTTACTCCTGACCTTGGAAAAATTCGGGACTCTGCGGGTCTCGAATGTCGGTGGTCCCCGGTTGACTGGGGGTATGAACAGCACTGCGGAGCTTCTGGATCGGGTCGTCGCCGACCTCGACGCGGTGCTGTCCGACGACGGGCTGGCGGGGTTGTCGGATGCGGACCGGGTCGCGGTGTTGCAGGGTGCGGGGGCGGCGTTCCGGCGTGCCGAGGCGGTGATCGTGGAGACGATCGCGACGGGGGATCCGGGCGACTTTCCGCATTCGGCGGGCTGCCGGGGGCTGAATGAGCTGTTGCAGCGGACGGTCGGTGTGGATGTGCGGGGTGCGACCCGGGTCGACAGGGTCGTCGATCTGGTGCGGCGGCCGATGAGTCTGGCGGGGGAGAGGATGCCGGCACGGTGGGCGGAGATGCGGCTCGCCCTGCTGGACGGGGTGGTCGGGGTCGCGGGGTTTCTCGCCGCGACGGCGCCGATCGAGAAGGTGTGGGATCGGCTCACGGTCGATCAGCGGTTGGCGGCGGATGTCGCGTTGGCGGGGTGCGCCCGCGGTCACGGCCTCGAGGCGGATACGGATACGGATACGGATGCGGATGTCGATGAGGTCCCGGATGCGGATGACGACACGGCGGGTCCGTCGCCGACGGCGCAGGATCTGAAGGCTCTGGCGGAGGATCTCGCGTCGATGTTCGATCCGGATGGTGAGGAACCGAAAGACGAGGACGCGCGGCGTCGTCGGGGGATCACGATCGGCCGGGTGAAGGACGGCATGCATGCGATCCGCGGCTACCTGACCCCGGACGCCGCGGCCCAGTTGCAGCTCATCCTGGACGCGATCCTCAACCCCAAGGGCGACGGGCCGCCGATGCCCGGGGTGTTCTTCGCCCCGACCGGGGGCACCGATGCCGACACCGATTCTCCCGACGCCGACTCTTCTCCTGGTCCTGGTCCTGGTCCTGGTGCTGGTGCGAGCTCGAACGCTGACACGGATGCGGGGGAGGACCCGTTCAACTCCGACCCGCGGTCTGTGCTCGACGACCGCACCGCGGCCCAGAAACGCCACGACGCCCTGACCGCAGCGCTCGGGATCGCGGCCCGGCACAAGGACATGCCCACCCTCGGCGGTGCATCACCGGTCGTCGTCGTCACCGTCGACGCGAACGACCTCGCCACCCACTCCACTCATGCCCCCGGCCCCACAGGCGCCGCGTTCGGAGGAGCCGCCTTCGGGGGTGCCGCTTCCGAAGGTGTCGCCGCCGGGGGCGCTGGGTCTGGAGCGAGTGGCAATGGTGGGTGGGCGACGATCCCAGGATCCGGCGCCCATGTTCCCGTCTCTGTCGCCGCGCAGATCGCATGCTCAGGAGCGATCCAGCGCGTGCTCATGGACGAGGGGCGGATCATCGGGATCACGACCACGGATCGGATCTTCACCGTGCACCAACGGCGGGCGATCATCGCCCGCGACAAGGAGTGCCTGATCCCCGGATGCCACGTCCCCGCCTCATGGTGCGAGATCCACCACGTCACCGAGCACGCCAGGGGCGGCCCCACGCACACCGATAACGGTGTGCCGTTGTGCTGGTGGCACCACCGCTCCCTCGGCACCTCCGGATGGGAGATCCGGATGAACGACGGCCTCCCACAGGTCCGCGGCCCGGCATGGTGGGACCCCGGCCAGCGATGGCGCACCCCACGACTCAGTGCAGCGCAATTCAAAGTTCCCGCGCGCTTCGCCCGCGCCGGATGACATGGGAGAAATCAACCACACCGCCACGAACGGTCAGAGCACGCCTCAACGGTGCTCCGCCGAGGAGCTACTCGCGCGCCTCCGACGTGTCGGGTCTCAGCGCGTCGTCGGAGCGGCGTCACGCCGCACTGCCGATGCGATGATCTCCCGATGCGATGGTCTCGCCGCAGCGCCGCAGCGCCGCAGCGCCGCAGCGCCGCAGGCCGCAGCGCCGCAGCGCCGCAGTCCGGCAGTCCGGCAGTCCCGCAGTCCTGCACTCGCCGCAGCAGCGTCAGCGGGTCACTGCGTCACCGCCGTGCCCACGCCACCGCATCATCGAACGGTGAGCTCGAACCCGTCAGCGGTCGGAACCACGGCCACCTGCGTGAGATCGTCGACGTGGAAGGTCGGCTGGTGAGACGTCGCGTGAGAGCCCACGCCGACGACTCGCATCCCTGCAGCATGGGCGGCCTGGATACCCGCGCCGGAGTCCTCGAACACGACGCAGTCGGCGGGGTCGATGCCGAGCAGCTTCGCACCCAGCAGGAAGCCTTCAGGGTCCGGCTTCGATGCCGACACGCTCTCTGCGGTCACGGTCAGCGAGGGCACCGTGAGCCCCGCCTGGCCCATGCGGGCGTTCATCAGCGTCACGTCGGCGGACGTCACGATCGCATGCGGATAGGGGCGCAGAGCATCGAGCAGCACGTCGGCGCCCTCGATCGCGATGACGCCATCGACGTCCTTGCTCTCGTTCGCCAGCATCACGGCGTTCTCTCGGATGTTGATCTCGTGATCCCGCTCCGGAAGCATGATCGCCATGCTCTGATGTCCCTGGCGACCGTGCACGACATGCAGCACCGTCGCCGGGTCGATTCCGTGCGGCGCGGCCCACTCCAGCCACAGCCGTTCCACGACGGCGGTCGAATCGACGAGAGTGCCGTCCATGTCGAGCAGGACGGCGCGGGCGCTGATGGTCTCAGTCATCCCCTCAGGCTACTGCGCAGCAGCCGGAGTCCGAGGCGACCGACCATCACCCTCCGAGGTACGCGCGATGCAGCAGTTGCGAGTCCTCTTTCAACTCCTCGGCGGTGCCCTGGAAAGAGACGCGGCCGCCGGCGACCACGACGGCCTCCCGAGCGAGCCCGAGGGCGAGCTGCGTGAACTGTTCCACGAGCAGCACGCCGACGCCGGATTCGGCGATCGACTTCACGATCGGCATGAGCCGCATGAAGACCACCGGCGCGAGCCCGAGCGACATCTCATCGATCAACAGGATCCGGGGCTTCGCGGCGAACGCACGGGCGAGCACCACCATCTGCTGCTCGCCACCGGACAGCAGAGCGGTGGGGGAGTCGATGCGCTTCTCGAGTTCGGGGAACTGCGCGAGCGCAGCATCCAGTTCCGCAGGCGTCCGCGCAGTGAGCGAGATGTTCTCGCGCACCGTCAGCGACGGGAACACGGCTCGCCCCTGCTCGATGTGCACGATGCCGCGGCGCGCCCTCGACACCCGGGACAGCTTGTCGATCGGCTCGCCGTCGAGCATCAGCGACCCCGAGGAGTGCGGGGTCACGCCGGACACCGATTCGATCAGGCTCGTCTTGCCCGCTCCGTTCGGTCCGACCAGGGCCAGCACCTCTCCACCTCTGACCGTCAGGCTCACGTCCGAGATCACGGGTCCTGCGCCGCGACTCACGGTCACCGAATTCAGCACGAGTTCGCTCACTTCAGCAGCTCCGTCTCTCCCATGTAGGCCTTCACGACCTCGGGGTTCGCGAGCACTTCGGCCTGCGGCCCACTCGCGAGCACTCGACCGAAGTCGAGCACGGTGAGCGTCGGGCACACCGAGCGCACCAGATCCAGGTCGTGCTCGATGATGATCAGCGCCACGCCGTAGCGAGCGGGCAGCTCACGCAGTCTCGCGGCGAGAGCGAGGTGCTCATCGTGCGACAGGCCGGCCGCCGGCTCGTCGAGGATCAGCAGTCGCGGCCGCGATATCACGTTCGCCGCCACCTCGACGAGCCGTCTGGTGCCGACATCGACGCTCGAGAGACGCGCACGCGCCGGGGGGCATCCGAAGAACTCCAGCACCTCGTCGATGTCGGAGGCAGCCAGTCGTCGCCGCGCCACGAACCTGACGTATGCGCCGACGGTGAGCGCCGGCGGCACCCTGTCCTGCTGGAAGGTGCGGCGCAGACCGAGTCGTGCGCGACGCGTGGGCGAAAGGCCGGCCAGGTCTCGATCTCCGAGCAGCACCCGCCCTCCGTGCTTCGGCAGGAATCCGCTGATCGCATCCACGAAGGTCGACTTGCCCGCTCCGTTCGGGCCGATGAGTCCCATGATCGACGCCGCGGGCACCTGGAACGACACGTCGTCGAGTGCCTTGAGCGCGCCGAACTGCACCGTGAGCCCCTCGACCGTCAGCACGGGTGCGCCGTCCAGCGCACGCTCGTCGACGGTCGCGGTGGTCGTGGTCGTGATGACCGTGTCGCCCGCCTCGGCATCCGGAGGCAGCGCCGTCAGGGTCGCCGACGCCGTCTTGCGATCCGCGCGTTTCCAGAGGAGGGTGCGGATGCCCTGCCCGAGGTTGGTTCCGCTGGTGATCGCCTGCACGCCGAGCACTCCGAAGACGACGAATGCCCAGTCCTGCGGCACTCCCCAGCGCTTCAGAAGTTCGGGGACCAGCACCCAGAGGATGCCGCCGAGGATCGCCATGTCGATCAGATGCGCTCCCGACATGACGGCGAGCACGTAGAGGGCGAGTGACTGCAGCGGGGTGAAGCTCGATGCGAACGGAAGCTGCACCTGACCGGCGAGCAGCCCGCCGGCGATGCCGCCGAGTGCGGCCGAGACAGCGAACGCGGTGAGCTTCGCGCTCTGCACGCTCTGGCCGGCAGCCGCGGTGCCGCGTTCCGAGAAGGCGACGGCCTTCCAGCTCGAGCCCCAGCGTCCGCGCTGCAGGAAGAACACGCCCAATGCGCAGACGGCGAGCACCACCACCGAGAGGAAGAAGAACTCTCGGTCGTTCGAGAACAACGTGGGGCGCTCGACGGCCGTGCCGTCGGCGGAGCCGGGGAACTGGATCTGCACGAGGGTGACGTCTGCGGCAGCGGCGAAGCCCAGGGTGACGACGGCGAGGTTGACACCGCGCAGCCGCAGCGCCGGAAGACCGACGAGGATGCCGACGAGGCCCGCCGCGATGCCGCCCACCACGAGCCAGACGACGAAACCGCCCGGGGCCTGCATGACGTTCAGCAGGGACACGATCCAGGCGCCCACCGCGGCGAAGGTGAGTTGGCACAGCGCGATCATTCCGGCAGACCCGGTGACGATGCCGAGTCCCAGGATCGCGATGGCCGCGACGACCGCGCTGATCGCGAGGAAGACGAAGTAGCCGGGAAGCGCCGTGCTCAGGACGGCACCCGCCCCGACCGCGACGGCGGCGACGGCGAGAGGCCAGGACAGACGGAACCAGGGATGATCAGCGAGCGGCATCCCACACCTCCTTGCGCTGCGTCCACAGAAGCAGGACGACGATGAACAGGAACGGGAGGAAGTTGCGCACGAGCGCGACCTCGTCGATCTGCGCGACGAGACCGCCGAGCACACCGAGCACGACTCCGCCGACGACGGCGAGATCGAGTCGGCGGAAACCCCCGAGCAGCGCGGCGGCTGCGGCAGGGACGATGAGCATCGCGAGGCTGGTCGCGTCGTTCGACTGCGACGGCGCGACGATCATGATCGCGATCGCGCTGATCACGCCGGTGACGAACCACACGGCGATCGACAGCGGGCGCGATCGGATGCCGAGGAGTTCGGCGGTCGTCGGGCGTTCCGACAGCGCGCGCAGCTGCGTGCCGACCCTCGTTCGGCGCAGGACGATCCGCACCGCGACCGCCGTCACGATCGCCATGACGACTGTGGCGATCGTCACCTGACTGATCACGACCCCGCCGAAGGAGAACGCAGGACCGGCGATGATCGGCGTGAAGGGCTGCGGCTTGTTGCCGAACAGGATGAACGACATCGAGATCAGCAGCAGCAGGGGACCGACGGTCATCGCCGATCGCGTGGTGGTGGAGGCCTCGGAGAGCCAGGTCGCGGCGATCCATCCGATCGCGGCGGAGAGCACCCCGCCGATGAGCACGCCGAGCACGGAGCCGAGCCAGATCGGCAGCCCCAGTTCGCTGACGAACCATACGGCGCTGAAGGCGCCGAACATCCCGGTCGCGGCCTGGGCGAAGTTGACGACACGAACGAGGCGTGACATCAGGGTCAGGCACACTCCGAGGACCGCGTAGAGACCGCCGGCGGCGAGACCGGCGATGGCGCCTTGCAGCATGAGGCGTCCTTTCTGGTGTGAGGGGGAGGAGGACCTGCCGCCGAGAATGCGCTCGGCGGCAGGCGAAGGGCGGCTACTCGCCGATGCGGAGCCAGTCGTCGGCGACCTTCTCCCAGGCGTTCGTGCCGGATTCGAGGATGATCGGCCAGCCGGCGGTGTTCTGCGTGCCGAAGGCATAGGGCGTTCCGACCATGGGGTTCTCGATCGGTTCCATCCCTCGCAGCGCCTCGGTGACGGTCTCGCGTGTGATGTCGCCGTCGATGCCCTCGAGCACCTCGATGAAGTAGGTCGCCGCGAGGTATCCGCCCTGACTGAACGAGGTGAGGGGGATGTCGTTCGCTTCCATCAGCTCTCGCCAGTCGGCGTTGATCTCGTCGTCGTCCGTGAACGGGTAGAACTCGGCGGGGACGTAGATGCCGGCGCCCGCATCGTCGATCGCGTCGGCGAAGTTCTCGCTGTAGACGCTGGTCAGGTAGAGCCAGGTCACGTCGTCCCATCCCTGGGCGTTCGCAGCCTTGACCTGGCCGATCGCGTCGGGTTCGACCGGATTGATCGCGAGTGCCTTGCACCCCTGCTCGCGGGCCTTCACGATGTAGGGCGTGTAGTCCGATGCGCCGTAGGGCACGGTGTCGTCGACGTACTTCGGCTCTTTGCCGGTGATCTCGGTCCATCTGTCGATCGCGGCCTGGTAGGTCGGGCGCGTGGAACCTGCGATCTCCAGCAGGATGCAGATGTCATCGAGCCCGAGCACCTCGGAGCCGTACTGCAGGGTGAGGGTCATGTCGTTGAACGGGCCGACGTTCGCGGGCGAGATGTTGTCGCTGGCGAAGCAGCCGGTGTCCACCCCGATGCCGGGAAGCGACAGGATGTCCTCCTGCTCGTAGTACTTCGCGTTGATCTCGCACTCGATCAGGCTCGCCGATCCGACCAGGGCGACGGCCCCGTCGCTGCCGACGAGCTCGCGGGCGGATGCCGTGGCGGTCGCCGGGTCTCCCTTGTCATCGAGGGTCTTGTACTCGATGGTGCGTCCGTCGAGGCCGCCGGCCTCGTTGAACGCGTCGAACACGGCGGCGGCCGCGAGGGATGCCTCGGGGAACGTCGCCGGGCCGCTGATCGTGTTCACGGAGCCGACGACGATGGGGGAGCCCTCGCCGCCCCCGCTGCCGTCTCCGCCGGCGCAGCCGGCCAGGGTGAGGGCCGCCACGGCGATGAGCGCCGCAGTGCCGGATACTCGCTTGTTCATGTGATTCCTGCCTCTCGTGTGCTTCGGGACTGCTGCGGTCAGTCGCGCAGCGCGCGGTTGACCAGTTCGGTGTCGGTGAACTGCTCGAAAGCGACGACCCTGTGATCGATCAGGCGCCAGACGTGCGCGACGCGGGCGGCGAAGAATCGGCCGGTCGCTCGGTACGTACCCGAGTAGGTGCCGATGCCCACGACCACGTCTCCGCCGTCGATGACCTCGTCGATGGCGACCGTGTAGTCGTCCCACTCGTCTTGGATGCGCTGGAAGACACCCGCAGCCACCGCATCCGGTCCCAGGTATGTGCCGGCGTAGGGGAAGCCGGCGGCCTCGGTCCAGCTCACGTCGTCGGCGAGCGGTGCGAGCATGCCGTCGAGGTCGCCGCGGTCGCTCGCCGCGTAGTGCGCGGTGATGATGTCTGCGTTGCTCATCGGAGTCCTTCCTGAAAGTCGTCGGTCAGACGGGCTGAGCGTCGGGGTACTCGACGGACCCGAGCGGATAGATGTGGCCGCCGCCTCGTGAGTGCTCGGCGTCGCCGTCGCCGTTCAGGCCGAGGAAGATCCCGGTCGTCATCAGCTGGTAGCCGAGGTCGTGCAGCCAGACACTCGCGACCGCGATGCGGAACTCACGGAAGCAGAACAGGTAGAGCCCGTCGGCGAACTTCCAGACCGTCGAGAGGTCCATGTCGCCGTGCCCGCGCTGCACACCCTCCAGGCACTGCCATGCATAGCGGCGGCTCGAGATGTACACGTGCTCGTAGAGGTGGTGCGGGCTGTATCGGTAGACGTTGCGCTTGCCGATGAGGTCTCGGCTCGGCCCGGGCACTGAGCCCGTCGCGGTGCCGCCGTCGGTGGTCGCCGCCCAGAAGTCCTGCCCGACCTGCGGGATGCCCTCGACGGCCTCGGCCGCGATCCGCGACCGCACGACGGTCGCCCGGTGCGTCGTCGTCGAGTACACGACGGTGATGGCCTCGCGCTCGCGGCTCTCGAGCGGGATGTTCACGAACACCACATCGTCGCGCACGGCCACGGCGTCGTACGGGTCGGTGCCGTCTGCTCCCAGGCCCGACCAGGTGACGGCGATCGCGTCGAACGTCAACGAGAGCGTCGAGCCGTCATCGAGGGCGAGCGCCAGCGCGGTGCCCGACAGCGAGGCGTTCGGCAGTCGGAAGGTGTCGATGCCCGCGGCGAACTCGTCGTAGGTGCGCCATTCGTCGACGGCGGAATCGGTCGTGACAGGGGCGATCATGGGGGTCCTGACGTCGCATCCAGCGGAGCATCGTCGCTCCGGGCATCGCGTCATCGCGGTGCGCTTGCCCCATGCTCCGGCCGGGCACGGCATCCGCTCAAGAGAGGCGGCCCCATCGCGCGCCGACAGTCAACCGGCGTGCCCTGCAGAGCAAGGATGAGGCGGGAGTCTGCCGTGCCGTCGTCCTCGCCGCGCTCTCGGCTGTCAGGATGAGGCATGCGAACAGAACCTCGGCCGGCCCTGTCGCCGGCGGTCAAGGCAGTCGCCTGGACGGCATCCGTCTTCTTCGCTCTGCTCCTCTTCGCCGTGGCGTGGGCGTGGTGCGGAATGTCCTACGAGGAGCAGTTCAGCGAGCAGTCCAAGGCCGTCAGCGCCGGGTCGACGATGGAGGGCTGGGGATTCACCGTCGGCCTCGTGCCGGTGCTGGTGTTCCATGCCCTGGTCGCGATCGGAGCGTTCTTCGCCGTCCACGACGGTGGACGGCGCGGAGTGCCGGCAAGTCTGGCGCTGGCGGTGGTGCTCGTCATTGCGGTATCGCTGCCGGGTTTCGTCGCGGTGCAGCTGCTCTACGGAGGCACGATGTTCGCACCGCCGGTCTACGTTCCCTGACAGGCCGTACGCCGAGCGCCGTTCGCCGGGCCGAACGGTGCCGGGTCAGTGCGCGGCGCGGTACTCGCTGGGGGAGATGCCGAAGGCGGTTTTGAATGCGCGACTGAAGTGCGCCGCATCGACGAAGCCCCACCGGGCGGCGATCGCGGCGACGGGACGATCGGCGAGCATCGGGTCGAGCAGATCACGACGGCACTGCTCGAGGCGGCGCGTGCGGATCCACGTCGAGACGGTCACGCCCTGCTCCTGGAACAGTCCGTGCAGGTGGCGGGTCGAGATGAAATGCGCCGACGCGATGGTCGCAGGTCCGAGGTCGGTCGAGGCGAGGTTGCGGTCGATGTACGAGCGGATGCGCTGCACGAGAGCGCGATGAGGATCGGCCGACACTTCGTCGAGGCCGAGCTCGCGGGTGAACACCGTCGTGACGAGGTCCAGCGCGCTGTGCGCCAGCCGGGCTCCCGTCGTTCCGGCGAGCTGATCGAGGTTGCCGGCGAGCTGCGTGAGATAGGGCACGACCATCCCGCCGAGACCGCCCTGACCCGAGATCCGCACAGCGGTGAGCTGCCCGATCATGTCGGAGGGGAGGCTGATCAGATGCTTCGGGAACATGACGACCATCGTGCGGAAGTCGTCGTCGAAGACCAGGGAGTAGGGGCGATCGGTGTCGTACACGGCGAGATCCCCGGCCTGGAGCACGGCTTCCCGTTCGTCCTGGATCAGCATCCCGGTGCCTGCGAGCATGAGGCTGAGCTTGAAGTACGACCGGTCGCTGCGCGCGATGAGCTCGGGCGTCCGCTCCACGACGTGGGACGTGGCGCGCACCTCGTTCACGTGCACCTCATCGACCGACGCGCCGCGGATGATCCCGCGGAAGTGGTCGGGCCCGGCGGTCGAGACCTGCAGCGGCACGAAGGACTCCGAGACGGCGGCGCGGAATTCGCTGATGTTGCGCGCGACGAGCGTCGACACCGATTCGGCGGGGGCGGCGAGTGCACCGTTCATGACTGATCACCTCGGGTGGTGGAACGACGACGTTGTATACGATCCGTGCCGTGATGTTATCACCGGCACCGTCCAGAGGGCGAGGCTTCTATGATGTGGGCGGAGGCCAGCGATGCGATATCTCGGCGACAAGGTCATGCAGGTCCTGCGTCAGCTGCGGGGACCCGACACGGCGGATGCGGTGTTCGAAGCCACCGCGCTGATCGTCGGGGCGGTGTTCTTCGTGCTCGGGTTCGCGATCGGGTGGCCGGTCTTCTGGGGCCAGGAGATGGCGATCAGCGGCACCGGCTCGATCGGAGCGTTCGCAGCCTATGGGGGTGCGATCACCGCGGTGCTCGCCTTCGCGCTCGGCCGCCTCGTCGTCAGGCCCGCGACGATCGCGCCGGACGGCACCCGCGACGGATTCAGCGTCCCGGGGGATCGGTTGCGCTGGTACGACCTGGCCGCGATCGCCTTCGCGCATGCAGCCATCGCCTACCTGGGGTGGCTCGGCATCGCCGAGCTGCTCGAGCGCAGCTTCACCGACGCCCCGGTCTTCGCGTTTCCGGGCGCGGTCCTGGTGGCTGTGGCGTTCGCCCTCACCGCCTATGTGACATTCCTCAGCGCCGTGGCGCTGACGCCGACAGTGCTGTCGCTCGTGCTCGCGGTGTTCCTCGTGGTCGGCGCATTCGCCGCGATGCTCGCCTCCAGCGATGTGCACTGGTGGCAGGACAACCTCTCGGCGCTCGGTATGAGCACCAACAGTGCTTCGGCCGCCTTCAACATCACACTGATCATCGCCGGCGTCATGGTCACGACGATCGCGCGCTACGCCACGGCGGGGCTGCCGGTGGACGACCCGATCGATCGGCGCGGCCGCTTCATCGTGCGCGGCGGTCTGATCCTGATGGGCATCTTCCTCGCGTGCGTCGGGATCTTCCCCGTCGACGAGTTCTTCCTCGTGCACAACACGGTGGCCACCGGCATGGTCGTCGTGTTCGCGGTCGTCGTGGTGGGTCTGCCGTGGTTCCTGCGCACGATCCCTCGGGTCTTCGTGGCGTTCGGCTGGGCCTACGTGCTGGTGATCATCCTGCTCGCGTCGTTCTTCGCCGTCGGCTACTACAACCTCACAGCGGTCGAGCTGATCGCCGCCGTGCTCATCTTCAGCTGGATCATCGTGTTCCTGCGGACGGCTGGATCGGTCGATCCGGAGCGTCGGCACGAGCCGGTTCCGGCCTGAGAGCCGGCTCTTCAGCGCAACGGCTGCGTGGCGTCGGCGGTGCGCTGGAGGGCGTGGATCGTATGCGCATGTCGGCGCTGCGCGACGCCGACGAACAGGCAGTCGACGACGGCGAGCTGCGCGATCCGGCTGACCATCGCCCCGGCGCGGAGTCGCGGCTCGCGGGCACGAGTCAGCAGGGCGTGATCACAGCTCTCGGTGACGGGTGACGATGATCCTCCCGTGACACCGATCGTGACGCCGGCCGCGGCGCGCGCGGTCTGCAGGAAGTGCACGGTCTCGCGGGTCGTCCCCGAGTGCGAGAAGCCGATGGCGACCGTCTTCCTCGCTCCGAGCGATGCGGCGGCGCTCGCCTCGTCAGAGTCGGTGAGCACTATCGCCGCGTGTCCGATGCGGAGCAGCTTGCGGCCGAGGTCGGCTGCTGCCTGCCCGCTCGCTCCGATGCCGAAGAGCAGCACGCGATCGGCGTCGTCGATCGCCTCGACCGCAGCGGCGAGGCTGTCGTAATCGAGGTTCGCGATCGTCTCCTCGATGGCCAGCAGCTCCAGCGCCGCGAGCTTCGCCGTCGCTTCGCGCAGCGTGTCGGCCGCGGAGATCTCGGAACCGAAACCGGATGCCGCAGGGAACTGCACCGACTCGCGGCCGAGCTCGGTGGCCAGCGCCATTCTCAACGCGGCGTAGCCGTTCACCCCGATCGTGCGGCAGAAGCGGACGACCGAGGCCACCGAGGTGTCGCACCTCGCAGCGATCTCGGTGATCGTGCTGTCGACGACGAGGGTGGGATCGTCGGCGATCGTCCGAGCGATGCGCGCCAGCGACGGCGGCAGCTTCTCGGCCGCTGTCGCGATGGTCGTCTGGATGCTCATGGCTCTCCTGGCGGGGGGCGGGTTTCGGTCGTGTGAACAATTCTTTCATGCCGGACAGCTGGTGCGTAGACTATTTCCATGTCTTCTTCGCGAGCCCATGTCGCCGTCGACCTCGGCAAATCGCGATGCCGTGCGGTGATCTCGGGGCCGTGGGGCGCGAACGATCTCCGCCCTCAGCGCCGGCCCGTGTACGACGGCATCGGGGCACCCGGTCTTGCGGCCGCAGACGGCGTCGCTGCAGCACTCGCCGCGATCCTCCCGTTGAGAGAGCGACTCGATGAGCCGATCTCAGACGTCTCGGTGGGCGCTGCGGGAGCCTGGGCGGCCCCCGAGGCCGCATCCGAGCTCGCACACGGGCTCGCCCGAGCGATGCGGGTGCCGGTGTCCGTGACCTCTGACGTCGTGTCCGCCCACGCAGGAGCGCTCGGTGGCGGGGCAGGCGTGCTCCTGATCGCCGGGACCGGCGCAGCGGCCCTCGGCA
The DNA here is from genome assembly GCF_059803615.1 of Microbacterium sp. SWDP-B6. Taxonomy (NCBI): domain Bacteria; kingdom Bacillati; phylum Actinomycetota; class Actinomycetes; order Micrococcales; family Microbacteriaceae; genus Microbacterium; species Microbacterium sp. SWDP-B6. Next base: position 155,938 of record NZ_JAPFGV010000004.1, on the reverse strand, counting down.
TCGACGGCGAGGTGGCCACCCTCGTCGACGGGTGGGGACCCGAGCTGGGGGATTTCGGCAGCGGATCCTGGTTCGGGCGAGAGGCGCTGCGCGCTGTCCTGCGTGCCTCGGTCGGCCTCGCACCCACGACAGTGCTCACGGATGCCGTGGGCGCGACGATCGGCGGCCCTGCGGCGATCCCCGCCTGGCTCGCGACCGATGGCCCGCTGCCCCGTCGCCTCGCGGCACTCGCGCCGCTGGTGCTCGATGCGGCAGAGAGCGGCGACCCCGTCTCGGTGGAGATCGTCGCCGAGGGCGTCCGTCTCCTGGTCGCATCGGCGGTCGCCGCGTCTGCGGACAGCCGAGATGTCGCCCTCCACGGCGGACTCACCGCACATGTCTGGTTCCGCTCGGCACTCGACCGGGCGCTGGGCGCCGCGGGCCGCGCTGTCGCCGCCTCAGCCGGTGACGCCATCGACGGAGCGCTCCTGCTCGCGGAGCGCACTGATCTTCCCCATGAAAGGTTCGTGCATCGTGCCGAATGAACACGCCAGACTGACCGCCCTCCTCGACGTCCTCTCGACGCTCGGCACGGAGGCGTCGACGACGGAGCGGGGCGATCTCGACCTGCTCGAGACCGCCGAGCTCGTGCGGCGCATGAACGCCGAGGATCACCGTGTCCCGACGGCGGTCGGAGAGCGCAGCGCGGAGATCGCTGCAGCCGTCGACGGCATCACCGAACGCTTCCGCGCCGGCGGGCGCCTCATCTACCTCGGGGCGGGCACCGCGGGACGCGTCGGAGTGCTCGACGCCAGCGAATGCCCGCCGACCTTCGGTACGGACCCCTCGATGGTCGTGGGGTTGATCGCCGGCGGGGAGACGGCTATCCGCGCTGCGGTCGAGAACGCCGAGGACGACGACGAAGCCGCGGCGGCCTCGCTGCAGGAGCTCGGGCTCACCGAGCGCGACACGGTCGTCGGCATCTCGGCGTCCGGTCGCACCCCCTACGTCGTGGGCGGCCTCGAGTTCGCGCGGAAAGTCGGCGCGCTCACCGTCGCGATCGCCTCGAACCCGGCATCCGAGATCGGGGCTGTCGCCGAGATCGCGATCGAGGTCGTCACCGGGCCGGAGTTCATCTCGGGGTCGACGCGTCTGAAGTCGGGAACCGCGCAGAAGCTCGTCGTGAACATGCTCACCACCCTGTCGATGATCAAGCTCGGCAAGACGCACCACGGCGTGATGGTCGACTTGCTGGCCACGAACGAGAAGCTGCACGCGCGCTCGATCCGCACGGTGACCGAGCTCACCGGCGCCGGGGTCGACGAAGCCTCGGCCGCGCTGGACGCGGCCGGCGGCTCCGTCAAGCTGGCGATCCTGATGATCTCCACGGGGGCATCGGCAGATGACTCGGCTCAGGCGCTCGACGAGGCTGACGGAATCCTGCGCGTCGCGATCGCCCGACTCTCTTGAGGGGCACGTTCGCCGCGTGCTTCCGCCAGGGGCTGCCGGATGACGACGACGCGCTGACCTCCGACGACGACGCGCTGACCTACGACAGCGACGCCGAGGGTCAGTGGTCGCAGGTGCAGGATCCGCCGCCTCCGCAGCATCCTGCATCCGCAGAGACGTGCGCCTGAGACGACTCCGGGACGTCCATCGCGGGGTTCTGATCGAGGAACCCGTTGGGCTTGAACCAGAATCCGGCGTAGTCGACGGGCATGATCGGCCAGTCCTCGGGGCGAGGGAAGTGCGTCAGGCCGAACGTGTGCCACAGCACGATGTCCTCGCCGTCGAGCGATCGGTCTCCGGCGGTGTATTCGGGCAGGCCGGAGCCGCCCTGATGCGCGTTCGGATACCGGCCGGCGGGCCAGATCTGCCCCTGCTCGTGCTGCGTCGCCCACAGGTGCCTGGTCGCGAAGGCTGCTCGCGCCGCCACGGATGACTCGGGGTCGGCCATCAGCAGTGCGGTCGGCTGGGGGATCAGGTGATACGCGGTCGGGCGTCCGACGTGGTTCGTGCGCGACGTGCTCTGCACCTCCCAGGCGCGCGCGACGGACGAGTCGGCATCGCGCTGAGCGGCGGACTCGGTGGAGAGCTGAGTCTCCGACCAGGTGAACGCGTTGCCGAACGGGTTGTCGGGCCCCATGGGGATGCGCTGAGCGTCGATCTCGAACAGGCGGTTCTCGTCGCCGTCGATCGCGACGTCGAGTCGAGCGCAGAACAGGTGCTGGTGCACGGGCGCGAACACCCCTGGGGCGAGCTCGGTGGCGTGCTTCTGCCGCACGCCGGGTTCGCCGGCACCTGCGAACACGATTCCCGTCGCCTTGGCCACGACCTCGATCGAGCCGTCGAGATAGAAGTGCCAGTAGAAGCCGTAGTCGTAGTTGCCGATCGTCGAGAAGTACGACACCACGAAGCGTCGCGAGCGGCGCACATCCGAGCGTCCCGCGAGGTCGGTGTGCTTCCAGAGGATGCCGTAGTCCTCCTCGTGCATGCAGACGACGTTGGGGATGCGCACGGGGTGGCCGTGGTCATCGGCGACGTAGCCGTCGAGGTAGCGGATCACGCCCAGGCAGTCGCAACCCAGCTCGAGGTGGTTCGCGTTCTTGCCGAGCAGGTACTCGCCGGCATCGAAGTAGCTGATCCAGAAGCGACCCGGCGCGGTGTCGCCGTAGGGCACGACCATCTCGGGCACGCTCGCTCTGCTGAGCACCGAGCGTCCGTCGAAAGCGACGTCGTGCAGCACGAGCCCCTCGCGCGCGTTGAAGCTGACCCTCATTGACCAGTTCTCCCACTCGACCAGAGATCCGGTGACGGCGAAGCTCGGACCCTCCGGCTGGGTGATCTCGATGGGCTTGAGCGTCGTGCGCGCCGCGCCCTGCACCTCGGGGTAGTAGTTGCCGTGACCCGCGGGCACCGGCACATCGCCCTCGTCGTCGATGCGGATGACGCTGCCCGCGGTCAGATCGATGTGCACCACGAGGCCTTCGACCGGATGCGCCCAGGGGGAGTCGTTCTCGTCGTACTTCAGGAACGTGAGGGAGCGGATGACCCGGCGACCCACCTCGTCGGCACGGCCGGTGTAGCCCGGGGCGAGCGGGCCGCAGAACGCGAGGTCCATGTGATCAGCGAGTCCGCGGCGCGTCATCGCCGCCTGCCACTCGGGCGAGGCCTTCGCGATCGCCTCCGCGCGCTCGTACTCCTCGAAGAGGTACTGCGGCTGGCCGTAAGGGGGCGCGTCGTTGGGAACCCTTTCGTTGCGCAGGACCTCGCCGCGGGTGATTGAGACGACCACCTCGGTGGCGACCCCGGTCGCGGTGTCGAGCAGGGTCGCGTCGACCCGCCGGTCGATGGGGGAGCCGGGCGTCCACGCGGCGAGCTCCTGCTTGGTGGGCTCGTCCGGCAGGAGCATCGGCACGCGAACCGTCTCGCCGAGCAGCCCGGCGGATTCGAGCACGGCGCGGGCTGCGGCGATCTCGGCGCCGGTGAGCGGGTCGAGCGGATGCGGCGTCGTGATCCGGTCGATGGAGACGGGCTGGGGGTGGGACATCGTCGTACCTCACTATTTCGAGCGAGCGCTCAATAAACGGATTGGCTCGATGGTACGACGGTGTGGCGGGGTGCACAAGAGCCTGCTGGCGATCGACTCTGCGCAGGGTGCGAGCGCGAGCGCGAGCGCGGGGTGCGGGGTGGGCGCGAGGGGTTCAGGCGCGCCAGGGCGAGAGGATGCTGTCGAGCACTGCGAGATGCGCCTCGGCGCCGCGGGGCTCGGTGACCTCGAGCACCTGCTGCCCGTACGTGATCGATCGGAGCAGCGACATCACCGCCTGCTTCGGCGTGGCATCCGACAGCTCGCCGTCGACGATCGCCTCATCGATGGCCTCGCTGATGCGGTCCTGCCAGGTCGCGAGCGTGGGGGAGCCGGCGTCCGGGGAGGACGCGAGCGTCGCGAGGCGTCCCCAGAATCCGACGACCACGTACGCCTCGGTGCGTGTCTCCGCCTCGACGGGAAGGACTTCCCGCATCAGGGCGTCGAGTCTGGTCAGCCCGCGGAGCCCCGCGGTCACCGATCGGATGCGCTCGTCCGTGCGCCGGGTGATCTCCGCCGCCGCCGCGCGGATCACGTCGTCGAATCCGTCGAAGTAGTGCCAGAGTGAGCCGGTCGCGACGCCGAGCTCCTTGGCCACGGCGCGAGACGACACCGCCTCGTGCCCGTCGCGGGCGGCCACGGCGAGCAGCGCCTCGGCGATCTGCCGGCGGCGCTCATCGTGGTCTACGACGCGGGGCACACGCCCATCCTGGCGCATCCGACGCAGGTATCGCTATTTTGAGCGGTTGATCAATATGATGCGTGTGTGGATCACCTCCTCCCCGCAGCACCGTGGCTGATGGCGCTCGCCGCCGTCGTCTCGGCCGCGGCGTGCGTCGCGGTCTGGCGGGCCGTGCCGTGGCAGGGGAGGCAGAGCGCGCTGATCATGGCCGGCGCGATGATCGTCATCGCAGTGAGCGGCGGCGACGCGATGGTCGGTCTCGTGCTCGGGATGGTCCTTCTCGCGTCTGCGATGCTCGGCACGGCAGGCGTGCGGGGAACGCCGGCGGCGGCCACCTGCTGCCACCGAGCGCTGGTGTCGCTTGTGATGGCGATCTGCTCGTTCGAGAGCCTGTCGACGGGCGAGGCGCTGGTCGAGTCGGGCGGCCACGGCGGCCACGGTCTCGACGGAGTCCTCTCGGTGCTCGTGGTGGCGGGGGTCATCGGAGTGGTGCTCTGGACGGTCGTCTCCGAGTGGGTGATCGTGCCCGTGCATCAGGGTCGGACCGCCCGCCTGCTCACGGTCGAGTCGTGGGCGATGGCGGCGGGAGTCAGTGTGATGTGCGTGGGGTTCTGAATTCGATCGCCGCCTCGATGAGCAGGGCCGCAGGCGGGACGCGTCAGTGCGATCCCCCGAACTCGATCAGCATGACCCCCAGAGCGATCAGGGCGACGCCGATCGCCATGAGCACCGAGAAGTGGTCCTTGAAGATCACACGGCCGAGGATCGCCGTGATGGCGACGCCGGCCGCTGACCACACGCCGTAGGCGACGCCCACAGGCATGCCCATGGCGAGGATGGTTCCGAGCAGGGTGAAGGCGGCGAGGTAGCCGACGACGATCACGGGGATCCACCGCCTGCGACGGAGACCCTCCGATGCCCGCAAGCTGAGAGTCGCGGTCACCTCGCTCGCGATCGCGAGGGCGAGGAGCAGCCAGGTCATGCTCCGACCTCCGCAGACGTCTCGCGCTTGTGCGACCCGAGCTCGACGAGCAGCACGCCGACCACGATCGCGCCGATTCCGACGATCTGCACCGGCCCGAGCAGCTCGCCGAACAGCACCGTGCCCATCACGGCGGTGAGGACGACGCCGATCGCCGCCCAGATGCCGTATGCCACGCCTACCGGCATCCCTCGATCGAGCACGATCGACAGCAGCCAGAGGGACCCGGTGTAGCCGATGACCACGGGGATGAGCCACAGCGGGTGAGTGAATCCCTCCGCGGCGCGCAGCGACAGTGTGGCCGTCACCTCGAGGACGATGGCGATCAGCAGCGGTGGCCACGCCGACGGGTGGGAGGGGGCGGTCATCTGGAGCCTTTCGACGCGGGGCATGCCGGGGGAGAACGCATCGCATGCTCGCAGGATTCCCTGTCGCGCAGGTGAACGGCGGGCGGAGGCCGCGATTTCTGAACCCCGCAGCGCGGCGCGTACCCTGGAGGCATCCCCCGAAGCTCACCCGGCAATCTCGCGCGCCGGCGACCTCGGCGCGCTCACACATGCAAGGACGCAGATGAACGTAACCGCCGCACCCCATGACGACTGGACGGCGAGAGAAGAGCTGGCCGAGCGGATGATCCCGCTCATCGGCGCACTCAAGCGCGAGCGTGACGTGGTCACCTCGCTCCACGGACACCGACTGCTGGGACTCTCCGCCACCGGCATCGTCGAGGTGCACGACCGAGTGGCGCAGCTCGGGCACGAACGGCTCGCAGTGGATGAGACCCTCGCGGTGCTCGAGGGCGTTCATGACCTCGCCCCGGGTGCATCGTCGCTCGACCTGGCGCGCCTCGTCGCAGGTCACGCCGACAGCGACCTGCCTCTCGACGTCTATCTGGCCGACGCCCTCGCGCCCGCGGTCGGTGCGGTCGCCGCGGCGCCCACCGATGTCGTGCTCTACGGCTTCGGACGCATCGGGCGCCTGCTCGCCCGCATCCTCATCGCGCACAACGGCGGTGGCAGCGGTCTGCGGCTGCGTGCCATCGTCGTGCGCCGAGGCTCGGAGAACGACCTCGTCAAGCGCGCATCGCTGCTGCTGCGCGACTCCGTGCACGGCCGCTTCGCCGGTTCCGTCACGGTCGACGAGGACGCCGACCAGATCATCGCGAACGGCACCCGCATCCAGGTGATCTACTCCGACGACCCCGCGACGATCGACTACACGGCATACGACATCCACGACGCGATCGTCGTCGACAACACCGGGCGCTGGCGCGACGAGGCGGGTCTCAGCCGCCACCTCGAATCCACGGGCGTCGCACGCGTGCTGCTCACCGCCCCGGGCAAGGGCGCACTGAAGAACATCGTGCACGGCATCAACGACGGCACGATCGAGCCCGACGACCGCATCATCACGGCGGCCTCGTGCACGACGAACGCGATCACGCCCGTGCTCAAGGCCGTCGACGAGGCGTACGGGATCGTCCGGGGGCATGTCGAGACGGTGCACTCGTTCACCAACGATCAGAACCTGATCGACAACTTCCACAGCGGTGATCGCCGGGGTCGCTCTGCGGTGCTGAACATGGTGATCACCGAGACCGGAGCAGCGAAAGCCGTCGCACGGGCGCTCCCCGAGCTCGAGGGCAAGCTCACCGGTTCCGCGATCCGGGTGCCTACGCCCGACGTCTCGCTGGCCGTGCTGCACCTGAGCCTCGAGCGCCCTGCAGTCAAGGACGAGCTCAACGACTACCTGCGTCGGGTCTCGCTGCACTCGAAGCTGCGTCAGCAGATCGACTACGTCGAGAGCCCGGAGGTCGTGTCGACGGACTTCGTCGGCTCGCACCGCGCGGGCATCGTCGACGGCCTCGCGACCATCGCCAACGAGACGGACGTCGTCCTCTACGTCTGGTACGACAACGAGTACGGATACTCGTGCCAGGTGATCCGCGTGCTCGAGGTCATGGCCGGCTCGCATCCGATCGTGCTCCCCGAGCGCCGAGAGGTGACGCTGCACGGGTGACGGCGCTGTCGGCGGCACCGGGCATGATGAGGGCATGAAGTCCGCATCCCTTCTGTCCGAGCGTCTGCGCTCGCATCGACTCACGGCTCCCGCGGCCTCGGTGACCGACGCCGCGGCGCACATGCTCGCGGTGCAGAGCCAGGACTTCACCGCCGGACGCTGGGCGCTCGCTGCGCGCACACACAGAGAGCCCACGCTGCACCTGGTCGATCGCGCCTTCGACAGGGGAGACCTGGTGCGTGCGTGGACGATGCGCGGAACCCTGCACATCATCCCGGCCCGCGATCTGCGCTGGGTGCTGTCGGTGACCGGCGACCGACAGCGCCAGCAGGCGGCAGGCAGGCGACGCGATCTCGGGATCGACCGGACGATGGTCGACGCCGCCGTGGCTGCAGTGGTGCCGCGGCTGAGCGACGGCGGCCTCACGCGCGCCGAGATGTTCGAGGTCTTCTCCGGTATCGGCATCGACCCGAGCGGGCAGCGCGGCATCCACCTGCTGAGCGAACTGACCCTCGACGGCCTGATCTGCCAGGGACCGGTCGTCACTCGAGAGCGGGTGAGCCGCGAGCAGCGCTTCGTGCTCGTCGAACAGCACATCCGCGAGCATGCGGCGCCGGACGACCCACTCGCCGAGCTCTTCGTGCGTTACGTCGACGGGCACGGGCCGGTCGGGGTCGCCGACTTCGCGTGGTGGTCGGGGCTCACGCTCGGCCGGTCGCGAGAAGCGCGCGACAGAGCCGCGGGCAGGGTGGTCGAGATCGAGGAGGGCCTGTTCGTGTCGGGCGCTCGCCCCCGTCGCTCGCCCTCTGTCGCCGACGTGCTCGCGCTCGGAGCCTTCGACGAGTACTACATCTCGTATGCCGACCGCACGGCGGTCTGCGCGCCCGAGCATCTCGCGCTGGTCGGACCGGGCAAGAACGGCATGGTGCGGGCGACGATCATCGCTGACGGTCGGGTGATCGGATGCTGGACGCACGCGAGTGCCTCGCTCGGCTCGGCCCCCGAACTCTTCGTGGCGGACGCCGACGACGAAGCGGTGCGCAGCGCTCTCGCGCGATTCACCCGATTCCTCGGCGGCTGATCCGGCCTGCCGTGGCTCAGCTCACTCGCTCGCGTGGCGCCCGAGGAAGTTGTAGACCTCGTTGTCGTCGACGCCGGGGAACGCCCCACGGGGCAGCGGCGAGAACATGTGCGTGTGCACGCGGGCGCTGGGCCAGGCCTTGCCGTTCCACCGGTCGGTGAGGTCGGCGGAGGGGCGGCGGCAGCATGCCTCGTCAGGGCAGGTGGAGACCGCGCGGTCGGCGGTCTCGCGCCCGCGCCACCAGCGGGCGTCATCGAAGGGCACGCCCACCGTGATCGAGAACTCGCCGTCGGTCGATGCGCCGGTCTGCGTCGAGCACCAGAACGTGCCGGAGGGCGTGTCGGTGTACTGGTGGTGCTCGTTCGTGCGGTTCTGCTGCGTGAACGCCGCCCGTGCCTGGAACTTGCGACACACCCGCTGCCCCTCGACGGCGCCGGTGACATCCATCGGCAGGGGCAGATCGTCGTTCTCGTAGACGCGTGTGATCGCGCCGGTGGCATCGACGCGGAGGAAGTGCAGCGACATCCCCAGGTGCTGCGTGAGCAGGTTGGTCATTCGCATCCCGGCGGCTTCATGGGTCACGCCGAACGCATCGCGGAAGTCCTCGACTGCGAGGTTGCGGTCCTTCTTCGCCTGCTGCAGGAAGGCGACCGAGGCCGTCTCGGGCATCAGGCACGAGGCGGCGAAGTAGTTGATCTCGAGCCGCTGCTGCAGGAAGTCGGCGTAGTCGGTCGGCGGCGTGTGGCCGAGCAGGCGGTGCGCCATGGCCTGCAGCGCCATGGAGCGCAGGCCGTGGCCCCCCGGGATCGATGCCGGAGGCAGGTAGATCCGCCCGTTCTCGAGGTCGGTGACCGATCGCGTCGAGTGCGGCAGGTCGTTGACGTAGATCAGCTCGAAGCCGAGCTTCTCGGCCATGATGCTCACCGTGCGGTGGGTGAGGGCCCCCTGCACGTGACCGGCCGACCGCAGCTGCTTCTCAGCGAGCCTCTCGATGTCTGCGAGGTAGTTGTTCTGCGCGCGCATTCGCAGGCGCAGTTCGGTGTTCGCGCGCCTGGCCTCTTCGGGAGTCGCGATCGCCTCGCGCTCTCGGCGCTGCAGCTCGCGGTGCAGGCCGAGCAGCGACTCGATCGTCTCGTCGCTCATCCCCTTGGTGACGCGCACCGGGGCGATGCCGAGCTGCCGGAACACCGGGCTCTCCTGCGCGCGCTCGAGCTCGATCTCGAGAGCGGCGCGTCGGTTCGGCGGCTCGCCGGAGATGAGATCGGTGACCTCGGTGCCCGTGGCCAGCGCGATGGCCTGCAGCAGAGAGAGCTTCGGCTCTCGCTTGCCGTTCTCGATCAGGCTCAGCTGCGATCCCGCGACGCCGACGAGCGCGCCCAGCTCATCGAGCGTGAACCCCTTGTCGAGGCGGTGGTGCCTGATTCGGTGGCCGAGGGTCGCGAGGTGGATGCCGGAAGGAGCCATTCCTTGATCCTATCGAAAGAACTGCGATTCTTATCGCATGAAATGACGAAAAGTCGGGTATGAACCAGAAGAAGATGGAGGAAACGCCCCTCACTTCAAAGGAGTAGTCATGGCGATCGCCGAAGTCTTCACCCCCCGAGCATCATCTGTCGCACCTGTGCGCACCTTCGGGACGGCTCCGACGTATGACACCCCTGCGATGGCTGAGCTCGCCGCCTGGGTCGATGAGATCGCCGCTCTCACACAGCCGGCGTCCATCCACTGGGTCGACGGCTCGCGAGCCGAGAACGACTGGCTGCTGCGGGGGCTCGTCGACGAGGGCAAGCTGATCAAGCTCAACCCCGAGTGGCGTCCCGGTTCGTACCTCGCCCGCTCGCACCCCAGCGACGTCGCGCGCACCGAAGGCCGCACCTACATCTCGTCGGAGAACGAGGAGGATGCCGGTCCGACCAACAACTGGGCGCCTCCTGCGCAGATGCGCGAGAAGATGACCGAGATCTTCGAGGGCTCGATGCGAGGCCGGACGATGTTCGTCGTGCCGTTCTCGATGGGGCCGGTCGGCGGGCCGCTCTCGCACATCGGCGTCCAGGTTACCGACAGCGCCTACGCAGTGGCATCCATCGGCATCATGACTCGCGTCGGTGACGCGGTGACCCGTCAGATCGCCGAGGGCGCGCCCTGGGTCAAGACCGTGCACTCGGTCGGCGCACCGCTCGCCGAGGGAGAGCCCGATGTCGAGTGGCCGTGCAACGACGACAAATACATCGTGCACTTCCCCGAGACGCTCGAGGTCTACTCGTTCGGCTCCGGCTACGGCGGCAATGCGATCCTCGCCAAGAAGTGCTTCGCATTGCGCATCGCCTCGGTCATCGCCCGTGACGAGGGCTGGCTGGCCGAGCACATGCTGCTCATCCGCGTGATCGATCCGGCGGGCAAGGCCTACCACGTGGCTGCGGCGTTCCCGTCGGCGTGCGGCAAGACGAATCTCGCCATGCTGCGCCCGACCATTCCGGGGTGGCGCGTCGAGACCCTCGGAGACGACATCGCGTGGATCCGACCGGGCGAAGACGGTCGCCTCTGGGCGATCAACCCCGAGGCAGGGTTCTTCGGCGTCGCGCCGGGCACGGGTGAGTCGACCAACGTCACGGCCGTCGAGACGCTCTGGGGCAACACGATCTTCACGAACGTCGCGCTCCGCCCCGACGGGGACGTGTGGTGGGAGGGCCTGACCGATCAGGCTCCGCCTCACCTCACCGACTGGGAAGGCAACGCATGGACGCCGGACTCCGGTCGCCCCGCCGCGCACCCGAACTCGCGCTTCACGGTCTCGGCCGCCCAGTGCCCGCAGATCTCGGAGGACTGGGAAGAGGCGGTGCCGCTCGACGTCATCCTCTTCGGCGGACGACGTGCGACCAACGTGCCGCTCGTGGTCGAGGCCACGGACTGGACTCATGGCGTGTTCCTCGGATCCAACATCTCGTCGGAGCGCACGGCGGCCGCCGAGGGCACGGTCGGGGAACTGCGTCGGGATCCGTTCGCGATGCTTCCGTTCTGCGGCTACAACATGGCCGACTACTTCGGCCACTGGCTGAAGGTCGGACGGGGCCTGCGGTTCGACCGCGCACCCCGCATCTTCCAGGTCAACTGGTTCCGTCGCGGTTCGGACGGGCGCTTCCTGTGGCCCGGATTCGGCGACAACTCGCGCGTCGTCGACTGGATCATCCGTCGCGTGTCGGGCGAGGTGTCGACGATCGACAGCCCGATCGGTCGGCTGCCGCTGGTCGAGGACCTCAATCTCGACGGCATCGACGTGCCGGAGGCCGACCTCGAGGAGCTCTTCTCGATCGACACCGAAGCCTGGAAGACCGAGGCCGACCTCACCGAGGAGTTCTACGACACCTTCGGAGACAAGGTGCCTGCCGCGCTGCGCGCCGAGCTCGCCTCGCTGCGCTACCGCCTCGACAGGGCCTGACAGACCGGGCGCCGGTTCGGGGGAGCCGGCGCTCTACACTCCAGATCCCCCTACCCCCAGACCGCGAAGGCGGGATGGCTGAGGCGAACCCATGGCTGAGTGGTCTCTGACATCCCGCCTTCGCGCATGTGTGTGCGCGAGGTGACCCTGGTCAGGCGAGGAGCTGGTGCCGCGCCAGATCGCGGTAGAGCGGCGTCGACTCGATCAGCTCGGCGTGAGTGCCCTGACCGACCACGGCGCCGTCCTGCAGCACCACGATGAGGTCGCTGTCGACGACGGTCGACAGTCGGTGAGCGATGACGATGAGCGTGCGATCGGTCGACACCGCGTCGATGGCTTCGCGCATGCGCTGCTCGTTCACGCCGTCGAGAGACGACGTCGACTCGTCGAGCAGCAGGATCGGCGCATCGGTGAGCAGGGCGCGGGCGATCGCCAGACGCTGACGTTCTCCGCCCGAGAGCATCACGCCGTCTTCCCCGACGGGGGCCTCGAGTCCCAGCGGGTCGCGTTCGAGCACGTCGCCCAGGTTCACGGCGCGAAGCACCTGCTCGCAGTCCTCATCCGAGGCGTTCGGCGAGGCGAGACGCAGGTTGTCGCCGAGGGTCCCGGCGAGCGTGGGGGCATCCTGCTCGACATAGCCGAACTGCGCGCGCAGCTCGTCGCGCGGATAGGTGCGCGAGTCGTGGCCGTAGAGGCGGATCGACCCGCCCGTCGGGTCGTAGAAGCGCTCGACGAGGGAGAGGATGGTGCTCTTGCCTGCACCGCTGGGGCCGACGAGCGCGACGCGAGCACCGCGGGGCACTGCGAACGAGACTCCGCGGAGGACCTCACGCTCTGCCGTGACAGCCGAGTCGTCCGTCGGCTCGAGGTGCGCATCGGCGAGAAGCGTCTGCGCCTCCTTCGCGGCCGCCAGGCGTGCGGCGACCACGTTCTCGGGGTAGCGGAAGCGCACGTCGCGGAACTCGATCGCGGGGGCGAGAGGGTCGGCGGTGTCGCGCGGGAAGGACGCGGCGATCTCCGCATCGTGCTGGGTCTCGATCGGCAGGTTCAGCACTTCCTGGATGCGACCGAGAGCACCGAGCGCCTGGTTCACCGAGGTGATCGCGCCGAACGTGGTCGCGAGCGGCATCACGAGCATGAACAGGAACAGGATGAACGTGATCAGCGACGCGATGGTGATGGTGCCGGCCGCGACCCTGAAGCCGCCGACGCCGAGCACGACGAGCAGTGAGACCTGCAGCGCGACTCCCGCGATCGGAACCACGAGCGAGGAGATCTTGGCGATGCGCACGCCGATGCCGTAGGCCTCGGAGGCGAGGGCCGACACCGTCTCGGTCTCGCGTTCCGTCGCACCGGAGGCGCGCACGGTGCGGATCGAGCCGACCGCGCGCTCGACGCCCGAGGCGAGCTCGCCGACCTTCTCCTGCTGGGCGGTGGATGCCGTGCGGATGCGGCCGCTGAGCGCGGTGACGACGACGACCGAGGCGCCGATCACGACGACGATGAGCAGCAGCAGCACGGGGTCGATCACGAGCATCGCTATGAGAGCGCCGAGGAACAGGATCGCGCTGCCGACGGCATCCGCCAGTCCCTGCGTGAGCACGGCGTAGAGCAGCGTCGTGTCGGTGCCGACGCGCGACACCAGGTCGCCGGTGCGTCGGGCGTCGAACTCGCTGATCGGCAGGTGCAGGATGCGCGAGATCAGCTTGCGCCTGCTGGAGTACACGACCGCGGTGCCGGTGCGCTGCAGCAGGTAGTGCTGGTAGCCGGAGATGATCGAGGACACGATCACGAGACCGACGAGGGCCCAGACCAGGATGCCGAGTCCCTGATCGGACTGCACGGCTTCGATGAGCTGACCCACCAGCAGTGGTTGGGCGAGCGACGTGGCGGCTCCGAAGACGCTGAGCACCGCGACGACGATGAGCGTGCGCTTGTGCTCGAAGAGGAAGGGGAGGAGCTGGCGGAAGGTGGCGCGCGGACCGTCGTGCTGCGCGCCGCGTCCGCGTCGGCGTGATGTCGCCGTGCTGGACATGCGGAACCTCGTTCTGAAAGGGGGTAGTTCGACCGTACTTCGTGCGAGGACGGATTCTGTGGATGGGCTGTATGCGTTTCAGTGCTTGCCGAATCGGCGGTGCGCCGCCTGCTTCGAGACGCCGAGTGAGCTCGCGATCGCCTGCCACGAGTACCCGAGATTGCGCGCGCGTCTCACCTGGGTCTCTTCGGCGCGGGCCAGTTCACTGCGCAGGGCGGCGAGGCGGTGGAGCTCGGACAGTGGCTCGCCGCCGTCATCCTGGGCGATCGCGGTCTTCAGGGTCATCGTGAACCTCCTGCGTCAATATTGGTTGACGGTGCGGCAGATGTCAACATAAATTGACGGATCTCGCGGCGTGTGCGATGCGAGACTGGACCGATGCTGTCTGCATCGAAACCCGTCCCTGGCGACCGAGTCGCCGTCCTGTCGCCCGCCTTCGCTGCTCCTGCGGTCGCCCCTGAGATCCACGAGCAGGCTCTCCGACGACTCGAGCAGCTGACCGGACTGATCCCGGTGGAGTATCCGACCACCAGGCAGCTCGACGCGAGCCCTGAAGCCCGGGCCGCCGACGTCAACGCGGCCTTCGCCGACCCCGGCATCCGCGCGATCCTCGCGACGATCGGGGGCGATGACCAGATCCTGGTGGTGCCGCACCTCGACGCCGCACTCGCGCAGGCCGATCCCAAGCCGTTCCTGGGCTACAGCGACAACACCAACATCCTCAACTGGCTGTGGGGGCTCGGCATCCGCGGCTACTACGGAGGGTCCACGGCGGTGCACCTGGGGCCTGGGCCGGCGGTCGACGACGTACATCTGCGCTCACTGCGGGCTGCGCTGCTCGACGGCGGCACGATCGAGATCACCGAGCCAGGCGAGTCGGAGGACGTGGGACGGCGCTGGACAGACCCCCTATCGCTCACCGAGTACGGCGACCGGATCGCGACCGATGAGTGGGCCTGGGCCGGGCCGGCATCGCGCGTCGAGGGACGCACGTGGGGCGGGTGTCTGGAGAGCATCGACGCGCTCGCGCTCGCAGACCGGCTGCCCACGACATACGACCTGCGCGGCGGCATCCTGCTGCTGGAGACCAGCGAGGAGCGTCCGCCGGCGAGCTGGGTGGCACGCTGGATGCGCGGTTTGGGAGAGCGCGGGATCCTCGATGCCGTCGCGGGCGTGGTCGTCGCGCGTCCGCCGGTGAGCGACTTCGAATTCCTGCCGTCGCCGGCAGAGGCCGATGCGCTGCGCGCGGCGCAGCGAGACGCCGTCATCGAGACGGTCTCGCGGTACAACCCCGACGCGGTCGTCTGCGTGGGCGTACCGTTCGGTCACACACGGCCCCAGTGGATCGTTCCCTACGGGGGGACGATGGCGCTCGACGGGTCGACGCGGACGGTCAGTGCCTCCTACTGAGCCCGACGACCACCCCGAGCACCCGAAAGGGCGGCACCCCCGAGGAGGTGCCGCCCTTTCGCGTGAGGTGACGTGTCAGAGTTCGACGGCTGCCGCGACTCCGAGGTCCTCTTCGTAGTCGTTGTCCTTCGTCTCCTTCGACAGGAGCAGCGCGACGAACGTCAGCACTCCCATCGCCGACAGGTAGAGACCGACGAGCCACGGGGCGCCGTCGCCGAGTTCCCAGAGCCACAGCGCGATGAGCGGGGCCACGGCGGCGCCGAGGATCGAGGAGACGTTGTACGAGATCGCGGAACCCGTGTAGCGGACGTTCGTCGGGAACAGCTCGGGAAGCAGCGCGCCCATCGGACCGAACGTCGCGCCCATGAGCATGAAACCGAACACGAGGAACGCCTGCGCGAGTGCGCCCGTGAACTTCGGGTCCATCGCAGGCAGCAGGAAGGCGTTGAACGTGAAGCCGAACACGATGATGAGCCCGGTGACCCACAGGAGCAGCTTGCGTCGGCCGATCGAATCGGCGATCGGCCCGGAGAGCAGGGTGAAGATGCCGAAGAACACCACGCCGACGATCTGCATCAGCACGAAGTCGGTGTAGGCGAATCCGAGACCCGGATAGAACTGCGCGGCGAAGGCCGACGCGTCGAAGTCCTTGCCCGTCGCCTCGGCAGCGGCCTGCGCGGCGGCGGACGCCGTCTCGAGCGTGGCCGGCTTGGTGCCGTACGCCAGGGTGAAGTTTGTCATCAGGTAGAACAGCACATAGGTCGCCAGCATGATGAACGTGCCGAGGATCAGCTGCTTCCAGTGGTGGCGGAACACGGTCGCGAGGGGCAGCCTGCGGATCGCACCCTTCTTCTCGGCCTTCTTGAAGGTGTCGGACTCGACGAGCTTGAGTCGGACCCACAGGCCGATGATGACCATGACGGCAGAGAAGAGGAACGGGATGCGCCAGCCCCACGACAGGAAGGCTTCGGACTTGAGCGCGGGGTTCTCGGAGTGCGGCAGCAGCCAGTTGATGCCGAGGAAGAGGAAGTTCGCGATGATGAAGCCGAGCGGCGCTCCCAGCTGCGGGAACGTGCCGTACCAGGCGCGCTTGCCCCGGGGTGCGTTCTCGGTGGCGACCAGCGCGGCCCCCGACCACTCGCCGCCGAGCGCGAAACCCTGAGCGAGACGCAGGATGAGCAGCAGGAGAGCCGCCCACCAGCCGATCTGCTGGAACGTGGGCAGAAGCCCGATGATGAACGTCGCGATGCCCATCGTGAGCAGAGAGGCGACAAGAGTGGCCTTGCGGCCGAACTTGTCGCCGAAGTGACCGAAGACCACCGCGCCGATCGGGCGGGCGACCATCGCCGCACCGAACACCGCGAACGACGACAGCAGCGAGGTCGTGTCGTTGCCCGTGGGGAAGAAGAGCACCGGGAACACGAGCACGGCCGCTGTCGCATAGGCGTAGAAGTCGTAGAACTCGATCGTGGTGCCGACGAGGCTCGCCGTGATGACGCGCGAGCGCGGATTCGCGGGCGCTGTGGTCGTACTCATGCTGCTCCTTAGATCCATGGCCCGGTATACCAAGGCACCGAGAGATCCTACGCCTTCCTGAACGTTTGCTGGGTGCGTGTGACGTCCGCGGGGCGCGCGTGCGTAGAGTCGGAGACGGATGCTGATGCCCGGGGCGAGGGGAAGACCGTGACGACGAGACTGCTGCTGATCGCCGACACCCACCTTCCGAAGCGGGCCAAGCGGCTCCCCGACGCGGTGCTGCGGGCGGTCGACGACGCCGACATCGTGATCCACGCGGGGGACTGGGTCGACCTCGCGACGCTGGATCTGCTCGAATCCCGCTCGCGGATCCTGCATGGCGTCTACGGCAACAACGACGGCCCCGAGCTGCGCGGGCGCCTGCCTGAGATCGCTCGCTTCACCGTCGAACAGGTCGACGTCGCGGTGGTGCACGAGACCGGCCAGCGGCAGAAGCGCGAGGAGCGGATGGATGTCGCGTTCCCCGGCGTGGATCTGCTCGTGTTCGGGCATTCGCACATCCCGTGGGACACCGTCGCCCCCTCCGGGATGCGCCTGGTGAATCCCGGGTCGCCGACCGATCGGCGCCGTCAGCCGGTCTGCACCATGATGTGGGTCACGATCGACGAGCGGCGGATCGATGCCACGCTGGTGCCGCTCGCATGAACGCCTCACCTGGCGGAAGCGACGACGCAGAGGTGCCCTCGGCATACCGCGCTCCGATGCGCTCGCGCGACGATGACATGAGCGACGGCCCGGCGGTCGAGCGGGCACTGGAGCTCGGCGTGTGCGGAATGGGCGGCAGACTCGACGACGCACCGCACTCGATCGCCGATGCGCTCGACGCGGTGGACGCGGTCTACGGAGAACGGATGGCACGCCGACTCGAGCGGTTCGCATCGGTCGCCGAGGGCGTGTTCGTCTGGACGCGCGACGCCGATGGCCTCCTCTGGCTGGGACGGATCACAGGACCGTGGCGCTACGACTCCTCAGCCGACGCGCGGGATGTCGACCTCGTGCACGTGCGCGCGTGCGACTGGCTCGATCGTCCGATCGAGGCGGCCGCGGTGCCTCCCGGAGTGCACGAGGCCTTCGCGCGCGGCGGTCGCAACTGGCAGAGCATCACCCGAGCCGACGCCGCTCGTCTCACGGCAGCCGTCTGGAAGTCCCGACGCAGCCGGCAGTGAGCCGTTCAGTAGGCCTGGCGCAGGTCGCGGACGATCGCGTCGTATCGGGTGAGGAACGCCCGTTCGTCGAGTCGCTTGCGTCGCATCCACGACGTGACCTCGTCGTTGCGCTTGCTCGCGTTGCACGACCCGCATGCAGGAACGACGTTCTCGACGGTGTACCGCCCGCCTCGCGAGATCGGCATCACGCAATCGCGTTGCAGTGCGATGTCGCCCGCTCCGCAATACGCGCATCCTCCCCAGGCCTCTCGCAGCGAAGCCCACTGCTCGACGGTGAGGTCGTTGTCGGCCCGCGCCACGCGGCCCTGGCGCCGCTTGGCATAGCGCGCGCGAGCGGCAGGTGAGGGAGTGGAGAACCTTCGACGCGGCACAGACACACGGTACCGGGTCGAGTCGCCCCCGGAGGGCTATTCCTCGGTGTCGCCGAGGTCGAGCGACGGGACGAAATCGGCGGTCGCGTCGAGCAGGTGCTCGAGTTCGAGGACGACGAGTCGGTTCGCTCCTGTCTTCGTGGCGGGCGCGGGCACGAAAAGGGTGCGCTGCGGGCCGTTTCGCCAGTATCGACCGAGGAAGAAGCCGTTGACGAACGCGTAGCCCTTGCTCCAGGCGGCGGTGTCGAGGAACAGGTCTGCGGGGGAGTCGAGGTCGAAGTCCGCCACCCATGCCGACGGACCGGTCGTCGCCGCGGCGGACGCCTCTGCGGCGCGGGAGCCGATCTCCGCAGCCAGCGCCGCGACGTCGAGCGGTGTCGAGTGCCAGCCGGTCAGCGCGACACCGTCGAGTGCAGGAGCGCCGATGAGGCCCTTCTGCTCGCCGAGCCGGTGGTCGTAGTTCACCCTGCCGCCCTCTTCGACGAGGATGCTGAGCGTACGCCCCGCGGGGATCCGCAGAGAACGGTCGTGACGGGTGCGCGAGAGGGTGCCGACGGGCTGGCCGTCGACGCTCACCCAGGCGAGGTCGCGAACCTCCTCGAGGACGAGCTGCCCGCCCCGGCCCTCGGGCAGGGAGACGTCGTAGCGGACCAGGGCGCTCAGGTGCTCCAGCTCGTCGAACGTGACGGGCTCTGACGACGAGGGAGCGCTCGCCGCAGCATCCGTCCATGCACCGGCCGCGCTCAGCGGCACCGAGAAGACCGGCGCGGGCTCGGCGGCGGCCGGAAGCTCATCCGGCACCGGGGCGTACTTCGCGATGACGTCGCGGAATGCGAAGAACTTCGCGGTCGGGTTCCCGGCCTCGTCCAGAGGCGCGTCATAGTCGTACGACGTGACGATGGGCAGGTAGCGGCCCTTGTGGTTGGCGCCGTTCGTGAGGCCGAAGTTCGTGCCGCCGTGGAACATGTAGATGTTGACCGACGCGCCGGCAGCGAGCAGCTCGTCGAGGTCGGCGGCGGCGGCGGTGACCTCGGTGGTGTGATGCACGCCGCCCCACCAGTCGAACCATCCGTCCCAGAACTCCGAGCACATCAGCGGACCCGTGGGCTGGTGGCTGCGCAGGGTCGCGAGGCGCTCCGCGCTGCGCGAGCCGAACGAACCGGTCTTGTGCAGCTCGGGAAGGCTGCCGTCGTCGAGCATCTGATCGGTGGGCTGGTCGACGGTGGTGAGGGGGACCGTGATGCCCGACTCGCGGGTCAGCGCGACGAGCGCCTGCAGGTACGCCTTGTCGGAGCCGTACGCGCCGTACTCGTTCTCGATCTGCACGAGCACGACCGAGCCGCCGCGGTCGATCTGCCGCGGAGCGACGATCTCGTAGACCCGACGGAGGTACTCGCTCACATCGGCCAGGAAGGTGGGCTCGGACGAGCGCAGCTCGCGCTCGCCCGCGGTGAGCCAGTTCGGCAGACCGCCGTTGTGCCATTCGGCGCAGATGTAGGGGCCGGGGCGGACGATCGCGTCCATGCCCTCGGCCTGGATGAGGTCGAGGAAGCGCCCCAGGTCGTTCCACCCCGTGGCATCCCACTCGCCTCGGCGGGGTTCGTGGGCGTTCCAGGCCACGTACGTCTCGATCGTGTTGAGCCCCATCAGGCGGGCCTTGCGGATGCGGTCCTGCCACTGGTCGGGGTGCACCCGGAAGTAGTGGATGGCGCCGGCGATCACCTGGTGGGGGAGCCCCGCGCGGAGGAAGTCGGTCTCGCCGATGGAGAAGGAGGTCACGATGTGGTGCTTTCGATGGGAGGGCCGGACGGGGAGGGAGTCCCCGTCCGCCCCGGACGTGCGATTACTTGTTGACGGCGAAGCCCTGCGAGTTGCCGTACTCGACCAGCGCGTCCTGCCAGGTCGTCAGCCCCTCGTTCAGGTCGGTGCCGTTCTGGTATGACTGGCCCACGGTGTCACCGAAGATGCTGTTGCCGTAGACCTGGTAGGGCAGGTAGCTCCAGCCTTCGACGACGTCGTCGGCCGCGGCCGCGAGGACCTCGTTGATCTTCTGGCCGCCGAAGTACTCGGGAGCGTCGGCGAGGAATTCCTCGCTCGAGAGCTCCGCGGTGGTCGACGGGAAGCCGCCCGACTCGAGGAAGGTCGAGATGCTGTCCTCCGAGTTGTTCAGCCACCACAGGAATCCGGCTGCGAGCTCCGGGTTCTTGCTCTGCGTCGTCACGGCCTGGCCGCCGCCGCCGTTCTCCGCCGTCGCAGGGGTGCCGTCGTAGGTCGGCATCGGCGCGACGCGCCAGTCTCCGGCTCCGTCGGGAGCGCCGGTGATCAGGTTGCCGGGCATCCAGGCGCCGATCACGAGGGTGGCGAGGCTGCCGTCGCCGAGGGCGCGGAACCACTCGTCGCTCCAGCTGCCGTAGGGGGCGAGCAGATCCTCCTCGACGAGGCGGTTCCAGTTCTCGGTCCACTTCTTCGAGCCGTCGTCCTGCAGGTCGATCGTGACATCCGTGCCGGAGGTCTCGAACGGCTTGCCGCCGGCCTGCCAGATCATCGACGTCGCGAAGCCGGCGTCGCCGGTGTCGTTCGTGATGTAGGCGTTCGGGTTCGCGGCGTGGATCGCCTTCGCGGCCTCGTAGTACTCGTCCCAGGTGGTGGGCACAGTGACGCCCGCGGCGTCGAACACGGCCTTGTTGTAGAACAGCGCCATGGGGCCGGAGTCCTGCGGCAGCCCGTAGATGGCGTCGCCGTCGGTGACGGAGTTCCACGTCGACGCGGTGTAGTCGTCCTCGAAGTCGGCGAAGCCGTACTGCGAGAGGTCGACGAACGCATCGGTGAGGGCGAACTGGGGGAAGGCGTAGTACTCGATCTGCACGACGTCGGGGGCGCCGGAGCCCGCCTTGATCGCATTCTGCAGCTTGGTGTACTCCTCGTTGTTGGTGCCCGCGTTGACCACGTTCACCGTGACGTTGGGGTACTCCTTCTCGAAGGCCTCGACCTGGGCTTCGGCCGAAGGGGTCCACGACCAGTACGTGATCTCGCCGCCCTTCTCGAGCGCCGCCTCCACGGAGTCGAACGAGCCGTCGCCGGCAGCGCTGCCGCCTGAGCCGGTGTCGCCGGTGCTGCAGCCGGCCAGCGCGAGCGCTGCCACGGTTCCGGCCGCGAGCACCGTGAGGGTGCGCCGTGCGGCGGGTGAGGGAAGGTGCTTCATTGCTGTGTCCTTTCGGGGGTGCGGTCCAGCATCGGACCGACGTGTGCGGTGCGGAGGGATGCCGGGGGCTACTGCTTGACGCTTCCGGCGGTGAGACCTGACTGCCAGAACCTCTGCAGCAGCAGGAAGGCGATGACGATCGGGATGATGGTGAGGAGCGAACCCATGATCACGAGGTTGTAGATCGGCTGCGACCCCGCGCCGATCGCCTGGTTGCTCCACTGGTTGAGGCCGACCGTGAGCGGGTACCAGTCGGGGTCGGACAGCATGATCAGCGGCAGGAAGTAGTTGTTCCAGGTCGCGACCACGGTGAAGAGGGTGACCGTCACGATTCCGGGTGCGAGCAGTCGCATCGAGATCGTGAAGAAGGTGCGGAACTCGCCGGCACCGTCGATGCGCGCCGCCTCGAGCAGCTCGGTCGGCACCGAATCCGAGGCGAAGACCCAGATCAGGTACAGGCCGAACGGGCTGATCAGCGAGGGGATGATCACGGCCCACGGCGTGTTCGTGAGGCCGAGCTCGCTGAAGAGCAGGAAGGTCGGCACGGCCAGTGCGGTGCCGGGCACGGCGACCGCACCGAGCACGACGGCGAACACGGCGCGGCGACCGGGGAAGCGGTACTTCGCGAGTCCGTAGCCGGCCATGGTCGCCAGCAGGGTCGCGCCGCCGGCTCCGACGACCACGTACAGCAGCGTGTTGCCGAGCCAGCGCAGGAAGATGCCGTCCTGGTACGAGAACGTGGCCACGAGGTTGTCGAAGAACGCGAAGTCGTCGGAGAACCACAGACCGAACGAGCTGAAGAGTCCCGACTGCGTCTTCGTCGAGCTGAACAGCAGCCAGACGAGCGGCACGAGCGTGTACAGCGCGTACGCGACCATCACGATCAGCAGGATCTTCGACTTGCGCGGATTCATCAGATCGTGGCGCTTCTGCGAGGGGCGGGCGAGGGGGAGTGCCATGTCAGCGCACCTCCGACTTCGAGCCGCGCAGTTGCACGACGTAGGCGATCACTGCGGTGATGACGCCCATGATGATGGCGATCGTCGCGGCGTAGTTGAACTGCTGTCCGGCGAACGAGAGGTTGTACGCGTACATGTTGGGTGTGAAGTACGTCGTGATCACGTTCGGTGCCAGAGGCCGCAGGATGTTGGGCTCGTTGAAGAGCTGGAAGCTGCCGATGATCGAGAAGATCGTCGCGATCACGAGGGCGCCGCGGACGTTGGGGATCTTGATCGAGAAGATCGTGCGCCAGGCGCCGGCTCCGTCGAGCGATGCCGCCTCGTACATGTCGGTCGGGATCGTCTTCAGCGAGGAGTAGAAGATCAGCATGTTGTAGCCGACGAACTGCCACGTCACGATGTTGCCGATCGAGACCAGGATCCACTCCCGGGCGAAGGGGGTGATGAGGTCGCTGCCGAGCAGGTCGTTGAAGTTCGACGTCAGTCCGAACTGGTCGCCGTAGATGTAGCCCCACATGAGCACCGCCACGACGGCGGGCACCGCATAGGGCAGGAAGATCAGGATGCGGAAGAAGGATGCTCCGCGCAGTCGCGCGCTGTCGAGTGCCAGTGCCGCGGCGAGGGCCAGGACCAGCATGATCGGCACCTGCACGACGAGGAACAGCACGACGCGGCCGAACGCCTCCCAGAACTGCGGGTCGGTGAGGGCGCGCACGTAGTTGTCGAACCCGACGAACGCGGTGCCGCCGATCAGCTTCTCCTGGAAGAAGCTGAGGTACAGCGCATAGGCGAGCGGTGTGAGGAACACCAGGGCGAACACGACCATGAACGGGCCGACGAAGGCCCATCCCTTCCAGTCGCGTTTTTCACGCCGGCGGATGCCGTGGTCCGCCAGGGCTGCGGAGTCTTGAGTCGTCATTGACGAGAACCTTCTTAGAGATCGGGCGCTCACGGCGCCGTGTGTCAACGTCAACATATTCGATGCGCTGCTAGTGTGTCAACGTCAACACATGAATGGATGAGTGCTCGTGACCTCGGAACAGTCGGCAGAGCCGCCGCAGCGGCGGCGAGACCCCTCCATGGAGGACGTGGCGCGAGAGGCTGGCGTCTCCGGGCAGACCGTCTCGAGGGTCGTGAACGCGCGCGGGTACGTCGGCGCCGCCACCAGGGAGCGCGTCGAAGACGCCATGCAACGGCTCGGCTATCGGCCCAACAGCGCGGCCCGCGCCCTGCGCTCGGGCCGATTCCGCGCGATCGGTGTGATCATGTTCTCCTTCAGCTCATACGGCAATCAGCGCACGCTCGATGCGATCGCGGTGCGCGCGTCGCAGATGGGATACGCGTTGACTCTGATCCCCGTGGAGTCCAGCGCTCGTGACACCGTGGCAGGCGCCTTCCGCCGCCTCGAGGAGCATGCGGTCGACGGCATCATCATCGTGATCGAGGCGCACCAGCTCGATGAGGCCGAGGTCGAGATCCCCGACGGGCTGCCCGTCGTGCTGGTCGACTCCAACCGTGGAGCGAGTCATCCCTTCGTCGACACCGACCAGGCGCAGGGCGCGCGGCTCGCGACCGAGCATCTGCTCGACCTCGGACACCGGACCGTCTGGCATATCGCGGGTCCGGCGAAGTCGTACTCCGCCGAACGTCGTCGCGAATCCTGGCGGCGCACCCTCGAATCCCGCGGGGTCGTCGCGCCCGAGCCGCTGCAGGGCGACTGGTCCGCCGAGTCGGGCTACCGTGCGGGGCTCCGGCTGCGTGACGACGTCGCCGTCACTGCGGTCTTCGCCGCGAACGACCAGATGGCGATCGGCGTCGTGCGGGCCTTCCGTGAGGCCGGCCGTGATATTCCGAGCGACGTCAGCGTGGTCGGCTTCGATGGCCTGCCGGATGCCGCGCAGCTGTGGCCGCCCTTGACCACCGTGCAGCAGCATCCTGAGAAGGTCGGCGCGCTCGCGGTCGACGCGCTGCTCGCCGAGCTCGACGGGGGAGAGCGCATCCAGACCCCGCTCGTCGGCACGGAGCTCGTCGTCCGCGAGAGCACGGCGCCGCCTCGCGTCTGACCGCAGGCAGCGGGTGCGCCGGCGGTCAGGACCTCTCGGCCGCGCCGGCGCTTTCTCTTCGCCGGATCGACACGTGCGCCGGGATGCCGCGTGAGAACAGGATCGACAGCAGGCTGATCAGGATCAGTCCCACGAACGACACGCGCAGCGACGAGAGCTGCGACTCTCGGTAGATGTCGGCGAGTGCGCTCGAGTCGTCGTCGCTGAGGCCGGCCGCCTCGCTGATCCCGGCGACGTCCGCCGCGGGCACCACCGTGACGCCGCGGTCCGTCGCAGCGCTCACGGTCTCGCGCACGTCGCTCGGAAGATCGCTCACGGCGACGCCGGACGCGAACGAGGTCGACAGCGCTCCGATCAGCAGCGATCCGATCAGCGCGGTTCCGAGCGATGAGCCCAGATTCTGGAAGACGCCCTGCAGCCCGCCGACCTCGCTCGTGTCCTTCTCACTGACGCTCGACATGTTGACATTGCCGAGCTGCGAGGCGAGGAGCCCCAGGGCGCTGCCGGCGAGGAACATGCCGGCCGCGAACAGAACGCCGCGAAGGTCCTCGGTCACCGCACCGAGCAGCAGCACGGCGCTGAGCACGAGGGTCGACTGCCCGACTCTCACGATGCGGCGAGGGGACCACCTGCGGGACAGCGCGGTGCCGACGATCGAGAAGAGGATCAGCGAGACCGAGAGCGGGAAGATCTTGAGGCCCGTCTCGAGCGCGTCGTATCCGAGCGTCATCTGCAGGTACACCGGGACCATGAAGAACAGCCCGGCCGTCACGGCGTACTGGGCGCCGAGCACCGAGAGCCCGCTGCGCAGAGTCGTGATGGAGAACAGATCCGGCTGCATGAGAGGAGAGCGGCCGTCGCGTATCAGCCGTCGCTGCCAGCTGATGAAGAGCGCGATCAGAGCGGCTCCGAGCGCGATGCACCAGGTCGTCAGAGAGACTCCGAGGGGCGCGATGGGGACGCCCGCGATCTCCGGCGTGTACAGGGGGACCACCCATCCCCAGGTCTTGCTCTGCAGCATGCCGAAGACGATCAGGACGAGGCCGGCCGAAGACAGCAGGACGCTGCCGATATCGATGCGGATGCTCTGCCGTGGGGTGGAGTCGGTGATGATGCGAGCGCACAGGACGACGCCCAGCATGATCACCACCTCGGCGACGAAGACGAACCGCCAGCTGGAGTACGTGGTCACCGCCCCGCCGATGAGCGGACCGGCCGCGACCGCCGCACCCGACACGGCGCCGATGACGGCGAAGGCGGTGACGCGCTCAGCACCTCGGTAGTTGTCGGCGACGAGTGCGGCGATCGCGGGGATCACCAGCACCGCGCCCAGCCCCTCGATGATCGACCAGCCGAGGAAGAGGAACCCCACGGACGGACTCAGCGCGGTGATGAGGGAGCCTGCGGCGTAGACGCAGGAGCCGATCACGAAGGCGCGGCGTCGTCCCCACACATCGCCGAGCTTGGCGCCGAGGAGCATGAACGCCGCCATCGTCAGGGTGTAGAACGTGATCGCCGCCTGCATCGCCGTCACGGACGTGTCGAGATCGCTCACGACCGTCGAGATCGATACGTTCATGACCGTTCCGTCGAGCACCATGACGAACTGCGCGGAGCCGAGGACGATGACGACGTTCCACTTCTTCACGAGGTCTCCTCGGATGCGGGTGCAGGTGCAGGTGCAGGTGCGGGTGCAGGTGCGGGAGCTGTCTCGTACGCGGGCCGGCGGTTGCCGCGCATGATCCGCGCCACGGCCGTGATCAGGAACAGCTGACCGGTGATCGCCTCGGCGACGGCGATCCCCTGCACGGTGGGGCTCGCCGGCACGATGTTGCCGTAGCCGGTGGTCGTGAGGGTGGTGAACGAGAAGAACAGCTGGCTCGAGAGCGAGTCGACGACCGTCGGGCCGAAGGTCGGCGCGACGGTCAGAAGTGCGACGAGGTTGTAGACCAGGGCGAAGAACATGCCCACCAGGGCGTACGCCGAGATCGCGGCGAGCAGAGCCTCGGCGTCCAGGCCCCGGCGCCGCACCTGGTGTCGGATGATCGCGACCGGCGCGATGAGGAAGGCGAGCATCGAAGCGGCGGACAGCGAGATGTCGAGGGCGTGTCCCTTGAGGTCGAACACCGACACCACGACCGCGGCGATGCCTGCCGCCGCGAGCACGATCCAGGCGATGCGCTGCACCCGAGTATGCGCCTCGGTCACTCGAAGCACGACGGCGACGGTGACCAGCTGCAGCACGAACGCCGGTGGGCTCGGGTCGGTCGTCCCCTGAGCGGCGCACAGCACATAGCTGAGCACGAGGAGTGCGAGCACGAGCCAGTACCCGGACGGCCGGCCGACCACCTGTCTCGCGACGTGTGAGCCGAGGGGCGAGGGCTCACGCATCGTGTCTCCGGATTCCATGGAGGCGCCTCACACGGTTCCGTGCTCGTTCGGCAGACGCCCCGACGCCAGAGCTGCCTTCAGCGCCAGGAAGTCACTGTGGTTCTGATCCGCGTAGGCGACGGCGAAGTCCGCGATCGCCTCCTCGAACGTGTCGCTCCGCCCCAGATACCCCGCGATCTGCACCCGGTCTCCGGATCGGGAGTGGGCTCGCGCCAGCGTCTCGCCGCAGATCCGCGCATACAGGGTCGCACCCCGCACGGTCATCGTCTCCGGATCGATGCCTCCTTTCCCGTCCTGCAGCTGCCGGATGTAGAAGTCACGGTGCTGCCCGTCGAGGCCGACCACGGATTGCCACCCGAGGAAGATGTCGCTGGATGCCTGCATCAGTCGCTGCCCCCGCACGACGCGCTCTGCGTGGTCGTCGAACTCGCTCGGACCGAGGAAACGCTCGAGGACGGACGCCTGCGCCTCCTTGGCCTGAAGGAGCAGCGGGTCGTCGTCGTCGCGCCCGCTGAAGAGGATCACCCAGGCTCGCGTCCCGACGCTTCCGACACCGACCACCTTTCGCGCCATATGACGGTACCGGTACTCGGCGAACGGATGCCGTTCGCCGACGAGCGTCGTCCGATACGCGCCGAGCACCTGATGCATGACATCCGCTTCGTCTGCGGCACGCCCCGCTTCGCGGATGAGATCCTCGACGGGGACGATCAACGGCGGCGCCGCGACGATGCGCAGGCGGCCGTCGACGATGCGCACCAACTTCTTGAAGGCCTTCCGATGATCGCGTCTTCGCGCCTTCTCGATCGTCGCGTCCAGCCGACGCACCTCCTCGTCTCCCACCAGCTGGTCGAGCTGCGCCTGGCGGATCGACGCTCTCGCACGCTCTGCGTCGAGTCGGTCGTACCAGGCATCGATCACTCTCGACGTCGCTGCCCTCCTCATCGCCATCCGGTAGCCGTGCGCCGCGGCCACGATGCAGGCGCGCTCCTCCTCGGCGCTGAATCCGCGTTGCCTGCCGGCCACCGCGAAGCTCGCGGCGAGCCGTTTCACATCCCATTCGAACGGGCCGGGAAGCGTCTCGTCGAAGTCGTTGATATCGAAGATCAGGTGCCGCTCCGGGGTGCTGAACAGGCCGAAGTTCGACAGGTGCGCGTCTCCGCAGAGCTGCGCGATGATCCCGGTGTGCTCGGAGGAGGCGAGATCCGATGCCATGAGCAGCGCCGCGCCGCGGTAGAAGGCGAGCGGCGACACCGCCATCCGTGCGTACCGCACCGGCGTGAGCTCCTGAACCCGTGACCGTCCCTGCTCCTCCAGCAGCGCGACGGGGTCCGGGCGGTCCGGGGCAGGTGACCACGCACCGAGATGCGCCCGAGGCACCCGCGATCGAGCGGCGCGTCCTCTCTCGCGTCGCTCTGCGAACGGCTTCGCGACCTCAGCCGGCCGGGTCATGAGCTGGCCGGACCAAGGGGGTCGGCGGAGGCGAGGGCCGCCTTCTCACCCGCGACGTCGTGGAGCGCGTGGTCCTCGGACGGCACGACATCGATGACATCGGCATCGGCATCGGCATCGGCATCGGCATCATCCGACGGCGGACGTTCGACCACCTCCAGTATCAGTACGGCGAGGAGCGACAGTGCCAGTGTCCACAGCACGAGCGCGGGGCTGAGCGGCCGCACGAGCAACACGACCGCCGCACCCGCCACGATGATCACGCCCCTCAAAAGAGAGCGTCGCGAGTGCAGCCACGCGCCGACGCGCCCGGTGCTCAGACCGCGCCGCTCCAGGGTGCCGCGCAGCGAGGCGGCACCACCGTGGACGACGGCCCGAAGTCGTCGAGGAACGTCGAAGGGGCCTGCGAACCACGCGACCACGGCCGTGACGAGCGCGAGCACGAGCACGGCCACGGCGGTGTCGCGCATGGCGCCGCCGACCAGTTCGTAGATCGCGCCGCCGGCATCCGCCGGGATGCCGTTGCTGCGCAGGGCCGCGTCGAAGAACACCCTGCCGACGGCGAGGCCAGCGAGCACGATCAGCATCACGAGACCGAGGGAGAGCGCTGCGGTCACCAGCGCGACCGAGCGTCGTCGCGCGACGACCACCCCGGCGGCGAGGAAGAGGAGCGCCACCCAGGGCAGCCACAGCCCGGCCGCCACCACCAGCTCGTAGGCGAGCTGGACGGAGGCGAGGGAGTCGACCTGCGCGACGGTGATGGTGCGATCGTCCGTCGGGATCGATGCCGCGAACCCGACGCCCTGGTCGACGAGCACGTCCTTCGCGGCGTCGATGATCGGCGCCAGCTGGATCCCGATCGTGCCGTCGGACCCGAGTGCGATGGCCGCATCGGGATCGTTCTGCAGCGCGGACACCACCTGCGAGTGGCTGATGCGAAGCGCGGATGCCCAGACGTTCGCGAACGCCTCGGACTCGACGAAGCGCTCGACCACGGTGCCCACGAGCGATTGGAGTCCCTGTGCGGCTGGGCCCTTGAGCAGCTCCAGCGCACGAGTCGCCGCGGGGCCGGTGCCGAGCTCGATGACGCCGTCGATCACGTCCGTGGTGAGGGTCGGTATGTCCACCTGCCCCTCGATCGCCTCGACCACCTGATCGGTGACCGCGGACTGCACCGCAGGATCGCTCGCGAGCACGGAGTAGCTCGCGACGAACCGGTCGGTGTCGGTGAGCTGCACGTTGCCCCAGGCGGCCACCAGGGCGACGGGTGCGATGAGCGCACCCAGCACGATGAGAACGGTCGCCGAGAGGGTGCGTCCCCACCCGCGGGATCGGCGGCGCGACTCGACCGCACCGGGCGTCGGGGCGGGGGTGGCCGCCGGGATGCCGCCGCGGAGCGCGCTGTTCTCGGCTTCGAGGGCAGCGAGGCGCCGCTGCAGCTCCTGGACCGTGGACCGTGCCATGAGGGTTCTCCTTCCTCAGACTTTTCGCGTTCTGACGGGGATATGGACCTGCGTGATGACCAGCAGGATCGCTGCGGTGATCGGGATCGACACCAGGGCGCCGAGCAGGGCCTCGCCGATGAGCGCCCCGATGATGAGGGGTGACTCCTCAAGCACGTTCGCATGGCTCACGGTGCCACTCTCGGGCTCAGCGCGTACGGCCGCGTCACCCTTTCAGGGCGATATACCGCGGCGTCAGATCAGCCCGAGATCCTGAGCGCGCGCGACGGCGGAGTTGCGGTTGGGAACCGCCAGCTTTCGGTAGATGTGAGCCATGTGGGTCTTGATCGTGTTGGGCGACACGTAGCAGCGGGCGGCGAGCTCGATGTTGGTCATCCGGGTCGGCAGGTACGCGAGGATCTCGAGTTCGCGATCCGTGAGCTGCTCGGCCAGCTCGGGCGAGGATGCGCGGGCGCGACGGAGCAGGCTCGTCCGTTCCAGCACGGTGGCGCGGAACGGCGTCGGGGTGCCGGGGAGGTCGGAGATCAGACGCGTGACCTCGGGGCCCGCGCGCAAGAAAGCGGCGACCAGATCGTGCTGCGAGGCTAGGTCGAGGGCCCTGTGCATGGCGTCCGCGCCCGCGCCCGCGCCGCCCTCGCGGGCGTCGAGCCAGGAGCGGAGGATGAGCTGCTCCACGCCGGCGCGAGGCACCGACTCAGACGGCTCCGGGGAGACAGCATCGAGGTGGGCGCGAGCGAGATCGAGACGGTTGCGGGTGAGTGCGGCGGCGGTCGCCTCGAACACCAGAGGCGACCAGCGTCCTGCCGACGGATGACGCAATCCACCGTTCGACGAATGCGCGAGGCGCAGCGTGCGAGCCTCCTCGGCCTCGAGCGCCGCCGCGACGATCGGCGGCGGCGTCGACGGAAGCGGATCGACCGGGTCGACGACGTCTCCCTCGCTGAGAACCCTCGTGAGGTGCGCGATCCACATGAGCTGAGTGCGGTGGTTCGCGGAGGCGCGGAGTGCGCCCTCGTGCAGGGGCGTGGCGGCGGCGGACGGGGTGCCCCGCTCGATCGCTGCGAGCGCCGCGGCAAGGAAGGCTTCTGCCGGTGACGGATGTGCGAGCAGGCGGGTCTCGGCTGCGAGGTCCAGTGCCTCCTGCGAGATCGCCGCGGCAAGACGCAGCCGTCCGGCCCACGCCTCCAGCAGCGCGAGCGAGCCGAGGAGATGGATGCGGTACAGGCTGTACTGGGCCCCTGGCTCGGCCAGCGCCTCGTCGAATCGTCGTCGCGCGGCGCCGAGATCACCGGCGAGGAAGAGCGCGCGGCCCGCCGAGGTCAGCGAACTCGCGCGCAGCAGGTGCGGGTGCGTGAGACCCAGCAGCTCGGGCGTGCGCAGATCCGGATTCTCGCCGAGCAGCGTCACCGCTGATTCGGCGGCCTGCAGGGCGACGCGGGGATCAGGCCGGAACTGCACCCGCGCGGCGAGATACGTGTGGATGATCGCCGATCGGCCCGGTGTGAGGGTCGGCCGATCGGCCTGTTCGCGGAGCACGTCCTCGGCTCGGGCCGCATCCCCGTTCATCATCATCAGCATCCCGCGCAGGATCTCGACGTCAGGACGGGTCGCACGGAACTCTCCCGGCAGCGCATCCAGCCACCGGCTGACCGACACGGTGTCGTTGCGTTCGAGCATCTCGCGGCCGCATCCGGAGATGACGGTCGCCGCGCGCTCCCACGAGCCGGCTTCGAGAAGGTAGTCGATGGCCGACGACGCGTCGCCCCGTGCGATATGCCAGTCGGCCGCGGCCGTGAGGATCTCGGTCGCCGCTCCGGGGTGCTCTGCCTTCAAGCGGTAGCGCAGGAGCTCTCGGAACATCGGGTGGAAGCGGAACCACTCCCGTCTCCGATCGAGGGCGACGAGGAACATCGACTCTCTCTCGAGCTCCTCGAAGAGCGACGTCGCGTCGTCGACGGAGAGGATCGACTCGACGAGTTCTGCGGACATCCGGTCGAGGACCGAGAGGCGCAGCAGCAGTGATCGGCGCTCGGGAGGCTGTTGGGCCAGAGCCTGTTCGCTCAGATACTCGGAGATGAGGCGATCGGTGCCGCGCAGCTCCCTCGCGAACTGCTCCGGATCGGCTTCGCTGCGCAGACCGAGACCGGTCAGCACCACGCCGGCGGCCCACCCCTCGGTGCGCTCCATGACTGCTGAGAGAGTGCGGGGGCTGACGGGAGCGCCGATGATCCGTTCGAGCAGCGTCGCACTCGCGGCCTCATCGAGCGCAAGGTCGCTCTGTCGCAGCTCGATCAGCGAGTGGCTCAGCCGGTGACGCCCCCAGCCGAGGCCGTAGTCGATACGTGACGAGAAGATGAGGTGGGTGTGCTCGGGAACGTTGTCGGCGAGCCACCAGAGGTCTGGCAGCAGCGGCGATCCGGCGAGGTGCTGCAGGTCGTCGAGCACGAGCACGACCGGGGGATGCTCGCGGAAGACTCCGACGAGAGACTCGAGGACGGGGCGCCCGAAGGCTCGCGCGGTGACTGCGTGCGGTCGTCCGAGATCCGTCGTCCCATGGCCGGGAGGCAGCACCGCGCTCAGGAGATGGTCGAGGAGACGGCGCGGATCGCTGTCCGCCTGCTCCAGCCCGATCCAGTTGACACGCACGTCGGGGTGCGATGCCGCCCACTGCGACAGCAGCACCGTCTTGCCAGAGCCGGCCGGGGCCACGACGACGCTGAGGGGCGCGTTCAGCGTCGCGTCGAGTCGGCTACGCAATCGTGGTCGCTCGACGGCGTGGGCCGGCGGAGGAGGTATGGCTGTCATCGGCGATTCCGCTGTCAGTATGGCAGGGCGCGGTCGCATCATCCACAGCCGGTTCAGATCATCCGCAGAGGATGAGGACGGCCGTGATCCGCGCGTGCATCATGGGACGATCGCGCTCGCGCCGATGTTGCTCGCGCTCCAGAGAGGCTGCCGTCATGACCCGGGTCTTCGAAGTGCTCGTCCGAGGACGGATGAGCCCGCAGCTCGCACAGGCGCTGGACGGCTTCACGGTGCAGGACCGACCAGGCGGACTCACGAGCATCCTCGGACCGGTCGACGATCAGCCGCGCCTGCTGGGTCTTCTCGGAGCCTTCGACGACCTCCACATCGAGGTCATCTCGGTGAATCCCGTCCCCGCGGTGCAGGACGGGTCACCCGGGCAGGGTGACGCGGGCGCATCCTCACGTGGCTAGCTTCGGAGCTGGTACTCACCACCTCCGACCGAAAGGCATCGCGCATGTCCATCTGGGATCTCGTGGCCTGGTTCTTCTGGGCCTTCGTCTTCATCTCGTACCTCATGGTCGTCTTCACGATCATCGGCGACATCTTCCGAGACAGCTCTCTCAACGGGTGGCTGAAGGCGGTGTGGATCATCTTCCTCGTCTTCCTCCCGTTCCTGACATCACTCGTGTATCTCATCGCCCGCGGGCAGGGGATGGCGCAGCGGCGCGGCGAGCAGATCGCCGAACTGCAAGCGGCTCAGACCGCCTACATCCGGGAGACCGCAGGCTCTTCGCCGGCGGACGACATCACGAAGGCGCGGGGTCTGCTCGACTCGGGCGTGATCACCCAGGCCGAGTTCGAGACGCTCAAGGCGAAGGCGCTCGCGTCCTAGCCGATCCGGGGAGCGGCCGACGGGCGGAGGACGTCCGTCGACCACCTGGACGGGCGAGCCGCGTCACCCGAGAAGTGTGATGACCCCGTCGGGAGTCCGAGGCAGGCTGGAGGCCGACGAAGGGCGGGAGGCCGGGCATGACCGAACTGACCATAGGCACGATGACGGATGATGCGGGAACGTCTGTGCAGCTGGACGCACGCCGCTTCAACCGACATACGTTCTGGTGCGGCCAGAGCGGCAGCGGGAAGACATACGCGCTCGGCGTCGTGCTCGAGCAGCTCCTGCTGCACACCGAACTGCCGATGCTCATCCTCGATCCGAATGCCGACTTCGTGAGGCTGGCAGAGACGAGAGCAGGCGCTTCGACCGAGCATGCGGCCGCCATCGCGCAGACCGACATCCGCGTGTTCCGATCGGGTCACGGAGAGGGAGACAAGCTGCACGCCCGATACATCGATCTGTCTCCGGCCGCCAAGGCCGCGGTTCTGCAGATCGACCCGATCGCCGATGCCGAGGAGTACAACGTCCTGCTCCACTGGCCCGTCAGCACCACGGACTTCGACGCCGACGACATGCTGAGACAGTTCCGCGCGACAGGAGACCCGGCGCATATCCGGCTCGCGAATCGCATGGAGAACCTGCAGGTGCTCGAGTGGGACCTCTGGTCCAGAGGAGCCGGATCCGTAGTCGATGTGATCGCTGAAAGGCCGAGGGCCACCGTCCTCGACCTCGGGGGATTCGACCACCCCGCGGAGCCGAAGGTGGCGGCGCTCGCCGTGCTCGAGGCGCTGTGGATGCAGCGAGAGAGCCGTCGGCCGCTCCTCATCGTGATCGACGAGGCGCACAACCTCTGCTCACCCGAGCCGCGCACCGCCGTCGAGAAGGCTGTCACCGAGAGGCTCGTTCAGATCGCGGCCGAGGGACGCAAGTTCGGCCTCTGGCTCTTCCTGTCGACGCAGCGCCCGACCAAGATCCACCCCAACGTGCTCTCGCAGTGCGACAACCTCGGCCTCATGCGCGTGAACGCCCCGCGGGACATCGCCGAACTGGCGGACGTGTTCGGCTTCGTCGGGGAGGACGACATCCGCCGGGCCCAGGGATTCGCTCAGGGACAGGCGCTGTTCGCCGGTGGGTTCATCGCGCAGCCGACGTTCGCGCAGATGGGGGAGCGGCTGACCGAGGAAGCGGGCGCAGACGTGCGAGTACCGCTGCGCTCGTGACCGAGTGATCCGCGGTTCAGCGCCAGATGACCGCGATGCCTGCGTTGAGCGCCGTCAGGATGCCGACGAGCCAGAACATCGCGACGGGCACGGATCCGGATTTGCGCTGCTTCGAGGTGCCGATGCCGAGGAGCGCACCGATCACGAGGAGCACGACGAGCTTCGTGCCGATCTTGGCGTAGTTCATCTCGACGCCCTCGGGGAGACCCCACGGTGCTGCGAGTGCGAGGCCCGCGACCGCGGCGATCGTCATGCCGATGCTCATCAGACGGGTGAACTCGCGCTTGCCGCGAAGGCCTGCACCGCCCAGGCGCCGAAGAGCACGGCGAAGCCGATCAGGTGGACGAACAGAACGACATGACGCAGAGTCTCCATACCCTCACGCTAGGAGCACGCGAGGTGCTCGCGCCAGCAAGGGCAGGCTGACCTGTCAGCCCCGCAGTGCGCGCACGAGGAGCGCGGTGCGCAGCGCGGCATCCGCAGCCTCCGCGCCCTTGTCCTCCTTCGAGCCCTCGAGACCGGCGCGGTCGAGGCCCTGCTTCTCGTCGTCGAGCGTCAGCACGCCGAAGCCGACGGGCTTGCCCGCATCGAGCGAGACGCGGGTCAGTCCGTCGGTCGTCGCGGCCGAGACGTACTCGAAGTGCGGGGTTCCGCCGCGGATGATCACGCCGAGGGCGACGACGGCGTCCGCCCCGCCCGCGAACGCGGCCTGCGCGGCGAGAGCGAGCTCGAACGAACCCGGCACGCGCACGAGCCGGTATGCGGCGTCGGCCTCGTCGAGGACGCGCTGCGCACCGGCGATCAGGCCGTCGGTGATCACGTCATGCCACGTGCCGGCCACGATGACGACCTTCAGTCCGCGTCCGTCGATCTTCTCGGTCTTGGGTGCTCCTGCGCCGCTCATGCGTCGTCCTTCCGTCCGTCGGCAAGAGCCTCTGCGAGCTCCGCCTCTCCGATGATGTGACCCATCCGGTCACGCTTGGTCTCGAGGTACTGGTGGTTGTTGGGTCCGACGCCGACGATCAGCGGCACCTGCTCGACGACATCGAGTCCGAGGCCGCGCAGCTGATTCACCTTGTCGGTGTTGTTCGTCAGCAGGCGCACCTTCGACACACCGAGGTCGGCGAGGATTCCCGCCGCAGCCGCGTAGTCGCGGGCGTCGGCCGGGAGCCCCAGCGCGAGGTTCGCGTCGACCGTGTCGAGGCCCTCCTCCTGCAGGCTGTACGCGCGGAGCTTGTTGATCAGCCCGATGCCCCGGCCCTCATGGCCCCGCATGTAGATGACGACGCCGCCGTCCTGCTCGATCGCGTCGAGAGCGGCGTCGAGCTGGGGGCCGCACTCGCACTTGAGCGACCCGAACGCCTCGCCCGTCAGGCACTCCGAGTGCACCCGCACGAGAGCGGTCTCGCTCAGCTCGCCCGACACGACGGCGATGTGATCGGTGCCGGTCACCCTGTCTTTGTACGCCAGGAAGCGGAACGTGCCGTGCGTGGTGGGCACGGTCGCATCCGCGCGCAGGCTCACGCGCCTGCTGGCTCGTTCGGGAGACCAGCCGGTGGGGTCGGTCTCGTTGAGATGCGCGATGAGCTGCTCGATCGTGATGACCGGCACGCCGTCGCGCGCACCCAGCTCGATGAGCCCGGGAAGCCGCATCATGCTGCCGTCCTCGGCGACGACCTCGGCGATCGCGCCGACCGGGCGCAGACCCGCGAGCTTCATCAGGTCGACAGCGGCCTCGGTGTGACCGCTGCGCTCGCGCACGCCGCCGTCGACCGCGCGGAGAGGAAGCACATGTCCGGGGCGGATGATGCTCGTCGCGGTCGACTCGGGGTTGGCCAGGACGTTCAGCGTGTGGGCGCGGTCGTGAGCGCTGATGCCGGTGGTCACGCCCTCTGCCGCGTCGACGCTCACCGTGTAGGCGGTCGAGCGTGCGTCCTCGGATGCCGCGACCATCGGCTGCAGGTTGAGGTTGTCGGCGAGGTCGGCGGGCATCGGCGCGCAGATGAAGCCGGATGACCAGCGAACCGTCCAGGCGACCCATTCGGGCGTGGCGAGCTCTGCCGAGAGGATGACGTCGCCCTCGTTCTCGCGGTTCTCGTCGTCTGCGACGAGGACCGGTCGCCCGGCGCGGAGGGCCTCGAGGGCCTCGGGGATGGTGGAAAGGCTCATCGCGAGCCTCCTTCCGGTGCTGCCCTGAACGCCAGCAGACGTTCGACGTGCCGGGCGAGGATGTCGGTCTCGAGGTTCACGCGGTCGCCGACCGCACGCGAGCCGAGGGTGGTGGCGGCGAGAGTCTCGGGAATGAGCGAGATCTCGAACCAGTGGACATCGACGTCGACGGGGCTGACCGCGCTCACCGTGAGCGAGGTGCCGTCGACCGAGATGGAGCCCTTGTCGACGACGAGTGGCGCGAGGTCGTCTGGCAGCGAGATGCGCAGCACGCTCCACTGCTCGCCGGGGCGCACCTCGAGCACGCTGCCGACACCGTCGACGTGACCCTGCACGATGTGACCGCCGAGGCGGGCGCCGACCGGCATCGCCTTCTCGATGTTCACGCGAGTGCCGACGGTCGCTCCGCCGAGGGCGGCGACGTCGAGGGTCTGCTTCATCACGTCGGCGTCGAACGTGTCGGCTGTCGAATCGACGACCGTGAGGCAGACGCCGGAGACCGCGATGGATTCGCCGTGCACGGCGTCGGACACAGCTCTGGGGGCCCTGACCGTCAGACGCCACCCGTCTCCGGCGGGCGCGATCGCGGTGATCTCGCCGATCTCCTCGATGATTCCGGTGAACATCAGGCGGCTCCTTCTTCGGTGGTGAGCACGGGGTGTGCGACGGCGAGCAGGTCTGCACCGAGGGGCAGCCACTCCTCGATCGTCAGGCGTCGGGCGGCGTCGATGGTGTCGACGCCGATGTCGGTGAGCGCCAGTCGATCGCCGCCGAGCAGCACGGGAGCGACGTAGGCGAGCACGCGGTCGGCGAGTCCGGCTGCGATGAACGCGCTCGCCAGGGTCGGACCCCCTTCGACGAACACGCTCTGGACGCCGCGTGAATGCAGGTCGGCGAGCACGGCGCTCAGGTCGTGCGTGTCGAAGAAGAGCGGTGTCTTCGGGTGCCGACGGATCGACGCGTCGTCGGGGGTCGAGCGCGAGCCGATCACGACCGGAATCGGCTGCCGGTCGTAGAGCAGGTCGCCGTCGCGGGCCGTCAGCGAGGGGTCGTCAGAGAGCACGGTGCCGGTTCCGACGACGATCGCATCCGCAGCGGCTCGACGTCGATGGACGTCGGCCCTGGCCTGCGGTCCGGTGATCCACTGGCTGCTGCCGTCGGATGCCGCAGCCCGACCGTCGAGGGACTGGGCCCACTTCACCGTGACGTGCGGGCGCCCCAGACGCTGAGCGGTGAGCCAGTCCCCGATGATCGCGTGCGCGGCATCGGCCTGTTCGCCCGAGTCGACGCTCACCCCCGCGGCGCGGAGACGCTCGCCGCCGCCGCCCGAGACCTCGCCCGGGTCGTCGAGTGCGTAGACGACGCGCGAGACGCCCGCGTCGATGAGCGCGACGGCGCACGGGCCGGTTCGCCCTGTGTGGTTGCAGGGTTCGAGGGTGACGACAGCGGTCGCGCCGTCGGCCGCGCCGGGTGCGAGCTTCGAGAGCGCATCGACCTCGGCGTGCGGCGTGCCTGCGCCGTGGTGCCAGCCTTCGGCGATGATCTCGCCCTCGGGGGAGAGGATGACGGCACCGACCTGAGGGTTCACGCCCCGTGGGCCGAGCGTCGCGAGCTCGAGCGCACGGGTCATCGCCCGCCGTTCCGCCTCGTTCACTGCCATCCGTGGTCCTCTCTGAGGCTCCGGGGATTCTCCTCGGGAGGAGACGTCGACAGAACGCGCGCGCGGCGGCGCACCGTGCTGCCTCCCTTCCGGACTAGCGAGGCTGGGCCTCGCACCACCGTCGGTCCCGGAATTCCACCGGATCGGCACCTCGGAGAACCGAGACGCTCGCGGACTGTCACCGCCGGTTCGGATTCTCACCGACCCCGGAGCACGTTGATGCTCTGAGTGTACTCAACACATCCGACTGCGTTTCATTCCGCGTCGAAGTGCTACTTGAGCAGCCGCGACAGGCGGCGATCGGCGAGCGGCTTGCCCCCGGTCTGGCAGGTCGGGCAGTACTCCATCGAGCGGTCGGCGAAGAAGACGCTGCGCACGGTGTCGCCGCACACCGGACACGCCTCGCCGCGACGGGCGTGCACCTGCATACCCCGGCGCTTCGCGTCTTTGAGGTCGGCCGGCGGCTTGCCGGAGGCCTCGGCCACGGCATCCGTCAGCGTCGTCCGCATGGCGGCGTACAGCCGATCGATCTCGTCGCCGCTCAGCGTGGCGGCGATCGCGTACGGCGACATGCGCGCGGCGTGCAGGATCTCGTCGGAGTAGGCGTTGCCGATCCCGGCGATCACGCTCTGGTCGCGCAGCAGCCCTTTGATCTGCGTCCGCCGGCCGTCGAGCAGCCCGGCGAACACATCACGCGTGAAGGTCTCCTCGAGTGGATCCGGGCCGAGGCGGGCGATGCCGGGCACCTCTTCCGGGTCGCG
This sequence comes from Microbacterium sp. SWDP-B6, assembly GCF_059803615.1. Classification (NCBI taxonomy): domain Bacteria; kingdom Bacillati; phylum Actinomycetota; class Actinomycetes; order Micrococcales; family Microbacteriaceae; genus Microbacterium; species Microbacterium sp. SWDP-B6. Next base: position 116,669 of record NZ_JAPFGV010000004.1, on the reverse strand, counting down.
GACGACATAGACGGCGAGCGACTTCTTCGTGCCCGCCTCGGTGAGGTCGAAGCCGCTCTCGTCGTCGAGGCCCACCCGCACGGCGATGGGTGACTTGCCGGGCTTGATGAGCGTCGTCGGCAGTGTCTCGTACCACCGCAGCCAGCCTGCCTTGGCGAGATGGAACACGAGGTGCAGGTCGTCGCCGCACGAGAGCACGATGAACTTGCCTCGGCGAGATGCTGCGGTGATCTCTGCCCCGTGCAGAGCCGTGTTGGGCGGGTCGTAGGTCTTCAGAGCAGCTATCGCGCCCACGCTCGTCCGGACGATCGTGCGCCCCACCGTGCGTTCGGCGAGAAAGGCGGTCAGGCCCTGGACCTCCGGCATCTCAGGCATGCGCTCATCCTGCCACCGACGTCGGACACGCGGCTAGGGCGCTTCCTCAGAGGATCGGCCAGTCCACCGGGGTGCGATCGTCGGTCGCGAGGAGCCCGCCGAACCATCCGTCATCACGCCCGCGGTCGCTCGTGAGCGCTTGTCGCCCCAGACCCTCATACCGGAACCCGAGGGCGCGGGCGGCTCGGGCCGACGGGACGTTGCCCGCGACCGCACGCCAGCCGAGGCGGGCGAGGCCGAGCTCGTCGAACGCCCAGTCGACGACGGCGCGCGCAGCCTCGACGAGGTAGCCGTTGCCGCGGGCGGATGCCGTGACCCAGTAGCCGATCTCGGCGTCCCCGCCGGTCGAGTGCTCGACGATGCGGTGCAGTCCGATCGAGGCCACCAGCTCGTCGTCGCGATAGGTGCACCAGATCGCCTGACTGCCATCGGCCCACCACTCGCCGATCAGGCGGACGTACCCTTCGCCGTGCTCGCGCGTGTACGGGCTCGGCACGGTGGTCCATCGAGGGATCTCCGGATCCTGACAGGCCGCGGTGATCGCGTCGATGTCGGACTCGTCCGGCACGTGCAGGACGAGGCGCTCGGTGGTGAGAGTGACCGGTTCCATCCCGGCATCCTACGGGTCTCGCAGCGCGGGTCCGGGACGATCCCGATGCCGGTGTCTGCGGCCGCGGCTAGGCTTGTCCGGTGACTGTGCCGGGGATTCTGCGCGCCTTGGAAGAGGCATCTCTTTTTCGTGACGCCCTGACGTGGGCCCAGACCGATGCCGATCTCGGCCTGGTCGACGGACTCGACGCTCCGGCGCTCGCGGGTCTGCTCGAGAAGCGCCGGGCAGCGGGGCATCCCGCCGCGCTCCTGACCGTCGTCCCGACGGGCAGGCGGGCCGAGAGTCTCGCTGCCGCGCTCACCGCGTACATCCCCGATGCCGAGGTCGTGACCTTCCCCGCGTGGGAGACGCTGCCGCACGAGCGACTCAGCCCCAGCACCGACACGGTGGGTCAGAGACTGCAGACCCTGCGTCGCATCGCGGAATGGTCGGGCGATCACCCCCTCGTCGTCGTGGCCTCCGTGCGAGCCGCCCTCCAGCCGATCGCTGGCAACCTCGGTGAGATCGCGCCTCTCGAGCTGCGCACCGCGAGCCGCGGTCACGAACTCGACCACGTCGTCGAGCAGCTGGTCGAGCGCGCCTATTCGCGCGTCGACATGGTGTCGCGCCGAGGCGAGTTCGCCGTCCGAGGCGGCATCCTCGATGTGTTCCCCCCGATCTCGGAGCATCCGTTCCGCGTCGAGTTCTTCGGCGACGAGATCGACCAGATCCGCTCGTTCTCCGTCGCTGATCAGCGCTCGCTCCCGGGCGACGTCGACGGCGTCGATCTGCCGCCGAGCCGCGAGCTGCTGCTGACTCCTGACGTTCGCGATCGCGCGCGAGCGCTGATCGGCGGGTTCCCGGCGATCGCGGGGATGCTCGAGAAGATGGCCGAGGGAATCCCGGTCGAGGGCATGGAGTCTCTTCTTCCGGCGGTCTCCGGTCCGCTGAAGTCGCTCGCGGAGTACCTGCCCGAGGGTGTCGCGACGGCCGTCGTCGACCCCGAGCGGTCGAGCGCCCGTGCGATCACACTGGGCGAGACCAACCGCGAGTTCCTCGACGCGGCCTGGAGCGCGGCGACCTCCGGCGCGTCGGCCCCCATCGATCTCGGCGCCGGCGACTTCCTCACCATCGCCCGGCTGCGCGAGGTCGTCCGCGATCGCGGTGGCGTCTGGTGGCGACTGAGCCCGTTCTCGATGGGCGGCGAGGACGCCGAGACCATCGACGCCTCGGTCATCCCGTCGTTCCACGGCAACGTCGACGGCGCGATCTCGTTCGTCGAGGCGAAGGTCGCAGACGGCTGGCGGGTCGTCGTGATCGCCGCCGGAGCGGGCCTCGTCGACCGTGCCCGCGACGTGCTGTCCGACCGAGGGATCGCCGCCCGCATCGTGTCCGAGCTGACCGACGCGCCCGACACCGGCGTTGCGACTCTCGTCACCGGCTCGGTCGAGGCCGGATTCCAGATCCCCGAGGCCAAGCTCGCCGTCCTCACCGACAACGAGTTCTACGGGCGCACGATCGGCGGAGACCAGCGCGTCGTCAAGAAGCTCGCGTCGCGTCGCAAGAACGTCGTCGATCCGCTGCAGCTCAAGCAGGGCGACTACGTCGTGCACAACACGCACGGCATCGGCCGATTCGTCGAGATGACGCAGCGCGAGGTGTCGACCGGCGGGCGCAACGCGACGAAGTCCGTGCGCGACTATCTCGTGCTCGAGTACGCCCCGTCGAAGCGCGGTTATCCCGGCGACAAGCTCTACGTGCCCACCGATCAGCTCGACCTGCTCTCGAAGTACGTCGGCGGCGAGGGGCCGACCCTGTCGAAGATGGGCGGCAGCGACTGGTCGCAGGCGAAGGGCAAGGCTCGCAAGGCCGTGCGCGACATCGCCGTCGAGCTGGTCAAGCTGTATTCGGCGCGGATGAGCGCGAAGGGTCACGCGTTCGGCCCGGACACGCCCTGGCAGCGCGAGCTCGAAGAGGCGTTCCCGTTCGCCGAGACCCTCGATCAGCTGCAGACCATCGACGAGATCAAGGCCGACATGGAGCGGCCGATCCCGATGGACAGGCTGCTGTCGGGCGACGTCGGCTTCGGTAAGACCGAGGTCGCCGTGCGCGCGGCGTTCAAGGCGATCCAGGACGGCAAGCAGGTCGCGATGCTCGTGCCGACGACGCTGCTCGTCAAGCAGCACCTCGAGACGTTCACCGAGCGCTTCGCCGGATTCCCCGTCAAGGTGCGTCCGCTGTCGCGCTTCCAGACCGACAAGGAGGCGCGTCTCACTCTCGACGGCCTGCTCGACGGCACGGTCGACATGGTGATCGGCACCCACCGCATCCTCACCGATCAGGTCATGTTCAAAGACCTCGGCCTGATGATCATCGACGAGGAGCAGCGCTTCGGCGTCGAGCACAAGGACACCCTCAAGAAGATGAAGACGAATGTCGACATCCTCGCGATGAGCGCGACGCCCATCCCGCGCACGCTCGAGATGGCTGTCACGGGCATCCGCGAGATGTCGACGCTCGCGACGCCGCCGGAGGACCGGCATCCGATCCTCTCGTTCGTCGGACCCCGCAGCGACAAGCAGATGGCGGCGGCGATCCGTCGAGAGATCCTGCGCGAGGGTCAGGTGTTCTTCGTGCACAACCGCGTGCAGTCGATCCAGCGCGTCGCTGCCCAGCTCGCCGAGCTCGTGCCCGAGGCGCGCATCGCCGTGGCGCACGGTCAGATGGGCGAGCACGCGCTCGAGCAGGTCGTCGACGACTTCTGGGAGCGCAAGTTCGACGTGCTCGTCTCGACCACGATCATCGAGACGGGTCTCGACATCGCGAACGCGAACACGATCATCATCGACAGGGCCGACAAGTACGGGCTCAGCCAGCTGCACCAGCTGCGCGGACGTGTCGGTCGAGGTCGCGAGCGCGCCTATGCGTATTTCCTCTACGACGAGATGAAGCCTCTCAGCGAGACGGCGGCCGACCGCCTCCAGACGATCGCCGTCAACAACGACCTGGGGTCGGGAATGCAGGTCGCGCTCAAAGACCTCGAACTTCGAGGCGCCGGCAACCTGCTCGGCGGTGAACAGGCCGGACACATCGCCGGGGTCGGATTCGACCTCTACCTCCGGATGATCGGCGAGGCCGTCGCGACGTTCCGTGGCGAAGACGTCGAGTCGGGCCAGGAGCTGCGCCTCGAGCTGCCGTTGGACGCGCGCATCCCCGAGTACTACATCGACAGCGAGCGACTTCGTCTCGAGGCATATCAGAAGCTGTCAGCGGCGTCGACGGCGACGGCGAAGGACGACGCGATCGATCTCGTCATCGACGAGCTCACCGACCGCTACGGCACCCCTCCCGACGAGGTCACGGGCCTGATCGCGGTCTCCCGCCTTCGCCGTCGTGCAGCCAGAGCCGGGCTCTCCGACGTCGTGGTCATGGGCTCGAACCTGCGCATCGCACCGGCTCGACTCGAGGACTCGATCAAAGTGCGCCTGCAGCGGCTGTACCCCAAGGCGAAGCTGGTCGGCGGGGGCGAGGCGCTCGTCGTGCCGATGCCGACAGTGCCCGCCGCCGTGGGAGTGGGACTCGAACCGCTGCAGGCGGCCGAGCTGCTCGACTGGGTCGACCAGCTCTTCACAGCGATCTTCCCCGAGCCGGCGAAGGTCGGGTGACGGGAACCGGCTACAGCGAGAATCCGCCGTCGGTGGTCAGCACCTGGCCGACCACCCACGAGCCGGCGTCCGTGCACAGCCAGCCGATCAGGCGGGCAGGGTCGTCGGGGCGACCGACACGGCCGAACGGCGTGCCCGCGATCCAGTCCTCGACGCCCGACAGATCGCGATCCGTGGTGTCGGCATCGAGGTAGCCCGTGTTCACCGGACCCGGATTGACGGTGTTCAGCACGATCCCGACATCGAGCAGCTCGGCCGCAGTCGAACGGGTGATCCCCGCGAGCGCGGCCTTGCTCGTCGCGTACGAGATCTCGCCGCGCATCGCCCCGTGCCCCTGACCCGAGGTCATCCAGACGACGTGAGCGGTTGGCTTCTCGAAGGGGCCGAGCGACGGGATGCTGTCGCCGGGGCGACCGACCGGAGTCTCTGCACCGCCGAGTTCTCGGCGTACTCGATTCGCCAGCCCGGCTGTGAGCAGCAGCGAGGCGCGGGTGTTGGCCTGCCAGTGCGCGTCGAGTCGGTCGGCGGTCATGTCGAAGATCGTGCCGTCGCCGCCGCTCATCGCCTGGTTGCAGATGACGATGTCGAGCCGACCCGAGAGCGCTGATGCCGCGTCGAGCAGAGGGTCGATGCTGGCCGGGTCGCGGAGATCCGCCTGGGCGTCGCCCATCACGGCCCCGGATGCGAGGGAGTCGTGGATGCCGGCGCGAACCGCGTCGAGGTCGTCCCCGCCCCACGGGTGGTCGAGATCATGGGGGCGGAAGTGGTGGAAGAACACGTTCGCGCCGAGAGACGCGAGCGTCGTCGCGGTCGCGAATCCGATGCCGCGTCTGCGGGAGACGCCGGTCACCAGAGCAGTGCGTCCGAACAGGGGAAGGTCGTGGGAGTGCATGGCGATGCGCCTTTCGATCGATGGAGCCCCGGGCACGCCGAACGGCGGTCGGAGGCGGGGGAGGGATCGAGTCAGCTGCACTTCATGGGCGTCAGCGTAGCAGGAGGCTCGGTCAGCCTTCTCGACACGTATGCGGCGGCGCTACGCTGGCGTCATGTTGTACGAGCACCTCGGGGCTCGGCCCCGGATCCATGACACCGCCGTCGTCGCTCCCACCGCCGTGATCTCCGGAGACGTGACCATCGGCCCTGACTGCCAGGTGCTCCATGGCGCCGTGATCACCGCAGAAGGAGGGCCGATCACGATCGGCGAGCACGTGATCGTGATGGAGAACGCGCTCATCAGAGCCACGGCCGCGAACGCCGTGCACATCGGTGCGCACACCCTCGTGGGAACGCTCGCGAGCATCGCCGGCGCGACCGTGGGCGAAGAGGTCTTTTTCGCGTCCGGGGCACGGATCTTCAACGGTGCGCTGGTCGGGGATCGATGCGAGGTGCGGGTGAACGCCATCGTGCACCGACGAGCGGTGCTCCCGGCCGGAACGGTCGTGCCGATCGGCTGGGTCGCGGTCGGAGATCCCGTGCAGCTCCTGTCTCCCGACAGGGAGGAGAAGATCTCCGCCGCGCAACCCGAACTCGACTTCCCCGGGCACGTCTTCGGCGTGGATCGCGACACCCCCGACCTCATGGTGCAGCTGACCGAGCGCTACGGCAGCTCGCTGGCCCGGCACGCCGACGATGTGCGTCTCGACGCCGACGGTCGCGCGGCGGGTCGCGGGTGAGTGACGGCGCGGGGCTCGTCCGACCGGACATCAGCACGGACGACGCCGCGCTGATCGCTCGCGAATGCTACGGAGTCGAGGCGGTGGCGACCGAGCTCGGCAGCAATCAGGACCGCAATTTCGTGCTGGTCGAGCCGGACGGCTCGCGCAGCGTGCTGCGCGTCGACAACCCCGTCTTCGGTGACGACGCGAGAGCCGCGCAGCATGCGGCGCTCGATGCCTATCGCGCGGCCGGCGTGCGGGTTCCCGCCGTGCTCCCCGGACTCGACGGTCAGCTCACGCAGCGCTGGCGGGGATTCGCGGTGCGCCGCAGTGAGTTCGCCGCGGGTGAGCCGATGGTCGATGCGGGGTATCTGGCTCCCGTGGTCCTCGCCGAGTTCGGCGCGCTGGCGGCGGCATCCGTGAACGCGCTCGCGGGTCTCGCGCATCCAGGGCTCGAGCGCGACCAGATGTGGGACATGCGCGTCGCCTATGCCCAGATCAGCGCGCTCGCCCCGGCGGTGACGGAGGCCGAGCTGCGCTCCCGCGTGCGCACGGCCGCGGAGGACGCGCACAAGGCACTGTCGATCGTGGCCGCTGCGTTGCCGGTGCAGCCGATCCACGGCGACCTCACCGACGACAACGTCACCGGGACGCGCGGTGACGATTCCCGGCTGCACCCGCACACCGTCCTCGACCTGGGCGATCTGGGGCTCGGCTGGCGGGTCGCCGAACTGGCCGTATGCGTCTCGTCGATGCTGCACCACGAGCCGGAGCGCCCGCTCCGTGCCCTCGATACCGTGGCCGCGTTCCATGCCGACGCGCCGCTCAGCCGTGACGAAGCGCTCGCCGTGTGGCCACTGGTCGTGCTGCGAGCGGCTCTGCTCGTCGCCAGCGGGTGGAGACAGCTCGCGATCGACGGAGACAACGCCTATGCCCGCGAGCGGATCGCCGGCGAGCAGGCGATCTTCGACGCCGCGACGGCGGTTCCGCTCGCCGAGGCGACCGAGCTGGTGCTCGCTCGGCTCGGGTTCGAGTCGCCGGAGTTCGAGGCGCCGACGCCGACCGCCTCGCACACGGCGGTGCCGGAGCCGGAGACCCGGGAGCCCGAGGCGCAAGAGCCCGAGGCGCAAGAGCCCGAGGCAGCAGTGGCGGAGGCTCCCGAGCCCGAGAAGACCGAGCCCGGGACTCCTGAGCCCGAGACTCCTGAGCCCGGCCGTTCGCCACTCGACGCTGCTGACGATGAGCGCCCCGAGCTGTCGACCCTTCTTCCGGAGCTCGACGGTCGCGTCGTCGTGGTCGACCCCGGTGTCGAGGCCGAGGGGCTGGGCGCAGGCCGGTGGGCGCATCCCGACGCCGAGGCGCTCCTCGTCGCCGAGGCCCACGCGCGGGGTGCGCGAGCTGCCGTCGTGCCCTACGGCGTGTTCCGGCTCACCCGCACGGCGGTCGACACCGCGAGCGCTGCGGCCACCTGGCCGATCGAGACCGAAGTGCACGTCGCCCCTGGGCCGTCGTCGCGGATGATCGCGCCGGCAGAGGGCGAGCTCAAGACCACAGAGGGTGGGGTGCGCATCGCGCTCGACACCGGGTGGGTGCTCGAGCTCCGGGGCGCCGACCTCGAGCCGAACCGCAGCGGCCGAGTCGAACGGGGCGAGAGCATCGGCAGGCTCGCGGCATCGTTCGAGAACAGGACGATCATCATCGGTCTCAGCCGAGCCGATGCTCCGCCGCTTCCGGCGCCGCGGCCCGATACGTCAGTCACCGCGCATCTCGTGGCACCCGATCGCGTCGCGGCGTGGTGCCGCTTCACCGCCGACTCGGCTGCGTTGCTCGGGCTTCCCTCCCACGCGCAGCACGACGAGGCCGCCCAGGAGCTCGAGCGCAGGGAGCGCATCTTCGCGAGCGCTCAGGAGCGCTACTACGAGCATCCGCCGCAGATCGAACGCGGCTGGCGGCACCATCTCGTCGACACGACCGGTCGCAGCTATGTCGACATGGTGAACAACGTCGCGGGACTCGGCCATGGTCATCCCGGAGTCGCGGCGGCCGCGAACCGGCAGCTGAAGACGCTCGCCACCAACTCGCGGTTCCTGTTCCGCGATCTCGCCGAGTACAGCGAGAGGCTGATCGCGCTGATGCCCGAGAGGAGCGGTCTCGATACGGTGCTGCTGGTGAACAGCGGCTCGGAGGCGGTCGATCTCGGCATCCGTCTGGCGCAGGCGGCCACCGGACGACGCACGGTGGTGGCGCTCCGAGAGGCCTACCACGGGTGGACGATGGCAAGCGATGCGGTCACGACCAGCGCCTACGACAACCCGCATGCTCTCGAGACGCGGCCCGACTGGGTGCACGTCGCCGACGTGCCCAACCCGTTCCGCGGCACCTACCGCGGAGACGACACGGCCGGCCGCTACCTCGCCGATCTCGCCGCAGACCTCGGCGGTCTCGTCGCGGACGGCCGAGAGCCCGCAGCCTTCCTGTGCGAGTCCGTGCTCGGAAACGCCGGGGGAGTGCTCCTGCCCGACGGCTACCTGGCAGGCGCCTACGAACTCGTGCGCGCGCGGGGTGGCCTCTGCATCGCCGACGAGGTGCAGGTGGGCTTCGGTCGCATGGGATCGACCTTCTGGGGGTTCGAGCAGTCCGGAGTGGTCCCCGACATCGTCACGATCGCCAAGCCGATGGGCAACGGCTTCCCCATCGGGGGCGTGATCACATCGAAGCGGATCGCCGACGCGCTCAGCAGCCAGGGGCAGTTCTTCTCCTCAGCGGGTGGCAGCACCCTCAGCAGCAGCGTCGGCCTCGCCGTGCTCGACGCCATGGTCGAGGACGATCTGCAGCGCAACGCCCTCGAGGTCGGTGGACATCTGGCAGACGCTCTTCGTGCGCTCGCGGAGCGGCATCCGCTGATCGGTCCCGTGCACGGCCAGGGGCTCTATCTCGGCGTCGAGCTGGTGCGCGATCGCGAGACGATGGAGCCGGCGGATGCCGAGGCCGCAGCGATCTGCGAGCGGATGCGCGAGTTGGGCGTGATCGTGCTCACGACCTCCGAGCGATCGAACGTGCTGAAGATCAAGCCTCCGCTCTGTCTGACGATCGAGAGCGCCGACCACGTGGTCGCGATGCTGGATCGAGTGCTCACCGACGGGTGGTGATCGGAGGCCGGATCTTCGAATCGAGTCGGTTCGCGGCATGTTAAATGCGTATTTCGAATCAGATCTGCTCTTCCGCTGAGGAATATCCCGGGTACATACTGAGCGTCAGCGTCGGATCGCCCGAAGTCCGACCCATGCGCTGTTCCCGAAGGAGTACTCATGGCCACGCCCATCAAGACGAAGCCGCTCGCGCAGGGCGGCGGAAGACTGCGACGCAACCTCGGTCTCTGGGCGATCGTCGGTCTCGGTCTCGGCTACATGACGCCGACCGTCGTCTTCGACACCTTCGGCATGGTGGCTCGCGACACCGACAACGTCGTTCCCGCCGCCTACCTCGTCGCCCTCGTCGTGATGGTCTTCACGGCGATCAGCTACGGCAAGATCTCCCGTGCCATCCCGAGCGCCGGTTCCGCCTACACCTACGTGCGCGAGTCGATCCATCCGAACCTCGGCTTCATGGTCGGCTGGACCTCGCTCATCGACTACGTGCTTCTCCCGATGGTCAACTGCCTCATCATCCGCAGCTACCTCGAGGCGCTGTTCCCCGACATCCCCGGCTGGATCTGGGTGGTGCTCTACTGCATCCTCGTCACGAGCATCATCTACATGACCATGCGCGGCACCTCGAACATGAACATGATCCTGCTCGTGTTCTCGATCGTCGTGATGGTCGTGTTCGTCGTCATGGTCGTCGCCCAGCTGATGCGTGGTGAGGGTGCGGGGACGATCGCGTCGGCAGCTCCGTTCATCCACGACGGGGCGACGATGAGCGCGGTGCTCATGGGCGCCACGATCGTCTGCTTCTCGTTCATCGGCTTCGACGCCGTGACGATGTACGCCGAGGAGGCGAAGGACCCGAAGATCATGCCGAAGGCGATCCTGCTCACGGTGCTGCTCGGCGGAGCGATCTTCCTCGTGGCCGCGTACGTGACGCAGCTGCGGTTCCCGGACTGGAACGAGTTCGCTCCCGGTGGCGACATGCAGTACGTCGAGGACTCGACCCTGCCGATCATCGGCAACCTCGTCGGCGGCAACGTGCTCATGGCCGTGCTGACGGCTGCGGGCTTCTGCGCGACCCTGGCGTCCGGGCTCGCCTCGCACGCATCGGTGTCGCGCATGCTCCTCGTGATGGGACGCAACAACGTGCTGCCGCAGAAGGCCTTCGGCTACATCAACCCCCGCACGCACACGCCGACCTTCAACATCGTGCTGGTCGGCGCCATCTCACTGCTCGCCATCCCCTTCACGCTCGAGCTGATCGCGGCGTGGATCAACTACGGCGCGCTGATCGCGTTCACCTTCGTGAACATCTCGGTGATCGCCTGGTTCGCGATCCGCAAGGGTCGGCGTCACACGCCGCGCGACATCTTCTCCTACATCGTGATGCCGGGAATCGGCATGCTGCTCACCGGACTGCTGTGGGCGAACCTGCACGCGGACGCCCTGACCGGTGGTCTGATCTGGACGGCGCTCGGGCTGATCTACCTCGCTGTGATCACGAGGGGCTTCCGCAAGAAGGTCGTCGCGTTCGACGAGAACCAGGCGGTGACCGGATTCAACAAGGTCGTGAAGGTGCCGGTCGACGAGAGCTGACGACGCGGGATGCAGAAGAGCCGCCACCCGTGAGGGAGGCGGCTCTTCACCTGTGTGCGGGACGCGAGTGGGCTCAGATCACGCCCTGCGCGAGCATCGCGCCGGCGACGCGCTCGAAGCCGGCGATGTTCGCCCCGGCCACGTAGTCGCCCGCGACGTCGTAACGCTCTGCGGCGTCGAACGCGGCGCTGTGGATGTCGGCCATGATCTCGCGCAGCTTGTTCTCGCTGGCGTCGAAGCTCCACCGCTGACGCGAGGCGTTCTGACTCATCTCGAGTGCGGAGGTCGCCACGCCTCCGGCGTTCGCGGCCTTGCCGGGCGCGAAGAGCACGCCGGCGCCCTGGAACGCCTCGACGGCGGCGGGGACGCAGGGCATGTTCGCGCCCTCCGAGACGGCGCGCACGCCGTTGGCGATGAGCGCCTCGGCAGCGTCGAGGTCGAGCTCGTTCTGCGTGGCAGAGGGCACGGCGATGTCGACGGGAACCTCCCAGACGCTGCCGCCCTCGACGAAGCGCGCGCCGGGGCGACGGTTCGCGTACTCGACGATGCGGGCGCGCTCGACCTCCTTGATCTGGCGCAGCAGGTCGACGTCGATCCCGGCGTCGTCGACGACGTATCCGGAGGAGTCGGATGCGGTGACAGCGGTCGCGCCGAGCTGCGATGCCTTCTGGATCGCGTAGATCGCGACGTTGCCCGAGCCTGAGACGCCGACGCGCTTGCCGTCGAGCGAGTCGTTGTGGACTCCGAGCATCTCCTGCGCGAAGAACACGGCGCCATAGCCCGTGGCCTCGGTGCGCACCTCGGCGCCACCCCAGCCGGTGCCCTTGCCGGTGAACATGCCCGACTCATGACGGTTGGTGATCTTGCGGTACTGCCCGAAGAGATACCCGATCTCGCGGCCGCCGACGCCGATGTCACCCGCGGGGACGTCGGTGTGCTCGCCGAGGTGGCGGTAGAGCTCGTTCATGAACGACTGGCAGAAGCGCATGATCTCGCCATCCGATCGGCCGTGCGGGTCGAAGTCGGAGCCGCCCTTGCCGCCGCCGATGCCCTGACCGGTCAGCGCGTTCTTGAAGATCTGCTCGAAGCCGAGGAACTTGATGATCGACAGGTTCACCGAGGGGTGGAAGCGCAGTCCGCCCTTGTACGGGCCGAGAACCGAGGAGAACTGGATGCGGTAGCCGCGGTTGACCTGCAGGCGACCGGCGTCGTCGACCCAGGGCACCCGGAACAGGATCTGCCGCTCCGGCTCGACCAGGCGGTCGAGGATGCCGCCGTCCACGAACTGCGGGTTGCGTGCCAGCACAGGGGCGATCGAGTTCAGCACCTCGTGCACGGCCTGCTGGAATTCGGGCTCGTGCGGGCTGCGGACGAGCACCGTGTCGAACACGGGCTGCACGGACTCTGCGAGCGGGTGGAAGTCGGCGGATGGCGAAGAGGTCACGCGAAAGAGCTTTCTGATCGGGGGATGGTGCTGCGTGCGATCGTGTCGCGTGAGGGTACGCCGGATCGGGCGGAGTTTTCACTCTAGCGGGCACGCCGATGTGAGGACCTTCGCACCGGCATGCGCTTGCTCAGGCGCGATGGGCGTCGATCACCCGGTGTTCTGCAGACCGGCCGCGACGCCGCTGACCGAGAGCAGCAGCAGGCGCTTCTGCTCGTCGTCGGCTCCGGATCCGGTCGCCTCACCGGGGTCGCGCAGGGCGCGCAGTGCGCGCAGCTGCAGCAGTGACAGCGCGTCTACGTACGGCGTGCGCAACTGCACCGCGCGCTGCAGGATCGGCTTGTTCTCGAGCAGCCCGACGCCACCGGTGAGGCGGATGACCCATTCGCGGGTGAGCGCGAGCTCGTCCAGCACGAGCTGGGCGAGATCGTCGCGGTCACCGAGTGCGAGGTACTGGCGGGCGATGCGCTCGTCGGTCTTCGCGAGGCTCATGGCCACGTTGTCGATCATGGTGCGCAGCAGCGGCCAATCGCGGTAGGCCTCGATGAGCCGTCCCTCGTCGCCGACGGCGGCGAGAGCCGTGCCGAGGCCGAACCAACCGGCCAGGTTGATGCGGGCCTGGGTCCAGGCGAACACCCACGGGATGGCACGCAGGTCTTCGAGCGACTCGACCGACAGCCCTCGCCTGGCGGGACGCGAGCCCAGGGCGAGCAGACCGATCTCCTCCAGAGGAGTCACCGTGGCGAACCAGGGAGCGAAGCCCTCGGCCTTCACGAGCGAGAAGAACCGCTCGCGTGACGAGGCGTCCATGACGGCGGCGATGTCGGAGAAACGCGCCGCGGCGTCGCTCGTGTGCTTCTCGACGCTCGGCGAGGACGCGAGCAGGGTCGCCGCGGCGACCTGGTCGATGTGCCGCATGGCGATGGCAGGCTCGCCGTAACGGGCGAAGATGACCTCGCCCTGCTCGGTCAGCTTGAAGCGCCCGTCGACCGAGTGCGGCGGCTGCGCGAGGATCGCCGAGTTGGCCGGTCCGCCGCCGCGTCCGAGGGCGCCGCCGCGTCCGTGGAACAGCGTCAGCTCTATGTCCGACTCCTGTGCCCACTGCGCGATCTTCTCCTGCGCCTCGTACAGCGCGAGGTTGGCGGCGACCGGGCCGACGTCCTTCGACGAGTCCGAGTAGCCGAGCATGACCTCTAGTCGGTTCCCGGTCGCTGCGAGGCGAGCCTGGAACTCGGGGAAGGTCACCGCCTCGGCGAGGATGCCGGGAGCCGCCTGGAGGTCGGCGAAGGTCTCGAACAGGGGCACGACGTCGAGCACGGGCGCATCGTCGCCGAGCGCATGCGCCGCGAGCCTGTGGACGTTCGCGAGGTCGGAAGCGGCCTGCGTGAACGACACGACGTAACGACCGGCGGCACGGAGTCCGCGGTCGCGCTGGATCTCGGCGATCGCGCGGAAGACCTCGAGCACCTCTTCGGTCTGCGTGCTGATCGCCTCGCCGCTCTCGAGCTCTGCGAGGGCCTTCGCGTGCACCTGCGAGTGCTGGCGCACCTCGAGCTCGGTGAGGTGGAAGCCGTACGTCTCCACCTGCCAGATCAGGTGCTGCACGCCTCCGAAGGCGTGGCGCTTCGCACCCGCATCCGACAGCGACGACTGCACCACGCGAAGGTCTTCGAGCAGCTCCTCCGGGCGGGCATACCCCTCCTCGTCGCCGTGCCTGGTGGCAGCGACGCGATGTGCCAGGGCGAGCAGCACCCGTCGGTGGGGCTCGCCGGGGGAGCGGGCGGCCAGTTCGTGCGCGACCCGCGGCTCGGCGGCCGCGAACGAATCCCAGAGCGCCGAGACGGCGTCACTCGGGGGAGTGTCCTCGGCGCTGAGGGTGAGCGTGCGGCCGATGCGCTCGAGCGCGCGCTCGAGACCGCGCAGCACATGGTCGGAGGCGATCTGCGACGCCTCTCGGGTCACGGATGCCGTCACGAACGGGTTGCCGTCGCGGTCGCCGCCGACCCAGGAGCCGATGCGCACGAAGGCCGGGACGACCGGTGCGCTCGAGCCGGAGTCGTCACCGCGCAGTGCGTCGTCGATGCGGCGATACACGTGCGGCACGGTGGTGAAGAGCGTCTCGTCGAACACGCCCATGACCGTGCGCACCTCGTCGGTCGGCGACGGCTTCTCGGCTCGCAGCGGTGCCGTGCGCCAGAGGGTGTCGATCTCCTCCAGCATCCGACGCCGGGCGCGGTGCTCCTCGGACCCGCCCTCGCTCGCCGCGTCGTGCTGCGTGAGCAGATCGGAGAGGCGGCGGATGCTCGACGACACGGCGCGACGGCGCGCCTCGGTCGGGTGGGCGGTGAACACCGGGTGGAAGCGCAGGCCCTCGAGACGACGGCGAGCCTCGTCATCGCCGACCTCGGTCTTCAGGCGGGCGTACGCGGTGGCGACCGTGTCTGCGGCATCCTCGCGACCGGGCTGGCCGGCGCGCTCGCGCAGAACCCGCACGCGCTGGTGCTCCTCGGCGAGATTGACGAGGTGGAAGTAGCAGGTGAACGCGCGGGCGACCTCGTCGGCGCGCGCGATCGAGAACGACTCGGCGATCGCCGCAGCGCGGTCGAAGGCGTCGGACGTCTCCTCGTCATAGGCCTGGATCGTCGCCAGTCGCAGTCGCTCCACGTCCTCGAAGAGGTCGTCACCGCCCGACTCGCGCAGAACCTGGCCGAGAAGGGCGCCGAGCATTCTCACATCGGTGCGCATGGCATCAGGAATGCCGCGGCCTGCTTCGAAACGGCCGATGATGCGGATGGCCGAGGTGTCAGTGGGCTCGGGGAAGGCGTGTTCGGGGGTCACCGTTCGAGAGTATCCCGGCTCGGGGCCGTGCTCTGAACGCATGACGATGTGAGACGCGCGAGGCAGCCGCAACTACCATGGGGGCGATGCGCATCTCCGCGAACCCCCTCCGTGGTCAGCAGTTCCCCGCTGTCCTCCTGCTCGTCGCGGCAGGACTGGGAATCCTGCTGGCGAACCTCCCTTCGCACGATGCGCTCGCCGCAGTCCTCGACTTCCATATCGCGATCCCCGGCACCGTCCTCGACCTCTCGGTCGAGCACTGGGTGTCCGACGGGCTGCTCGCGGTGTTCTTCCTCGTCGTGGCGATCGAGCTGCGGCATGAGCTGACCCACGGTGAGCTCGACTCGCCGAGCAAGGCCGTGCAGCCGGCCATCGCCGCCGCTGGTGGTGTGCTGGTGCCGATCGCGGTCTATCTCCTCATCGCGGGCGACTCGGCGACCGCGACCGGTTGGCCCATCCCGACCGCGACCGACATCGCCTTCGCGCTCGGCGTCCTCGCCATGTTCGGCCGGGGGCTTCCGTCGAACGTCCGGGTGTTCCTGCTCGCGCTGGCGATCCTCGACGACATCATCGGCATCATCTTCATCGCCGTGCTGTTCGCGCACGATGTGCAGTGGCTCTTCCTCGCGCTCGCCGTCGCCGCCGTCGTCGCCTTCTGGCTGCTCAGCAGGCTGCTGCATGCCAAGGGGCATCCGGCGGTCGCCGTCGCGATGGTCGTGGTCGGCATCGTCGCCTGGGGCCTGGTGGCGTCCTCGGGGATCCATGCCACGATCGCGGGCGTGATGCTCGGGCTCGTGATGTCGCCCGTTCCCGCCGCACGCACCCGACACGCTCTCGAGCCGACGGTGAACGGCGCGATCCTGCCGATCTTCGCGTTCGTCGCCGCCTTCGTGGTGATCCCCGCGCTCTCGCCGACAGAACTGTCGCCCGCCTTCTGGGGAATCGCCGTCGCACTGCCCGTCGGCAAGATCATCGGCATCTCCCTGTTCGGGTGGCTGGCGATGCGGATCCGCCCCCGGGGCGCGGCGCCCGCCCTGCCGTTCGCCGACATCGTCGCCGCCGGCGCACTCGGCGGAATCGGCTTCACCGTCTCGCTGCTGCTGGCGAACCTCGCCTTCGCGACCGATGCGGGCATCCGCGACCAGGCGATCCTGGGCGTGCTCGTCGGCTCGCTCGTGGCGCTCGTGCTGTCGGGGATCATCGTCTCGCTGCGTGCACGCGCGTACCGACGCCAGGGCGTCGTGACATCGTGATCACGAGACAGAGACGAAGAAAGCAGGCACGGTGATGTCCGAGGAAGGGCCAGTGAGCGCAGAGTCGCACCGCGACCCGCTGCGCGCCGCCGCCGAGACGATGCGCGAGGTGCGAGAGCGCTGCGTCTGGTCGCAGCAGATCACCCACCGCGATCTCGTGCCGTACCTCATCGAGGAGTCGCACGAGGTGATCGACGCCGTCGAGAACGGCACGAGAGACGATCTGCGCGAAGAACTCGGCGACCTGCTCTGGCAGGTGCTGTTCCACTCCGCGATCGCTGCGCAGGATCCGGACGACCCGTTCGACATCGACGATGTGGCCGCCACGCTGACCGAGAAGATGGTGCGGCGGCATCCTCATGTCTTCGCCGGAGAGGTCGCGACGACGCCCGAAGAGGTCCTCGTGCACTGGAACGCCGCGAAGGCGGCGGAGAAGCGCACGAGACGGAGCGTCCTCGACGGGATCCCGCGTGGGATGCCGGCGCTCGCTCTGGCGCAGAAGATCGTCGGTCGCGCGGCGGGGGCCGGTGTCGTCGCCGGGGCGGATGCGGCGGCAGGTGACGCGAGGCCGTCCTCGGAGACCGAGCTGGGCGACGCTCTGCTCGCTCTCGTCGCGGTCGCCCGCGCCGAGGGCTGGGATGCGGAACGGGCACTGCGAGAACGGCTCAGAGCGGTCGAGGCCGAGGTCCGCGAGGCGGAATCGGGGGCCTGAGGCCGCAGGCCGCCCCGCCGACCTGGAAAGATGGAGGCGTGGCTACTGTGAACCCGCCGCGCGGAATGCGCGACATCCTCCCCGCCGACAAGGCCCGCCGCGAGCGCGTCCTCGCCGTCATCCGCGATCGATACCGCTCGCATGGCTTCGACGAGATCGAGACCCCCGCGCTCGAGGAGTACTCGCGACTGCACGCCGGCATCGGCGGAGACAACGAGAAGCTCGCATACAACGTGCTGCGACGCGGCCTCGACGCCGAGGCGATCCGTGACGCCGCCGGCGATCAGAGCGCGTTGGCAGACCTGGGTCTGCGCTACGACCTCACGGTTCCCCTCGCACGCTTCTATGCGAGCAACCGCGGGCAGCTCCCCGGTGTGTTCCGCGCCATCCAGATCGGGCCGGTCTGGCGCGCCGAGCGCCCCCAGAAGGGCCGCTACCGCCAGTTCGTGCAGTGCGACATCGACATCATCGGCGACGACTCCTCGCGCGCAGAGGCCGAGCTCATGGTCGCCTCGCTCGACGCGGTCGACGCGCTGGGCCTCGAAGGAGCGACCGTTCGCATCAATGATCGACGTGCGCTCGACTGGATGCTCGACAGCTTCGGCTTCACCGGCGACGAGCGCCCCGGCGTTCTGATCACGATCGACAAGCTCGACAAGATCGGTCCGGACGGCGTCGCCGCCGAACTGCGCGAGCGCGGCTCGGCAGCAGCGGCAGTCGACGCGTTCGAGGCGTTCCTCCTTCGCCCGCAGACCATGGAGCACAACCCGTTCGGTGAGCGGCAGATCCGCAAGGCGCTCCCCGAGAACGCTCCGGAGGAGATCGTCGGACACCTCGTCGGCATCGGCGAGGCCGTCGCCGCGGGGCGAGGTGCGACCGACATCCCGCTGGTCTTCGACCCGTTCCTCGTGCGCGGCATGGGCTACTACACCGGCACGATCTTCGAGCTCGCGCATCCGTCTGTGTCGTACTCGCTCGGCGGCGGCGGCCGCTACGACGGCATGATCGGGCGGTTCCTCGGTCAGCAGGTCCCGGCCGTGGGCTTCTCCCTCGGCTTCGAGAGGCTCGTCGATCTCGTGACGGCGGGAGCGGATGCCGGCGAACGCGCCGTCGTGCTCATCCACGACGCCGACGTGCCGGTCGCCGAGCTCGTCACGCACAAGGCGGGGCTCGTGGCATCCGGGGCCAGGGTCAGGCTCGAGCGGCGCACGAAGAACGTGAAGGCACTGCTCGAGCGCTCGGCCGCCGACGGATACACCGAGTTCGCGACCGTCTCGGCGGGCGCCGCCGAGCTGGAGCTCAAGCCGCTGGCCTGAGGCGCGGCTCCTCCTTCTCATTCCGGGCACGGCGTTCGAACTCTGGGTCCGTCTGCAGGAAGACCGCACGGGATGCAGGGGCAGACCGCTGGTTTCGTCCTGCGGACGTGCCCCGGTCCTGCAGACGGACACTGCGGATGCCGTTCACTCGGCGTTCACGCGGGTCGGATCGAATCAGGGCATGAGCCGACAGTACTTCGTCGCCTTCGCCGCGATCGGTGCCGCGTCGGTCTCGGCCGCCGTCGGCATCCGGTTCGTGCTCACGCGTCAGGCGGCGATCGCGCGTCGGCGCATCGGCAAACCGCTCGGCGAGCAGTCGATCGATGCTGATCGCGTCTGGCGCCGTGCGCTCGACGGCGATCCTGTGCAGCTTCTCGTGCTGGGCGACTCGGTGGCGGCGGGTCTCGGCGCCGAGCGTCGCAAGGAGACGCTCGGCGGACGGCTCGCGAAGGGAATGGCACGGCGGATGCGGCGGCCCGTGCGCCTGCGCACCGCCGCGGTCGTCGGTGCGGAGTCGCCCGATCTCGCTGCTCAGCTCGCGGGTCTGCCCGATGACTACGCACCGCACGTGGCAGTGATCGTGGTCGGAGGCAATGACGTCACCCACCGACTCCCGATCGCCGTCTCCACACAGCACTTACGCGACACGATCGTGCACCTGCGCCGCCAGGGCACCGAGGTCGTGGTCGGCACATGCCCCGACCTCGGCGCGCTGCGCCCCGTGCCACAGCCGCTGCGGAGGCTGATCTCGAGCGTGTCGCGCAGGCTGGCCGAAGCGCAGGCCGAGACTGCACGCTCGGCCGGGGCGCGGCCCGTCGATCTCCGCCGAGCCGTGGGCCCGATGTTCTTCGACGATCCCGATGCCATGTTCAGCCTGGATCGCTTCCATCCGAGCCCGCTCGGCTACCGGCGCACGGCCGAGGTGCTGCTCCCGGCCGCGTGCCTCGCGGCAGAGGCGGCTCTCAGCTCGCGTCGTCAGACGGCGCCGCGCTGAACGACGCGGCCCAGTCGGCGACGCGACGCGCGCTCTCGTCGTCCGAGAGGTCTTCGACGCGGGTCATCACCGACCACCTCACGCCGAAGGGGTCGCGGATGCTCGCGAATCGGTCGCCCGAGACGAAGGCAGACGGCGCTTCGCGCACGGTCGCTCCCGCGGCGACCGCCCGCTCGACCACGGCGTCGATGTCCGAGACGTAGAGGCCCATCGAGTAGCAGTCGTCGTCACCCGACGGCGCGGGAACCAGGTGATACTCGGGGCTCGGTTCGCCCAGCTGCAGGCGACCGAGGCCGAAGTCGAGATCGGCGTGGGCGACGACGCCCCCGAACTCCGTGACGTCGACGACGCGGGCGCCGAAGACGTCTCGGTAGAAGTCGATCGCCTCTCTGGCTCCGGCGATCGCGAGGAACGGAGTGAGCGAGGTCGCGCTGTGCGGGCGGCCGTCGGTGGTGTGTTCGCCGGTCACGCCGGTCGTGTTCTCGGTGGTCATGCGTTCACGGTACGGAGCCCTCGGGGTGTGCGCTTGAACATCGACGACAGACTGCGGAGCGCGTCCTCTGCGCGTGGCGCGAGGGTCGTAGGGTCGAAGACATGGATGTCGAATACCTCCCGAGCGACGAATAGACATGCGTCCGACGCGTGGAGTGCTCTACCCGGCCCGGCTGCCCGAGTTCCATCGGCTGCCGCCCGCGGCGGGCGCGCGGGATCTCGCCGTGTGGTTCTGGATCCCGGAGTGGTCGATAGAGCCCGGCCGGTCATCGCGGCAGGAGATCGTCGGCTACCCGGCGCTCAATCTCGTGGTCGAGCAGGGCGCGGTCACTCTGTCGGGCGCGACGACGCGGGCGTCGCATCGCGACCTGCGCGGAACCAGCTGGGCGGTCGGCGCGCTGTTGCGGCCAGCGGCTGTGGCAGCGCTCGTCGACGACCCGGCTGCGCTCGTCGACACCGAGACGATCATCGACGCGCCTGACCTGGCGGATGCGATCGGTGCCGCCATGAGCACAGGGGAGGGGCGCCGCGAACGCGCCGTCGCGGTCTTCTCCGACTGGCTCGTGCGCCGGGTCGGGGCTGTCGACGAATCCGCACGGCACGCGAACGCGCTCGTCGACGTGCTCATGGGTGATGATGCCGCCGGCAGCGTCGAAGAGGCGGCGATGCGTCTGGCCGTCTCGGTGCGCACACTGCAGCGGATGGCCCACCGACACGTGGGCGTCTCACCGGCGGCGATGATCCGCCGGCGTCGCCTTCAGGAGGCCGCCGAGCGGCTGCGCCTCGATCCGGGGATCGAGCTGTCGGGCCTTGCGGCAGACCTCGGATACGCCGATCACGCGCACCTCACACGTGACTTCCGCAGCATCCTCGGCATGGCCCCTCGCACGTATCGCGCAGGATCGTCCGAGCAGTCCCCGGACGAGAATGCGCGCATGTGATCACCGCGACAGTCTGAGGCGAGTCATCCGATAGAGCACTCCGACGAGCACGACCGCGGTTCCGATCGCCGAGGCCACGACGGGCAGCGTGTTCACGAGCAGCAGGCAGCCCAGAGCTCCGATGACCTGCAACGCGCGGGGATAGCGGCGAGCAGCCGCCTGCTGTCGGAACGCCGCGGCATTCGCGATGAGGTAGTACAGCAGCACCCCGAACGAGGAGAACCCGATCGCGTCGCGAAGGTCGGCGATGACCACGATCCCGACGATGATCAGCGCGATCGTGATCTCGGCACGACGCGGCACCTGCCAGCGCTCGTCGACCTTCGCGAGGAACCGCGGCAGGTCCTGCTCGCGGGCCATGGCCAGGGTCGTCCGCCCGATGCCGGTGAGCAGCGCGAGCAGAGCGCCGAGCGAGGCCGCCGCCGCCGCGATGCGGATGACCGGGGTGAGAGCCTGCCACCCGGTGGCCGCTGCGACGTCGGACAGAGGCGTCGTGCTCGTCGCCGCGTCGCCACCGAGGACGAGGACGACCGTGATCGCGACGAGCGTGTAGACGACGACCGCACCGCCCAGCGCGAGGGCGATGGCGCGCGGGATCGTCCGGGCAGGGTCGACGACCTCCTCGCCCATGGTCGCGATGCGCGCGTACCCTGCGAACGCGAAGAAGAGCAGTCCTGCGCCCTGCAGCACGCCGTACGCGCTGGCATCGGGAAGAGGGGCGGGGGTCGCCGTAGACGATCCGCCGAGTCCGGTCGCGACGACGAGCGCGAGCCCCAGCAGGGAGCACGCGACGAGCACCCGGGTGACGAGCGCGGTTCGCGTGACGCCGAAGCAGTTGACGGCTGCGAGCGCGACGACTGCGGCCACGGCCACCGGCACCTGCCAGCCCTCGGGCGCCGCGTAGGCGGCGAAGGTCATGGCCATCGCGGCGCAGCTCGCGATCTTGCCGATCACGAAGCTCCAGCCGGCCACGAAACCCCACCACGGACCGATCTCTGCTCTGGCGTACGCATAGGTGCCGCCGGCAACGGGGTGCGCTGCGGCGAGCTGCGCCGACGCGGTGGCGTTGCAGTAGGCGACGATCGCGGCGATCCCCAGGGCGATCAGGATGCCGCTGCCGGCGACGCCCATCGCGGGTGCCCACACCGAGAACACGCCCGCACCGATCATCGAGCCGAGTCCGATGGCGACGGCGTCGCCGAGTCTCAGGCGGCGTGCGAGGGGCATCCCGTCATCGTGTCATGCGAGGGTGAATTCGCGGTGACTTCCTCGCTGCTCAGCCGCGAGCCGCGGTCACGCGCTTCTTCTCGCGGATGTAGACCTCGCGTCGCACTTTCGCGACGACATCGCCGTCGCGGTCTGTGATCACGGTCTCGAACCACTCGAGCACCTTCGTGCCGCCGTGCGCGCGCTCGCGGATCTCCTCGACCCGCTCCCTGCTGACCTCGAACTCGGCTGTGAGGATCCCGCGGCCGGGCTTGAGGAACTCGATCTCGCCGCGGGTGTCCCACACCACGTAGTCGCGTCCGAGCTGGTGCATCACGAGCATGAAGAAGTACGGGTCGGTCATCGCAGACATCGAGCCGCCGAACGCCGTCTTGACGTAGTTGCGTGTGAAGACGTTCACATGCAGCTCGACTGTCGCGTGGGTCCAGTCCTCGCTGAATCGGCGGATGCGGATGCCGCTGAAGAGATTGGGGATCCACAGGCTCATGCCGATGGCGAGGCGTCGGGGAGTGATGCGCATGAAGTCAGTGTGGATGACGCCGGGATCGCCACAAAGATCACTGGAGGGTTCGAACAGTTGTTATAGTTTGTGTAGAACTAGTAGAAGAGAGGAGGCGGGATGCTGATCCGCATAGACCCCGACAGCGCTCGGCCGCTCTTCGATCAGGTGGCGGCGTCCGTCCGCGCCGACGTCCTCGCCGGCCGGCTCACGCCGGGCGACCGACTCCCCTCCGCCCGCGAGCTCGCGGATGCGCTCGAGATCAACCTGCATACGGTGCTCCGCGCCTACCAGCAGCTGCGAGACGAAGGACTGATCGATCTGCGACGGGGCAGGGGAGCCGTCGTGTCCCCGGCCGCCGCCCCACTCGCCGAGCTCTCCCACGACATCGCCGCCCTCGTGGCCCGTGCGGCGTCGCTCGGCCTCTCGCCTCCCACCCTGGCCGCCCTCATCAAGGAGACCGAAGCATGACCGCCGAGATCCGCCGAGCCCGCACCGCGTTCTGGTGGGTGGGGGTGATCGTCCCCGCGGCCCTGATCGCGCTCGCCGCAGTCGTCGTCGTCGCCTGGCTGCCCGAGATCCCCGATCCGGCCGCGGTCCACTGGGGCCTCGACGGGGTCGACGGCTTCGGGCCGCGGTGGACGCCGTTGGCGTTGCTCATCGGTCTGGGCGGCGGGACGATCGTGCTGTTCGCGATCATCGCCCTGGTCTCGCACAGACTGCCCGCGCACGGTGCATCGACGTCGAGTGCACCACCGCAGTGGTCGACGACCGCCCGTCTGCTCGGAGCCGCAAGCCTCGGCATCGCGGGCATGATGTCGATGCTCGCCGTCGTCTCGACCGCCGCTCAGCGCGGCCTTTCGGATGCGGCCGAGGCCGCCGACATCACGCCGTGGGTCCCGGTCTTCTTCGTGGTCTCAGCCGGGCTGGCCGCCGCCGGGTGGTTCCTGCAGCCGAAGGTGCAGTTCGCGCCCGCAGCATCCGAGCCACCGGCGGAACCCCTGCCGCTCGCCGATCATGAACGCGCCGTATGGATGAAGACCGTCGGCATCGCCCGGAGCGGTCAGGTGGTCCTGGGGATCGGCGTCTTCCTCACGATCGCGATGAGCGTGCTGCTCCTTGCACGGGGCGTGGCTGCCGGATGGATCGTCGCGGTCATCGCGCTGATCCTCGTGATCCTCGTGGCGAGCGGTCTCTCGTTCCGGGTCCGCGCGAGCGCCGCGGGTCTCCGGGTGCGCTCGGCAGCGGGTTGGCCACGACTCGAGATCCCCGCCACGGAGATCGCGAGCACCCGGGCGGTTCAGGTCAACCCCTTCGCAGAGTTCGGAGGCTGGGGCTACCGCTTCGGCACGGACGGGCGGCGAGGATTCGTCCTGCGCACCGGAGAGGCCCTCGAAGTCACTCGCACCGACGGCCGCGTCTTCGTCGTCACCGTCGACGACGCGGCCACTGCGGCATCCGTCCTGGCCTCGGCCGCATCCCGATGACCACGCCCCTCGGGGGACCCGAACAGGGAGAGAACCCATGACTCGCATCCGAGCCGCAGCCATCATCGTCTTCGTCGCACTCGCGTGCGGACTCGCGTGGGTGGTCGCCCTCCCTCTCTGGCTGGGCGACGGACTCGCCGAGCCGAGCACCTGGTTCCTCCTGCCGGTGATGATGCTGACCCCCGCGATCGCCGCACTGGTGGTCACCTTCACGATGCGAATCCCGTCGAGGGGCGAGCGGGCGCGATTCCTCGGGCTGTGGCCGCTGCGTCCGGCGAAGCGGGTCGTCTGGCTGATGGTGGCCGGCTGGCTCGTACCGCCCCTTCTCGTCGCCCTCGGCATCGTGCTCGCGGCAGCGCTCGGGTTCGTGCAGCTCGACCTGACCTTCGCCGCGTTCTCCGCAGAGGTCGCGAAGGCGCTCCCCGCCGGTGCGCCGATGCCGCCGATCGAGGTCGTCGTGATCTCGCAGATCGTGATGATCCCCTTCGGCGCACTCCTCAACAGCGTGCTGGCGTTCGGCGAAGAGCTCGGATGGCGCGGATGGCTGGTGCCCGCGCTGCGTCCGCTCGGCACCTGGCCCACGCTGCTCCTCAGCGGAGCGATCTGGGGCGTCTGGCACAGCCCGCTGATCCTGCTGGGCTACAACTTCGGACGCACAGACATCACCGGTGTGCTCTTCATGATCGGTGGCTGCATGGCCTGGGGTGTTCTCCTGGGCTGGCTGCGCCTGCGCTCCGCCTCGGTCTGGCCTGCTGTGCTCGCCCATGGCTCCCTCAACGCCGCCGCCGGGCTGATCGTCATCTTCGCCGCATCGCAGCCCGATCTCGCGCTCGCCGGACCGCTCGGCCTCGCGGGGTGGATCGTCGCGGCAGCGGTCATCGCCGTCCTCGTCGTCACCGGGCAGTTCCGTGAACAGCCCGAGCTCGCCGACGGGCCCGGCCGACTGCTGTCCGCTCCGCGCGCGGAGTAGCCTCCGCAACCCTCTTGACGCTCCCGAGGCGTCACGGTTTGCTGAGGGCATGGATTCCACTCCCGCAGCCTGGTCGAACGCCGATGCCTATCTCGCCGAGCTGCTCGTGGGGCACGATCCGCACCTCGAGTCGGCGCTGTCGGCCCAGCGCGACGCCGGTCTCCCCGAGATCGAGGTCGCGCCCGTCGGCGGCAAGATGCTCAACCTCCTCGCGCGCATCAGCGGCGCTCGGCGCGTGCTCGAGATCGGCACGCTCGGGGGCTATTCGACGATCTGGCTCGCTCGTGCCGTGGGGCCGGAAGGCCGCGTCGTCACGGTCGAGGCCGAAGCCGACAACGCCGCCGTCGCGCGGGCGAGCATCGATGCCGCCGGGGTCGGAGAGCGTGTCGACATCCGGATCGGCCGGGGTGCCGACGTGCTCCCGACGCTGGTGGGCGGCTTCGACCTGGTCTTCATCGATGCCGACAAGGAGTCGAACACCGTCTACCTCGACTGGGCGGCGAAGCTGGGGCATCCCGGAACCGTGATCGTGCTCGACAACATCGGACGGGAGGGCGAGATCGTCCGTGCGGACTCGACCGACTCCAAGGTCGTCGGCACCAGAGACGGGCTGCGGATGCTGGGGGAGGATCCCCGCTTCGACGCGACCGCCCTGCAGACGGTCGGCGCCAAGGGCTGGGACGGCTTCGCCCTCGCCGTCGTGGTGTGAGCCGCCGAGACGAACCCGGGAGGTCGAGCGCGGGCGGGCTAGACTGGGCGCGGATCGACGACGCTCCACACAACCTTTTCTCTGAGCAAGGAGCACATCAGTGGCACTGATCGAGGCTGTAGGCGCACGCGAGATTCTCGACTCGCGCGGAAACCCGACCGTTGAGGTGGAGGTGCTCCTCGACGACGGTGTGGTCCAGCGGGCGGCCGTTCCGTCCGGTGCATCCACCGGCGCATTCGAGGCGTACGAGCTCCGCGACGGCGACAAGAGCCGCTACGGCGGAAAGGGCGTCCTCAAGGCGGTCGACGCCATCATCGACGAGCTCGGCCCGGCGCTCGAGGGTGTCGAGGCGAGCGAGCAGCGCATCGTCGACGCGATCCTGATCGAGACCGACGGCACCGACAACAAGCAGCGCACCGGCGCCAACGCGATCCTCGGCGTCAGCCTCGCGGTCGCCAAGGCCGCGGCCGACTCCGCAGACCTGCCGCTGTTCCGCTACCTGGGCGGCCCGAACGCGCACCTGCTGCCCGTTCCGCTCTTCAACGTCATCAACGGCGGCGAGCACGCCGACAACGGCATCGACATGCAGGAGTTCTTCCTCGCCCCGATCGGCGCCGAGACCTACTCCGAGGCGCTCCGCTGGGGCGTCGAGACCTACCACGTGCTGCGCGGCGAGCTGAAGGCCGCCGGCTACGCGACGGGTCTCGGCGACGAGGGCGGCTTCGCCCCCGATCTGCCCAGCAACCGCGAGGGTCTCGACTTCCTCGTCAAGGCGATCGAGAAGGCCGGCTTCACGCCGGGCACCGACATCGCGCTGGGCCTCGACGTCGCAGCCACCGAGTTCTTCAAGGACGGCGTCTACCGCCTCGACAACAAGGACTGGAGCGGCCCCGAGCTGATCGAGTACTACGAGGGCCTGGTCAACGACTTCCCGATCGTCACGATCGAGGACGCGCTGGCTGAGGACGACTGGGACAACTGGAAGCTCCTCACCGACGCTCTCGGCTCGAAGGTCCAGCTCGTCGGCGACGACCTGTTCGTCACGAACCCGACCCGTCTCGCCGACGGCATCAAGCGCGGCGTCGCCAACTCGCTGCTCGTCAAGGTCAACCAGATCGGAACGCTCACCGAGACGTTCGACGCGGTCAGCCTCGCGCAGCGCTCGGGCTACACCGCCATGCTGTCGCACCGTTCGGGTGAGACCGAGGACACCACGATCGCCGACCTCGTGGTCGCGACGAACGCGGGTCAGATCAAGGCTGGTGCGCCTGCTCGCAGCGAGCGCGTCGCGAAGTACAATCAGCTTCTGCGCATCGAGGAGGAGCTGGGCGACGCGGCTGTCTTCGCCGGCCGTTCCGCGTTCCCGCGTTACCAGGGCTGAACACAGCAGAGACAGACACACGCCGCCTGAGCGGCACGTACGGAGGAGGAGCCGTGGCACGACGACCGGCTCCTCCTTCGGCGTCTTCGGGCGCATCCCGCACCACGCCGGCGGCGAAGTCGACCCCGCGTCCGTCCGCCCGTCGGCCCAGGGGAGCCGCGAATCGAGGCTCCCAGGAGCGTCGGGTCGACGTGCGCGAGTGGGCCTCCGGCATCCGCCTCTCGGCGTTCTCGGTCATCATGCTGTCGCTCGTCGTGCTCGGGGCATGGGTGCTGGTGCCGACGCTGGGCACCTTCATCGACCAGCGGCAGAAGATCTCGGCTCTGGAGCAGTCGATCCAGGTCTCCGAAGACCAGATCGCGGCGCTCGAGAAAGAGCGTGAGCGCTGGAGCGACCCGGCCTACATCACCACCCAGGCGCGTGAGCGCCTGTACTACGTCAAGCCCGGCGAGGTCGTGTATCTGATCGACAACGATCTCGACCCCGCAGCGCTCCCGCAGCAGCAGGGGCCGGTCAGTGACACCCTCGAAGAGACGCCCTCCGACTGGATGCCGCAGCTGCTGCGCACGCTGACGTCCGCGGGGCTGAGCGACACGGCCGCCGTCAGCCGCTGACCGTCGGGCGCCGCCGAGCGGCCAGCGCGCTCAGAGCATCCTCCCGGTCGGCTCCCGTACGCTGGAGAGGTGACCACGCCGCCATTCCCCGCCCCCACGACCGCCGAGCTCGCCGTGGTGTCGGCCCAGTTGGGCAGGACCGCCCGTGGCGTCGTGGGAATCGCAGCCCGCTGCGAGTGCGGCAACCCCACGGTCGTCGCCACGACACCCAGGCTCCCGGACGGAACACCGTTCCCCACGTTCTACTACCTGACGCATCCGGCCGCGACGGCCGCGATGTCGACCCTCGAGGCCACGCAGGTCATGCCCGAGCTCTCCGCGCTGCTCGCCGAGGACGAGGGCGTCGCCGCGGCGTACCTCGCCGCGCATGAGGCGTACCTCGCCGACCGGGCGCAGTTCGGCGAGGTCAGCGAGATCGATGGCATCTCCGCCGGCGGCATGCCGTCGCGCGTCAAGTGCCTCCATGCTCTGGCCGGTCATGCTCTCGCGGCCGGTCCCGGCGTGAACCCGATCGGCGACGCGGCGCTCGAGCGCTCGACGTGGTCGCCGGAGAAGTGCCGGTGCGACGACCCCGGTGCGGCCTTGCGTGACGTCGAGGCATCGACCGCATGAGGCGGCCGCGGATGCTGCGCAACGGCGTCGCGATGGCGACGATCGTGGCATCCGTCCTGCTCCTCGGCGCGGCAGCGACCCCGCCGCCGGTGCCGGACGACCCCGCAGATCCGGATCGCGCCGCTCAGTACTGGCTCGACGGAGCCGGCATCCGCGACGCCTGGCAGACCACTCGCGGCGACGGGGTCACGATCGCCGTCATCGACACCGGGATCGGCAAGGTCCCTGGCGTGTTCGATGACGCCGTCGTGGGTGGCACCGACGTGTCTGGCACCGGAACCCCCGACGGCCGCACCCCGGTGGGTGCCATCGACGGCAATCACGGCTCGTGGGTGGCCTCGCTCGCCGCCGGACGCGGCTCTGCCGACGGCAAGGGCATGATCGGAGTCGCCCCCGAGGCCGATCTGCTGTCGATCTCCGTGGGCTTCGGCGCCGCCGCCGCAGTGCCGTTCACCGAGCAGGTCGCGAAGGCCATGCGGTGGGCGGTCGACCATGGGGCCGACATCATCAACCTCTCGTTCACCACGAACACGCTGGACTGGGACAGGAGCTGGGACGACGCGTTCCTCTACGCATTCGAGCATGACGTGGTGGTGGTCGTCGCCGCGGGAAACCGGGGGAGCGGCACCAACATCATCGGCGCTCCCGCGACGATCCCCGGCGTGCTGACGGTCGGCGGAGTCGACCAGACGGGCACGGCGAGCATCGAGGCGTCGACCCAGGGGATCACCATCGGGATCGCCGCGCCCAGTGAGGGACTGCGGGGCGTCTCGGCCGACGGCACCGTCGTGCCCTGGAGCGGCACGAGCGGTGCGGCGCCCATCGTCGCGGGCATCGCGGCGCTCGTCCGGTCTGCGCACCCCGAGCTCGATGCCGCCAACGTCATCAATCGCATCATCAAGACAGCGATCAAGGTGCCGGGCATGGCCGACCTCCCCGATCCTCTCTACGGCTACGGGCTGGTGGATGCCGACGCGGCGATCACCGCGGACGTGCCGAAGGTCTCCGAGAATCCGATGGGCGACCTCGGCGAGTGGGTCCGCCTGTTCCGACGCGCAGAGAGCGTTCCGCAGCCCGAACCCACCGCCGCGCCGGTCGAGGTGCCGCCCCTGCCCGATGCCGACGCGCCGACCGAGCCCGGTTCACCGCTGCTTCCCAGCGCTGATTCGCTGCGCTACGGTACCCTGCCGCTCATCGCGCTCACAGTCCCTGGTATCCTGATAGCGCTTGGCGTCACCGCAGCTGCCCGGCGCATCCGATCGGCGCGCGCTCGCACGCCACATCCCTGACTCCCGAGGAGTTGTCCCCCTGTGCCTCAGAACAGCACTGTGCCCAAGATTCTGATCGTCGGTGGAGGCTATGCAGGCTTCTACACGGCGTGGAAGCTGGAGAAGCACCTTCGCAAGGGTGAAGCAGACGTCACCATGGTCGACCCGCTGCCGTACATGACGTACCAGCCGTTCCTTCCCGAGGTCGCCGCCGGCTCGATCGAAGCCCGCCACTCGGTGGTCGCGCACCGTCGTCACCTCAAGCGAACGAACGTGCTCACCGCCAAGGTGACGGGCATCAACCATGCTGAGAAGGTCGCGACGATCACCCCTCCGGTGGGAGAGCCGTACGAGTTCTCGTACGACCAGATCGTGGTGACCGCTGGCGCGGTCTCCCGCACCTTCCCGATCCCCGGCATCGCCGACAACGCGATCGGTCTGAAGACCATCGAAGAGGCCGTCGCGATCCGCGATCGCCTGATGTCGAACTTCGACAAGGCGGCCTCGCTGCCCGCCGGACCCGCGCGCGATCGTCTGCTCTCGGTCGTCGTCGTCGGTGGTGGCTTCGCCGGCATCGAGGTCTTCGCAGAGCTCCGTTCGCTCGCGTCGTCGCTCGTGGGCAAGTACCCGCAGATCAGTTTCGAAGACACGCACTTCCACCTCATCGAGGCGATGGGCCGCATCATGCCCGAGGTGTCGCTGCCGACGAGCGAGTGGGTCCTCAAGGACCTGGCGAAGCGAGGCGCCAACGTGCACCTCGACACGCAGCTCACCAGCGCCGTCGACGGCAACGTCGAGCTGTCGACCGGCGAGGTCATCCCCACCGACCTGATCGTCTGGACCGCCGGTGTCATGGCGAACCCGACTGTCGTGCGCGGCGGCGATCTGCCGATCGAAGAGCGCGGCCGGATCCAGACCCGCGCAGACCTCCGTGTCGGCACGCCCGAGGCCTTCGTCGAGGGCGCCTGGGCCGCCGGTGACGTCTCGGCCGTTCCCGACCTCTCGGGTGGTGGCGTCGGCGGCTTCTGCGTGCCGAACGCGCAGCACGCCGTGCGTCAGGCGAAGCTCCTCGCGAAGAACCTCGTCGCCGTGCTGCGTGGTGAGGACCCGAAGGAGTACTTCCACAAGAACCTCGGTGCCGTCGCCGGCCTCGGGCTCTACAACGGTGTCTTCCAGTCCGGCAAGATCGCGCTCAAGGGCTTCGTCGCCTGGGTCGCGCACCGTGGCTACCACGGTCTCGCTATGCCGACGTGGGAGCGCAAGTTCCGCGTGGTCTGGGGCTGGTGGAACAACCTGTGGCTCGGCCGCGACCTGGTGAACCTCGAGACGGTGCAGAACCCGCGCTACGTCTTCGAGGAGTTCGCTGCACGCCCGCGTCCGGCGGCTGACGCTCCGGCTCCCGCCGTCACGGCACCGGCCGCTCAGGCGACCGCCTCCGACAAGGCCGCCGACGAGAAGCCGGCAGGTCAGAAGACCGCCGCCACGAAGCCGGCCGGGAAGAAGA
The DNA here is from genome assembly GCF_059803615.1 of Microbacterium sp. SWDP-B6. Lineage (NCBI taxonomy): Bacteria > Bacillati > Actinomycetota > Actinomycetes > Micrococcales > Microbacteriaceae > Microbacterium > Microbacterium sp. SWDP-B6. The sequence goes on along the minus strand of NZ_JAPFGV010000004.1, from coordinate 85,382 downwards.
CCGCTGCGACGGCTGCCGCCAAGTAGTCATCCCCTCGAACGCCCCGACTCTTCGGAGTCGGGGCGTTCGTCGTCTCCGGCGAGGGCGTGTCTTGCACCGGCCTCATAGGCGCGCTTGCTAGCCTCGGCAGCGCAAGGGGAGTACTCCCGTCTGCGGTGGCGTCGTCATTACGGACACGAAGTCGTGTTCCGGCCCACCGGCCCGTGAGGGTGGAGGAGACCTGGCGTCCGTATCCGCGGACGACCATGGACCCTCACTGCCCCGCTGTCGAGTTCCGTGGTCGTCCACACCCACGAAGGAACCGTCACCATGGGAAAACTCAACCGACTGCTCGGGATGGCCGCTCGCGCCCTCGATCTCGACGAGAACGGATCCCGCACGGATCGCACCGGTTCGCAGGCAGCGACGCCGTCTTCACCGGTCGGGCGTCAGGCCGGAACCGATCGCTACTCGCCCCCGCCCGCGCGTCCGTCGGGCCGGGATCCCTACTCGCCGCCTGCGGCCGGCGCGCGCGGTGCAGCCGGTGCGCGCGGTGCGGCCGGTGCGGTGTCGGATGCCGACCGGGCAGCCATCGCGCGGTACGACTACCTGCTCGAGACTGCCGATCCGCACCGCGTGGAGCAGATCCATCGCGAGGCCTTCGCGCGCCTGACTCCCGCGCAGCGGGCGCAGGTGCAGGAGCGCATGAACGCAGAACTCGCTCCGGGCGAGCGCCCGGCATCGTCATCGGCCGATGATCTCGCCCGCGCCGCCGGTCGGTCCGAGGCGGCCCGTCCGGGGCGCATGCGCGGCATCCTCTCGCGCGTGCGCGGGTTCGGTGCTGCCGGTGCTGCCGGTGCGGTCGGCGGAGCCGCGGTGGGCGCGCTGGGGGTCGTCGCGGTGGGCGCGGTCGGCAGTGCCGTCGCCGCTCCTCTCCTCGAGCAGGCTGCCGGTCTCGGAGTCGACTTCGACGCCCTCGCTCAGGGCGTCGACGTCGAGGCGATCGCGAGCGGCCTCGGCGGCGAGGAGCTTGCGGGAGCGGCGGAAGGCGTTCTCGGATCGGCGGGCGAGACCGTCTCGGGCCTCGGCGACACGGCGAGCGAATGGGGACAGCGGCTCGGTGATCTCGGCATTCCGGGCATCGGCGATCTGTTCGGTCGATGAGCACCGCCGGCATGAGCGCCGCCAGCATGACCGCCGCCTCGTCGGCGTCGGATCACGGGTTCTCCGGCCTCACCGGATTCGCCGCTGACGTTCTCACCCAGCTCGGCGACATCGGGGTGGGTGTGCTGGTGTTCCTCGAGGTGCTCGTCCCGCCCATTCCCAGCGAGGTGATCCTGCCCTTCGCGGGGTATCTGAGCCAGAGCGGCGAGCTCACCCTCGGATGGCTGATCGTCTGGAGCACTGTGGCGTCGTGGATCGGCGCGCTCCTGCTCTATTGGCTCGGTGCGGCGATCGGCATCGATCGGGCGGTACGGCTCCTCTCCGCCACCAAGCTGGTCAGCCGTGCGGACCTGGATCGCGGAGTGCACTGGTTCCGGCGAAGCGGCGGGTGGACGGTGCTCGTCGGCCGGATGGTTCCCGGCGTGCGCAGCCTCATCTCGATTCCCGCGGGCGCGACTCGCATGAACCTGACCCGCTTCAGCGTGTACACGATCGTGGGCAGCGGCCTGTGGAATACGCTGCTCATCGGGGTCGGTGCGCTGCTCGGCACTCAGCACGAACAGCTGGAGCACCTGCTCGGCTACCTCGACTACGCCGTGTACTCCGCGCTCGCCATCGCGCTCGCCGTGCTCATCGTCCGACGTGTCCGTGAGGCACGTGCGTCGAAGGCGCGGAGCACGCATCCACGCGATCTCGCGGACCGGCTCATGGAGGACTGAGCAGAGCACGACGTGCCCCCGCTGGGACTCGAACCCAGACTGAAGCGATTTTAAGTCGCCTGCCTCTGCCATTGGGCTACGGGGGCTCCATGCCGTGACTGGCTCAGAGTACACGGGGGTCGCATCTGGGTGCACGACAGACGCGGTGCCTCGCTCGCCGTGCTGCCCGAGCCGCGCGAGGGGAGGCGGGCGCCCCCCGCACCCGCCTCCCCGTGATGCTGATCAGACAGCATCGCCGCCCCCCGGCGACCGGCCGGGCATGGCCGGTGAGACCGCCGCGAACGGCGGCCTCAGAGATCAAGACGGCGATCCATGCTGTTCATTACGACGATCGCCGCTGATGTACCGGGATTTCCAGATACGGGTCGCGAGAGGCAATGCAACTCGATCTCAGAAAGACTGAATCCGAGTCCGCCCACCCCATAGGGTGGGGGAGTGCTCGACCTCACCGCCGATCTGAGCCCCGATCAGGAACGAAACGCCGTTTCCCCCGAGTGGCTCGACCCGTCACGATACTGGCCGCGCCTGTCTGCGGCGACCGGCCATCTGCCGGCTCCCGTGGCGGTGATCGATCGAGAAGCTCTGCGCTACAACGCCCTGGATCTGCTGGTTCGCGCGGGCGGACTGCCGATCCGCGTCGCGTCGAAGTCCGTGCGGGTGCGCTCGGTGCTCGACGCCGTGCTGCAGCTGCCCGGGTTCAGAGGGATCCTCGCCTTCACGCTGGCCGAAGCTCTGTGGCTCGCCGAGACGCACGATGACATCGTCGTCGGCTATCCGACGGTCGACCGCGCGGGACTCGCACAGCTCTTCGAATCCGAGGAGGCGGCGCAACGGATCACGTTGATGGTCGACGATCCGGCGCACCTCGACATCATCGACAGCGTCGCGCCCGCAGGCAGCCGCCCGGACATCCGGGTCGCGGTCGACGCCGACGCATCACTGCGATCCGTCGCGCTCGGCCATATCGGGGTGCGACGGTCTGCTCTGTTCACCGCGGGCGAGGTCGCCGCCTTCGCACGCAAGATCGTGCGCCGCCCCGGGTTCCGGCTCGTCGGACTTCAGATGTACGAGGCTCAGATCGCGGGCCAGGGAGACAACGCCGGAGCGGATGCGCCGGTGATCCGTCTCATGCAGGCGCGTTCCCGATCCGAGCTGCGTGAGCGTCGAGCCGCGATCGTCGGCGCCTTGTCAGAGGTCGCATCGCTCGAATTCCTCAACGGCGGCGGAACCGGTTCGCTCGAGTTCACCGGCAGCGACGAGTCGCTGACCGAGGCGAGCGCGGGCAGCGGACTGCTCGGCGGGCATCTCTTCGACGGCTATCGATCATTCCGCCCCGCACCGGCGTCCGCCTTCGCGTTCGACGTGGTGCGGCGCCCCGCGGCCGACATCGCAACCGTGCTCGGCGGCGGATGGATCGCTTCCGGTCCCGCTGTCGCGTCGCGGCAACCGCTGCCCGTCTGGCCGCAGGGGCTGCGCACGCTGTCCCGCGAGGCCGCGGGCGAGGTGCAGACACCGCTGCAGGGCCGCGAGGCCGAGCGGCTCGGAGTGGGCGACCGTGTCTGGTTCCGCCACGCGAAGAGCGGCGAGCCTGCCGAGCGCATCGACAGCTACCAGCTCGTCTCGGGCGATGAGATCGTCGACGAGCTTCCGACGTATCGCGGCGAGGGGAAGGCGTTCCTGTGACCCGGATCGGGGGCACCTGGCAGAACTGGGCGAGGTCTGCGCAGGTCACACCGCTGCGCGTCGAGCGCCCGCGAACCCCTGAAGGCGTGCAGCGCGCGGTCCGCGCCGCGGTCGGGCAGGGGCTCACGGTGAAGGCGGTCGGCGAGGGACACAGCTTCACGGGCATCGCCGTCGCTCCCGGCGTGCTCCTGGAGCTCGACGACATGCAGGGCCTGGTGTCGGCGGACGCGGCCACCGGACGAGCGACGCTGCTCGCGGGCACACGACTGCACCGCATCCCTTCGCTCCTCGCACCGTTCGGCCTCGCGATGGAGAATCTCGGCGACATCGACCGGCAATCCATCTCGGGTGCGATCTCGACGGGGACGCACGGTACCGGCGCCGGCTTCGGCGGCCTCGCGACGCAGGTCGTCGGCGCGACGCTGGTGACCGCCGCAGGGGAGTTCCTCCGGGTGGACGAGGGACAGAACGCAGACCTGCTCCCCGCGATCGCGCTGGGTCTGGGCGCGCTCGGCATCCTGGTCGAGGTGACGCTGCAGTGCGTGCCGATCTTCCTCATGGAGGCGATCGATGAGCCGGAACCTCTCGACGACGTTCTCGAGGCCCTGCACGACAGGGTCGAGGCATCGGACCACTTCGAGTTCTACTGGTTTCCGCACACCGACATCGCCCTGACCAAGAGACAGACGAGGGTGCCGGAGTCGACGAGGCGGCAGCCGCTTCCCGTCCTGGGGCGCTGGATCGACGAGACGGTGCTCTCGAATGGCGTGTACCGAGCGGTGTGCGCGACCGGACAGGCGGTGCCGGCCATCACCCCGCCCTTCAACAGGCTTGCGGTGAAGCTCACGGGCGACCGGCGGTACACAGAGCTCTCGCATCGAGTCCTGACCCAGAGCCGTACTGTCAGGTTCCGCGAGATGGAATACGCGGTGCCCGCCGAGAACGTGGTGCCGGCGTTCCGCGCGGTCCGCGACCTCATCGAGCGACGCGGGTGGCGCATCGAGTTCCCGATCGAGGTGCGCTTCGCGGCGGAGGACGACAGGTGGCTGTCGACGGCATACGGCAGGGCGAGCGGATACATCGCGGTCCACCGCTACTGGCGCGCCGACCCGTCCGCCTACTTCGAGGCCGTGGAGCAGATCATGCTCGAGCACGGCGGGCGCCCGCACTGGGGCAAACTGCACACGCAGACAGCCGAGCAGCTGCAGGAGCGCTATCCCCGTTTCGGCGATTTCACCGCGCTGCGCGACCGGCTCGACCCCGAGCGTCGGTTCACCAATCGATACCTCGATCGGGTTCTCGGCGCATGATCCGGGTTCTGCGCCTGACCGCCGCACCCAGTCGACGCGCAGGCTGCGCCGATAGGATGAGACAAACACGAGGAAGGGTGGGCCTCTGATGGAATGGCTCGTGCCGGTACTGATCGTCGTCGGTGTGATTCTGCTCATCGGAATCTACCTCTGGGCGACCTACAACTCGCTGGTGCAGCTGAACGTCCGCGTCGACGAGGCGTGGAGTGGCATCACGGTCCAACTGAAGCGCAGGGCAGATCTGATACCCAACCTCATCGAGACGGTCAAGGGTTACGCCTCGCATGAGAAGGCGGTCTTCGAGAACGTCACTCGTGCGCGAGCGGAGACGCTCTCGGCCGGCAGCCCGGGTGAGGCGGGAATCGCAGAGGGGCACCTCCAGCAGGCGCTTCGCAGCCTCTTCGCGGTCGCGGAGGCCTATCCGCAGCTGCAGGCGAGCCAGAACTTCCTGCAGGTGCAGCAGGCCCTCGTCGACACCGAAGACAAGATCCAGGCCGCGCGCCGCTTCTACAACGGCGGGGTCCGCGAGCTGAACACGAAGATCAAGGTCTTCCCGAACAACCTCTTCGCGAAGGGGCTCGGATTCACCGAACGCGAGTTCTTCGAGGTCGCCGACAGCGGCGCGATCTCCGAGCCGCCGCGCGTGCAGTTCTGACCTGCGGGAAGGGCCGATGCGCCTCGTCGCATCGGGCCTTCTGCGTATTCGGGCGCTGACCCGGAGCGCTGCTCACCACACGTCGAGATCGACGTCCCCATCCTCGACGCTCGCGTCGCCGCGGAGCGTCCACGAGTCCGTGCGATAGGTCTCGGTTCGCGGACTGCCGTCTTGTCCGGTACCCGACACGGTCGCGACGAGGATGCCGCCTTCGGCGATGAATCCGTCATCGGTCAGCTCCAGCACCGGCATCCGCTCGACGCGGAAGCGGACGTCGTCGACCGCGGCGAACTCGGTGCCCCACGGGATCCTGATCCCGCACCCCTCGGGGACGACGCCGTCGGTGACCACGGCAGAGGTGCAGTCCTCGAGGTGATCGTCGAGCGCCCGCTGCGCCAGAGCCCGCGGATCGGCATCGGGTGTCGGCGAGCTCGTCGCGGTCGGCGTGGCCCGTGCCGAGGGGATGTCGCTCGACGCCTGCCAGAGCCACACGGCTGCCCCCGCGACCAGGAGCGCGGCGACACCGCCCCCGATCGTCCACGCGAGGCGGCGATTCACTCGGATGCCTCTCTGGCGTGCACATGGCGACGCACGGATGCGTCTGCGCGACCGGACAGCGCCGCATGCAGAGCCTCGGACGCGGTGCCCCAGCGCGAGACGGAGACGTGCGCCAGCCCCTGCCATGCCGCCGCGAGGGCGAGCTCAGCGGCGATCTTCTCGGCATCCGCGCCCGGCTGGCCCTGAGGCTCCCACCAGGCCGATTGCACCTGGAGCGTCGACGTCGCGCGGTCGGCCTTGAGATCGACACGCGCCACGATGCGGTCGCCGACGAGCACGGGCAGCGAGTAGTACCCGTATCGCCGCTTCTCGGCAGGAACGTAGATCTCGATCCGGTAATCGAGCTCGAAGGCGCGCAGAGCCCTGTCACGGAACCAGACCACGGGATCGAAAGGCGTCAGGAGCGCGGCGGCGTCGATCCTGCGCGGCAGCACGGCGTCGCGGTGCCTCCAGGTGGGCAGCGGACGACCGCCGCGGTCCCAGCCGCGCACGGAGACCGGGAGGATCTCGCCTGAGTCGACCAGATCCGCGATCGACTGCGACACCGCCGCTCGGTCGCGGATGCGGTGGTAGTCCGCGAGGTCCGACTGGGTCGCGACCCCCGACGATCGTGCCGCGCGCCGGGTGAGCTCGCGGATCGCGTCCTCTCGGGGCACATGCTGCGACAGGATGGCGTCGGGGATCACCTGCTCGGCGAGCGCGTACGTGCGCTCGAAGCCCTTTCGACCGCTGATCGCCACGTCGCCGGTGCGCCACAGGTGCTCGAGGGCGAGCTTCACGTCATCCCAATCCCACCAGGTGCCACGCTCGCGAGGAGCGTCGTCGCGGAGGTCGGCCGGTCGCAGCGGCCCCCTGGCTCGGAGCTCGTCCTGCACCCAGCGGAGGGTGCGCGTGTTGGTGCTCATCCAGGAGTCGGGCGCCGCCCATCTGGCGCGGAAGTGATCCATGCGGAATCGCCACAGAGGCCAGTCCTCGATGGGGATGAACGTCGCCTCGTGAGCCATGTACTCGACGTAATGGGTCGTGCGCGAATGGAAGACGCGATCGAAGAGCGCCGGTTCGTAGGCACCCAGGCGCGAGAACAGCGGCATGTAGTGCGACCGTGCGAACACGTTGACCGAGTCGATCTGCAGCACGCCGAGACGATCCATCACGCGGTGGATGTGCCGGGCCGACACCGAGGCCGGGCGTGCACGAGAGAAGCCCTGCGCGGCGAGCGCGATGCGACGGGCCTGGGCGGCGCTGAGGGTGTCGGTCACCTCGTCAGGGTAGCGCCGAGCGCCGACATCCGCGCCCGGCCCGTCACGACGGTCGGCGGCTGCGCCGTAGACTTGGGCGATGAGCGAAGAGCAGCGTCCGCGGCTGAGAGACCTCTTCCGTCCGCGTTCCGTCTCCCTTGATCGCACGGTGACCACCGAGGCCGACGAGGCGGTCCCCCGAGGGCTGCGCGTCACGGCGGCATACTCGTGGCGGATTCTGCTGATCGCCGCGGTGGTGGCCGGATTCATCTGGCTCGTCATCGAGCTGAAGCTCCTCGTGATCCCGCTCATGGTCGGCATCCTGGTCACGGCCCTGCTGTGGCCGGGATTCCAGTGGATGCTGCGCCACCGCTTCCCGCGCTGGCTGGCCGTCGCCCTCTCGATCATCGGCACGCTCGCGATCGTGTCCCTGCTCATGTGGCTCGTGATCTGGCAGGTCCGTGCGCAGCTTCCCGACGTGCAGGAGCGCAGTGCGCAGGCGGTCGACGAGTTCCGTCAGTTCCTGCTCACCGGACCGCTGCACCTCAGCGACTCGCAGATCCAGGGATACATCGACCAGGCCCTCCAGGTCGTCAACGAGCAGACTCAGACCCTCTTGAACGGTGCGCTGGCAGTCGGCACGACCGCGGCGCACGTCGTGACCGGTGCGGTCCTCTCGCTCTTCATCCTGATCTGCCTGCTCGCCGACGGCCGGGGCATCTGGGAGTGGACGCTGCGCCTCTTCCCGCGCGCTGCGCGCCCCGCCGCCGACGCCGCCGCGAGCAACGGCTTCGCGACGATCGTCAACTACGCCCGAACCCAGTTGCTCGTCGCCGCGATCGATGCGGTCGGCATCGGCGTCGGCGCCGCTCTGCTCGGCGTGCCGCTGGCGATCCCCGTCGCCGTGCTCGTCTTCCTCGGTTCGTTCGTGCCGATCGTCGGTGCCGTCGTGACCGGCGCGATCGCCGTACTGCTCGCGCTGGTCTACAACGGCCCCTGGATCGCGCTCGCGATGCTGGCCGTCGTGCTCGGCGTGCAGCAGCTCGAGGGTCACATCCTGCAGCCGATCCTCATGGGCTCGGCAGTGAAGGTGCATCCGCTCGCCGTCGTCCTGGTGGTCGCCGGGGGCTCGATGGTCGGCGGCATCCCCGGCGCGCTGTTCGCGGTGCCTCTCGCGGCCTTCGTCAATGTCGCCGCGGTGACAGTCAGCACCGGCGCCTGGCGCACCGGCGATAAACCGAACGCAGACCTTATCTGGAGCACAGTGCCGCGCGAGCGCACACGGAGGAATCGATGAGCGCAGTCCCCAGCCTGACCGAGTTCGAGAACGCCGCTCAGAGTCTGGCTGAGGTGATCACGCGAACGCCGACCCTGCCCTCGCGCGCCCTGTCGGACGTGCTCGGCGCACCGGTGGTGCTCAAGATGGAGAACCTGCAGCGAACGGGATCCTTCAAGATCCGTGGTTCGGCATACCGCCTCTCGCAGCTGAGCGCCGAGGAGCGTTCGCGCGGCGTGGTCGCAGCGTCCGCCGGAAACCATGCACAGGGCGTCGCCCTCGCGGCCCAGACGCTCGGAATCCAGGCGACCATCTTCGTGCCCCTGGGCATTCCCGTGCCCAAGCTGCTGGCGACGAGGAGCTACGGTGCCGAGGTCGTGCTCGAGGGAGAGACCGTGGCGACCTCGCTGCGACTCGCCGCTGAGTTCGCCGAGCGCACGGGGGCAGTGATCATCCATCCGTTCGACCACCGCGACGTCGTCATCGGGCAGGGCACACTCGGACTCGAGCTGCTCGAGGACGCTCCCGATGTCGACACGATCGTGCTGGGAATCGGCGGCGGGGGCCTCATCGCCGGCGTCGCGGCCGCGGTGAAGGCCAAGGCTGCCGAACTCGGGCGCTCGGTGCGCATCATCGGCGTACAGGCCGAGAACGCCGCGGCGATGATCCCTTCGCTGGAGGCCGGGTACCCCGTCGACATCGAGACGAAGCCGACGATCGCCGACGGAATCCTGGTCGCGCGACCGGGGGCCATACCGTTCGAGATCATCAAGGACCTCGTCGACGAGGTCGTCACCGTGACCGACGACGACCTGGCGCGCGCCATTCTGGTTCTTCTCGAGCAGTCCAAGGTGATCGCGGAGCCCGCCGGAGCGGTGGGTGTCGCCGCGATCCTCGCCGGCAAGGTGAAGGCGAGCGGCACGACCATGGCCGTCGTCTCCGGAGGCAACATCGACCCGCTGCTGCTGCAACGTGTCGTCTCCCACGGCCTCGCGGCCTCGGGCCGTTATCTCACGATCCGCATCCCGCTGCCCGATCGCCCCGGTCAGCTCGCGCGAGTCTCGGAGCTCATCGCCCAGGCGGGAGCCAACGTCATCGAGGCCATGCACACCCGGCACGGGCACGGCCTGCAGATCAGCGAGGTGTTCCTCGAGCTCAGCGTCGAGACGCGCGGTGCCGAGCACTCCGAGCACACCCTGGACACGCTCCGTCGCGCCGGCTTCCAGCCGATCGTCGTGCCGGACTGACGCGACGCGCACTCAGCCCTGACATGCAGATGCCCCGTCCAGTCGGACGGGGCACCTGCATGTCAGGGCACGAGCCCGATGCTGACCGGTGTCAGCCCGTGTAGGTGTCGACGTTCACGATCTCGACCGAGATCGCGCGGCCGTTCGGAGCCTCGTAGGACGACTTCTCGCCGACCTTGAGTCCGAGGATCGCCTGTCCGAGCGGGCTGGCCTCGCTGTAGACGTCGAGGTCGCTGCCCACGGCGATCTCGCGGCTGCCGAGCAGGAAGACCTCTTCGCCGCCGGCGACGATCGCGGTGACGACGGTGCCGGGCTCGACGATGCCGCGGCTCGCGGGCGCCTCACCGACCTTGGCCGTCTTGAGGAGGTTCTCGAGGGTGCGGATCCGCGCCTCCTGCTTGCCCTGCTCGTCCTTGGCGGCGTGGTAGCCGCCGTTCTCCTTGAGGTCGCCCTCTTCGCGGGCCGCTTCGATGCGCTTGGCGATCTCTTCGCGACCGGTGGTGGAGAGGTGCTCGAGCTCGGCGACGAGCCGGTCATACGCTTCCTGCGTGAGGAAGGGAACCTGAGCGTCAGTAGACATGACGAAGCTCCTTCGGTAGGTACCCGGCGACGTTCCGCGGGGGATATGCCAAGACGCCCCGGCACGTGCCAGGGCGTCATCTGTCTGGCACGAGTCTAGGCGACCCAGCAGCTGTTCACCAAACCTGTCGTCGCGGCTGAGACGGTGGGAACCGTGGCCGAGAGCGCCTGCGAATGCGTGTCTCCCGCAGGGATCTCGACGACCTTCCAGCCGACCACGCCGAACTCCTCGTCGAGCGCCTCGACGACGCAGGCCACGTCCTTGCCCTGCACTCCGGTGATCTGGAAGCGCACGGTGACGCTGTGCTCGTCGACCAGGTCGAAGCCGAGGTCGTCGGAGTCGACGGCGTTCATCTGCGACGTGACGATCATCCAGCCGAACGCGCCGACGAGAAGTGCGGCGATGGCGATGACGATGATCCACGGACCCCGTCGGGTGCGGGTGCGGCCATAGCGGTCGTCGAGCTGTTGTGCGGTCGTCACGGGGTGGGTCTTCCGGTCGTTAGGCTGGTAACTCCAGGTTATGCGACCTGCGCATGAAAGGCAGACTCCATGCTTGCTCTGACCGAGACCCCGATGCCGACGCCCACGATGACCGTGGCACCGGAGCTGGTCACGCCCGGATTCGTCGGCTTCGCCGCCGTGGTGATCATCCTCATCGCGGTGATCCTGCTGATCCTCGACATGAACCGTCGGATCCGTCGGGTGCGCTACCGAGAAGAGGTCAGGGACGAGCTCGATGCCGAAGAGGCCGCGCTCGCGGCCGACGAGGCGACCGAGACGGATGCCGATCTGCCGATCGTCCGCGAGGGCGACGACGACCCCGAGAAGCGCTGACCGGACCGGAGCGGTTCAGGCCCCGAGCGACGGGGACAGCGGCGCCAGCGCGATGAGCAGGCACGCGACCCAGTGGCACAGGAACGCGAGCACCGTGCACAGGTGGAAGATCTCGTGGAAGCCGAAATGGCCAGGCCACGGATTGGGCTTCTTGAGCGCGTAGACGATCGCGCCGCCCGTGTAGAGCAGGCCGCCGACGATGACGAGCGCCATCATGGTCGCGTTCGCGACGAACAGGTCGGCGAGGTACATCACCGCCGCCCATCCGAGCAGCAGGTAGAGCGCGACATACAGCCACCGAGGGGCATTGATCCAGAACACGCGGAACAGGATGCCGACCAGCGCACCGGACCAGACGAAGACGAGGAGCAGCGCGCCCTTGCCCGGGGGGAGCGCCAGCACGGCGAGCGGGGTGTACGTCCCGGCGATCAGGAGCAGGATGTTCGCGTGGTCGATCCGCTTGAGGATCATCTTGACCTTCGGACTCCAGTCGATCCGGTGATACAGCGCCGAGTTGCCGAACAGCAGCAGCGATGACGCCATGAACACCGCCGCAGCCCACTTCGCGGCGCCACCCTGGGCGACGACGATCAGCACCACACCGGCGACGATGGCGATCGGGAAGGTGGCCGCATGCAGCCAGCCTCGCCAGGTGGGTTTGATCTCGGCCGCGGCGACGTCGTGCGCGGCATCCTCCAGGAGGGGCAGCTGGGGGACGTCGGGTACCGAGGAGTCGGGTGTGCTCACGCCCTCACTCTATGCGGGCGATCATGCAGCCGAGCGTACATATCCTGAGCATCGATCCTCGGTCCCGAGACCGCCGACACGATAGCGTAGGGAGGTGATGTCACGCGATGTTCAGGGGCGGGGGCCGCTGTACCGGCTCTATACCAGCAGGCTTCGCCGACACCTCGACCCCGAGTCGGTTCCGCACCACGTCGCCATGATGATCGACGGCAATCGGCGTTGGGCGCGTCAGCTGGGCTATGACACTCCGGCTGAGGGGCATCGGGCCGGTGCCGCCAAGATGCGGGAGTTCCTCGGATGGTGCGACGAGCTCGGCATCCGCGTCGTGTCGCTCTATCTTCTGTCGAGTGACAACCTGCTCAAGCGCGACTCGGCAGAGCTGGCCGACCTGATCGAGATCATCGCGGAGCTCGCCGAGGCTCTGTCGCGCGAGGGCAACTGGCGAGTGAAGCACGTCGGCCGCTCGGACATCCTCCCCGCGGAGCTCGCGAGAGTGCTCGACGACGCACAGGAGCGCACGCGCGACCACACCGGGCTGCACGTCAACCTCGCGGTCGGCTACGGCGGCCGCAACGAGATCGTCGACGCCGTGCGCAGCATCGTCACCGCGCATCAGGCGTCCGGAGGGACGATCGAAGACCTCGCCGCGCATCTCACACCCGAGATGATCGGCGAACATCTCTACACCGGCGGCCAGCCGGATCCCGATCTCGTCATCCGCACGAGCGGCGAGCAGCGACTGAGCGACTTCCTCCTGTGGCAGAGCGCGCACAGCGAGTTCTACTTCGTCGAGGCGCTCGGGCCGGATCTGCGCCAGGTCGACTTCCTGCGAGCGATTCGCGACTTCGCCGACCGCGATCGGCGCTTCGGCCGCTGAGACGGTGCATCAGGGGGCCGGTCACATCCCGTTAATCAACACGTAACGAACTGGTGGCGTGTCGAGCCAGGCGAATGTCGGCACCTGGTCGTAACTTCTAGGCATCGGGCAAGGCGCCCGTCGGGTCGGCCTCAGGTTGACGACTCGTGACCCCCTGGTCGACTCGTTCGAACAAACCGGGATTCCCCGGGTCGGGAGTGGGTCGTGACCTCACGTACAGCGCAGCAGTCCACAGGCACAGCGCAGCAGTCCACCCGTAAGACGACGACGCGAGCAGCGTCCGCTGATCCTGATCAGGATCTCCGGACCTACGTGCTCGACACGTCCGTCCTGCTGAGTGATCCTCAGGCCTTCTTCCGGTTCGCCGAGCATTCGGTGGTCGTCCCGGTCGTGGTCATCACCGAGCTCGAGGGCAAGCGCCACGACCCCGAGATCGGCTACTTCGCCCGTCAGGCGCTGCGTCACCTCGACGACCTGCGCATCGAGCACGGTCGTCTGGACTTCCCGGTCGAGGTGGGCGAGGGCGGCACGCTCCGCGTCGAGCTGGCCAACACCGACTCGTCGGTGCTCCCCGCCGGGATCCGGCTGAGCGACAACGACACCCGCATCCTCTCCGTCGCCATGAACCTCGCACAGGACGGGCAGGACGTCACGATCGTCTCGAAAGACCTTCCGATGCGGGTCAAGGCGGCGTCCCTCGGCCTTCGCGCCGAGGAGTACCTCGCCGAGCAGGCCGTCGACTCGGGCTGGACCGGCATCACCACGCTCGACCTGTCGGGCGATGAGATCAGCGACCTGTACGAGAGCGAGGTGGGCATCAGTGAAGACGCCAGAGGCCTGGCGGTCAACACCGGGCTCATCATCCACTCCGAGCGCGGATCCGCCCTCGGCAGGGTGACCGGCGACGGCGAGTACAAGCTCGTGCGCGGCGATCGCGACATCTTCGGGATGCACGGGCGATCCGCCGAACAGCGGATCGCGATCGACCTGCTCACCGACCCCGACATCGGCATCGTCTCGCTCGGCGGGCGTGCGGGCACCGGAAAGTCGGCACTGGCGCTCTGCGCGGGTCTCGAGGCGGTGCTCGAGCGGCAGCAGCAGAAGAAGATCATCGTGTTCCGACCGCTGTTCGCCGTCGGGGGCCAGGAGCTCGGCTACCTGCCCGGCGACCAGGGCGAGAAGATGGGCCCGTGGGGGCAGGCGGTCTTCGACACGCTCGGCTCGGTGGTCTCGGGCAACGTCATGGAGGAGATCGTCGAACGGGGCATCCTCGAGGTGCTTCCGCTCACGCACATCCGCGGTCGGTCGTTGCACGACGCGTTCGTGATCGTCGACGAGGCGCAGTCGCTCGAGCGCAACGTGCTGCTGACGGTGCTCAGCCGCATGGGGCAGAACTCCCGAGTGATCCTGACCCACGACGTCGGTCAGCGCGACAACCTCCGCGTCGGACGCCACGACGGCATCGCCAGCGTCATCGAGACGCTCAAGGGACACGACCTCTTCGCCCACGTGACCCTGATGCGCTCGGAGCGCTCCGCGATCGCCGCCCTCGTGACTGAGCTTCTGGAGGGAGGCGAGCTCAGCTGAGCTGACTCTTCGACAGCGGATGCCGTGGTCTCACGGCATCCGCTGTCGTCTATTCCGGAGGATGCGTCGGCGATTCGCTTCCCTCCGCGCTGACGTCGGCATACGCTCGTGGCACCGAACGCAGACAATGGAGTGATGCGCGATGAGTGATGCGACGAAGACCGTGGAAGATGACCAGCTGCCGCCCGTGGCGGTGGACGAGAAGCCGCGGTGGACACCGCTGAAGATCGTGCTCTGGGTGGCGATCGCGCTGCTGGGCGGCATCGCCTGGACGATGCTCGCGATCGTCAGGGGCGAGACGGTGAACGCGATCTGGTTCGTGTTCGCGGCGGTCTGCACCTACCTCGTGTTCTACCGCTTCTACTCGAAGTTCATCGAGCGGAACCTGGTCAAGCCGAACGACCGGCGAGCGACTCCCGCCGAGTACAAGGCGGACGGCAAGGACTACGTCGCGACGGATCGTCGGGTGCTGTTCGGCCACCACTTCGCCGCCATCGCGGGCGCCGGTCCGCTCGTCGGTCCGGTGCTGGCCGCCCAGATGGGCTACCTTCCCGGCACGATCTGGATCATCGTCGGAGTCGTGCTCGCGGGTGCGGTGCAGGACTACCTCGTGATGTTCTTCTCGATGCGGCGAGGCGGACGCTCTCTCGGTCAGATGGCCCGCGACGAGCTCGGCCGATTCGGAGGAACGGCGGCGATCATCGCGACGCTGCTCATCATGATCATCATCACGGCGATCCTCGCCCTCGTGGTCGTGAACGCCCTCGGGGAGAGCCCGTGGGGCGTGTTCTCCGTGGCGATGACGATCCCGATCGCGCTGTTCATGGGGGCGTACCTCCGATGGATCCGCCCCGGCAAGATCACCGAGGTGTCGATCATCGGCTTCGTGCTGCTGATGGCCGCGATCATCGGCGGCGGGATGGTCGCCGAGACCGACTGGGGTCAGGCGATCTTCACCCTCGACCGGACCACCATCGCGTGGGGCATCATCGTCTACGGCTTCATCGCGGCGGTGCTGCCCGTGTGGATGCTGCTGGCTCCGCGTGACTACCTCTCGACGTTCATGAAGATCGGCGTGATCGTGGCGCTCGCCGTCGCGATCCTGTTCGTGCGGCCCGAGATCACCGTCCCGGCCTTCAGCGAGTTCGCCGCGGGCGAGACGGGGCCGGTCTGGGCAGGGGCGCTCTTCCCGTTCCTCTTCGTGACGATCGCCTGCGGGGCGCTGAGCGGATTCCATGCGCTCATCGCGTCGGGCACGACGCCGAAGATGATCGAGAAGGAGAAGCAGACGCGCTTCATCGGCTACGGCGGGATGCTCATGGAGTCGTTCGTCGCGATCATGGCGCTCGTCGCCGCGATCTCCATCGACCGCGGGCTGTACTTCGCCATGAACTCCTCGCCGGCGGCGACGCTCGGCACGGTCGAGGGCGCGGTCGCGTTCGTCAACGGTCTCGGCCTGACCGGGGTGAATCTGACACCGGAGATGCTCACGAGCACGGCAGAGGCGGTGGGGGAGGAATCGATCGTCTCCCGCACGGGCGGCGCGCCGACGCTGGCTCTCGGCCTCGCACACATCATGCAGCAGTGGATCGGCGGCACCGGGATGATGGCGTTCTGGTATCACTTCGCGATCATGTTCGAGGCGCTGTTCATCCTGACTGCGGTGGACGCCGGCACCCGCGTCGCGCGCTTCATGCTGCAGGACTCGGTCGGCAACGTCTTCCCTCGCTTCAAGGACACCTCGTGGCGGGTGGGCGCGTGGATCTGCACGGCCGTCATGGTCGCGGGGTGGGGCGCGGTGCTGATCATGGGGGTCACGGATCCTCTCGGCGGCATCAACACCCTGTTCCCGCTGTTCGGCATCGCCAATCAGCTGCTGGCGGCGATCGCCCTCTCCGTGGTGCTCACGATCGTGGCGCGCAGACGCACCTTCAGGGTTCTCTGGGTGGTGGCGCTGCCGCTGGCATTCGTCACGGTCGTGACGGTGACGGCCTCGCTGCAGAAGATCTTCTCGACCGTGCCGCAGGTCGGCTACTTCGCGAACCATGTCGCCTTCCGCGACGCTCTCGCGGCGGGGGAGACCTCCTTCGGCACGGCGACCGGCGTCGCCGCGATGGAAGCGGTCGTCCGCAACACCATGATCCAGGGCATCCTGTCGGTGACGTTCCTCGTGCTGTCGGTGATCGTGATCACCATCTCGATCATCAAGGTCATCCAGGCCGTGCGCCCCGGGCCCGTCATCGACCAGGAGGACCCGGAGGTGCCGTCGCACCGCTTCGCACCGGCCGGTCTCATCGCCTCGTCGGAGGAACGCGCCGTCGAGAAGCAGTGGAACGCACTCCCTTCGTCCGCTCAGCCCACGAGGGGGCACTGATGGCCGCCGTGGTATCCGACCATGTTCGGCGGGCCTGGCACGCGGTCGCCTGGTACGTGAACGGCGTGACCGGGCAGTCGCGGTACGCGTCCTACGTCGCGCACGAGCGGGAGCGGCATCCCGAGAGAGAGCCGCTCAGTGAGCGGGAGTTCTGGAGGGCGCACTACGCGCAGCAGGATGCCGACCCGGGTGCCCGCTGCTGCTGACGCCGTAGACGACGGATGCCGCAGGGACCGAGTCCCTGCGGCATCCGTGTTCAGAGCCTGACGATCAACCGGGGTGGGTCATCGAGAGCAGGTCGAGCTTCTCGTCGAGCTGCTCGAGCGTCAGGTCGCCGCGTTCGACGTATCCGAGGTCGATCACGGCGTCGCGCACCGTGATGCCCTTCGCGACCGAGTGCTTGGCGATCTTCGCCGCGGCCTCGTAGCCGATGAGCTTGTTGAGCGGGGTGACGATCGACGGGCTCATGCCGGCGAATGCCGCCGCGCGGTCGAGGTTCGCCTGCAGTCCGTCGACGGTCTTGTCGGCGAGCACGCGCGAGGCGTTCGCGAGCAGACGGATCGACTCGAGCACCGCCGTGCCCATGACCGGGATGGCGACGTTCAGCTCGAAGGACCCGGACGCGCCGGCCCAGGCGACGGTCGCGTCGTTGCCGATCACCCGGGCGCAGACCATCAGTACAGCCTCGGGGACGACCGGGTTGACCTTGCCCGGCATGATCGACGAGCCGGGCTGAAGGTCGGGGATGTGCAGCTCTCCGAGACCCGTGTTGGGGCCCGAGCCCATCCAGCGCAGGTCGTTGTTGATCTTGGTCAGCGAGACCGCGATCGTACGCAGCGCGCCCGAGGCCTCGACGAGTCCGTCGCGGTTGGCCTGCGCCTCGAAGTGGTCCTTCGCCTCGGTGATCGGCAGCTCCGTCTCGGCGGCGAGCAGCTCGATGACCTTCTGCGGGAATCCGAGCGGCGTGTTGATGCCGGTGCCGGTGGCGGTGCCGCCCAGCGGAACCTCGGCGACGCGGGGGAGTGCAGACTGCACGCGCTCGATGCCGAGGCGCATCTGACGGGCGTAGCCGCCGAACTCCTGGCCGAGTGTGACCGGGGTGGCGTCCATGAGGTGCGTGCGGCCGGACTTCACCGCGTCCTTCCACAGCTCGGCCTTCGCCTCGAAGGCGACGGCGAGGTGGTCGAGCGCGGGGATGAGCGTGTCGATGAGCGCCTGCGTGACGGCGATGTGCACGGAGGTCGGGAACACGTCGTTCGACGACTGCGAGGCGTTCACGTGGTCGTTTGGGTGCACGTTCGCACCGAGGATGCGGGTGGCGAGAGTGGCGAGCACCTCGTTCATGTTCATGTTCGACGACGTGCCGGAGCCCGTCTGGTAGGTGTCGACCGGGAACTCACCGTCGTGGGCACCGGCGGCCACCTGGTCGGCGGCCTGGGCGATCGCGTCGGCGATGGCCCCGTCGAGGGTTCCCAGCTCCTTGTTCGCGAGTGCAGCGGCCTTCTTGATGCGCGCGAGCGCGGCGATCTGCGTGGACTCCAGGCCCTTGCCCGAAATCGGGAAGTTCTCGACGGCGCGCTGCGTCTGTGCGCCATAGAGCGCGTTCACGGGAACCCGCACCTCGCCCATGGTGTCGTGCTCGATGCGGTACCCCTGCGCGTCTGCGCCACTGTGCTGGTCGGTCATTCCGAACCCTCCTTGGTTGCGGGGCCGTGCCCCTCGGTGTCGTTTCCGTCTGTGTCGATTCCGACCGTGATGACGGGCACCGCAGTGCCCTCGGCCAGACGGTAGTTGGCGCCCACGATGCCCAGACGGCCGTCGGAGACAGCCTGCGAGATCACCTCGGACGACTGCAGCAGGTCCCGGACCGTGTTGCGCAGGTGCTCTTCGCCCACGAGCTCCGCGTCGATCTCGGCGACGGTGGTGCCGCCGCTCTCGGCCAGCACCTTGCGCGCCGCCGGGACGATCGGGGCGATGAGCTTCCAGATGTGCGGCGGCAGGGGCGCGGCGTCGATGGCCGTTCCGTCGATGGCAGCGCGGACGGCACCGCACGAGTCATGCGCGAGGACGACGATCAGAGGCACGTTCAGCACGGCGACCGCATACTCGAGGCTCGCGACGATGGACTCGCCGATCACCTGGCCGGCGTTGCGCACGACGAACAGGTCGCCGAGTCCGAGGTCGAAGATGATCTCCGCGGCGAGGCGCGAGTCCGAGCAGCCGAACAGCGTAGCGACCGGATGCTGTGCCTCAGCGAGGTGCTTGCGTCGAGCCACGTCCTGGTTCGGGTGCTGAGGTGCGTCGGCGACGAATCGCCGATTGCCGTCCTGCATCTGCTTCCAGGCAGCAGCGGGCGTGAGCGCGTGGGTCATGGTCACTCCGAGAGGTCGCGGATCTGGGGGACGAGAGACTCGGCGAGTTCCGCGGTGGAATCGGCGGAACGCGAGCCGTAGAGCAGCAGGTAGTCGTCACCCGCCTGGGTGCCGATGGCGTAGGTGATGTTCTGCTTCGCGCCGGCATCGCCGAGGTCGTAGACATCCCATTCCAGGCCGCCGATCGACGTCGTGTCGGTGGGCGCGGTGCCGTTGAGACGCTGAGGCGCCCATGAGGAGTCGGCGTCGAAGGCCTGCGCGAGCTTGATGAATCCGCGCTCGTCCTCGGCGGACGGCGCCAGGGTGACGTCCCAGACCACGGTGGCGGCGCTCGTGAGCTCGGCGGTGTTGACCCGCCAGAAGTCCGCCAGATCGGGCACGATCACCGGGCGATCCATGGTGGATTCCACGTCGGCGGCGATGCCGACCACGTCGATCTTCTGCGTGGTCGCAGGCTCTCCGCGCGGAACGGCCAGCACGATCACCGCGACGATGGCGAGGGTGACGATCAGCGCGGCGACCAGACTGCGCACGGTCTGACTCGAGCGGTAGGCCTTGCTCGAGGCGGCCTTGCGTGCGGCGGTCTCCTCGGGAGTCTCCGGACGCCCGAGCTCGGCGACGATGGGAGCCGGCTTGTTCACGATTCGTCTCCCTCGGCGGTGCCGGTCGACGTGGCGCGCGCGGCCTCGAGGCGGCGCTTCGCTCCGAGCAGCCACTCTTCGCAGCGAGCAGCGAGCGCCTCGCCGCGCTCCCAGAGTGCAAGCGACTGTTCGAGCGTCGGAGCGCCCTGTTCGAGTTCGGAGACGACCTTCACGAGCTCATCGCGAGCGGCCTCGAATGACAGGGTGTCCACGGGGGTGTCATTCAGCGCACTCACGCCTCCATCCTACGCGGTGCGCACGACACCCTCAGCCGGAACGAGGCACCGGTGCTTCCTCGATCTCGCCTTCGGAGCGCGCCGCGATCGAGCCGCGGTCGACGGTGATCGTCAGGCCGCTGCCTGCCGGCGCGTCCGCGGCGTCTCGGAGGATCACTCCGCCGTCGAGGTGGGCGATCGCGTAGCCGCGCGACAGCGTGGCTGCAGGAGAGAGCGCCCTCAGCGAGGCCCGAAGTTCGCTGGTCGCGCGACCGGCCGCATCGTGTTGGCGCCTGATCGTGTCGCGGCCGCGCGAGAGCAGCAGCCACACGTCTTGGGAACGCGACTCGATGATCGGGTCGGGAGAGCGCAGAGAGGGGCGCGAGCGCAACTGCTCCAGCTGCGCGATGTCGTGCGAGAGCCGCTGCGTGAGCCTCGTCGTCGCTCTCGAGCGCAGCTGCGCGATCAACGCCCGCTGCTCGCTCACGTCGGGGACGACGCGCTTCGCGGCATCCGTGGGAGTCGAGGCGCGCAGATCGGCGACGTCGTCGAGCAGCGGGTGATCGTTCTCGTGGCCGATCGCGCTGACGATCGGCGTGGATGCTGCCGCCACGGCCCTCACGAGACGCTCGTCGCTGAATCCGAGAAGCGTCTGCGGGTCGCCACCGCCCCGGGCGATGACGATGACGTCGACATCGGGGTCGGCGTCGAGACGCGCCAGCGCCGCGAGCGTCTCCGGCACGCACCGGTCGCCCTGCACGGCGGCGTACTCGGTGCGGAACCGCACCTGCGGCCAGCGGAGCTCCGCATTGCGGTGCACGTCCTTCTCGGCATCGGACTTCTCGCCGGTGATCAGACCGATCACGTGCGGGAGGAAGGGCAGGCGCTTCTTGCGTGCCGGATCGAACAGTCCCTCCTGGCGCAGCTGCAGACGGAGCTTCTCGAGCTTCTCGAGCTGGTCGCCGAGACCGACGTGCTTCATCGCGGAGACGGCGAAGCTGAAGTCGCCGGCCTTCACGAAGTAGTCGGCCTTGACCGCGGCCACGACATGATCACCCACTGCCAGGTCGCCGGGGATCCGCGGGCGCACACTCGACCAGATCCGGATCGAGATCTGCGCGTCGGAGCGGGTGTCCTTGAGGCGGGCGAAGATGTTGCCGCCGCGGACGTTCCAGGAGGTGATCTCGCCCTCCACCCACACGGTGTTCCACCGGGCCACGAAGTCGCGGATCGTGGCGTTGAGGCGGGCGACCGATGTCGGAGCATCGGCCGATGAGTCGCGCGGAGCGACCGCATCCGCCGGGGGAGTCTCGCCGGATCCCGTCGAGGCTTCGAAGACCGTCATCCGCTCAGTGCACCTTCCCGCTCCTGCTCAGGTTGTCGACGGTAGAATTCAAGAGTGACCTCGACTGCCGTTCATCTGCCCCTTCCGCGCGTTCCACGAGTACGTGGGGCGGCCGGGCGGCTTCAGGATAACCCGGTCGTCGGGAACAAGCGCGTTCTGCTCGCCGCTCCGCGCGGATACTGCGCCGGGGTCGACCGCGCCGTGGTCGCCGTCGAGAAGGCGCTCGAGCGCTATGGCGCCCCTGTCTACGTGCGCAAGCAGATCGTGCACAACATCCACGTGGTGACCGAGCTCGAGGACAAGGGTGCGATCTTCGTCGAGGAGGTCGACGAGGTTCCCGAGGGTGCGCACGTCGTCTTCAGCGCGCACGGCGTCTCACCTGCCGTCGTCGAGGCGGCATCCGACCGCGGACTCCATGCGATCGACGCGACCTGCCCTCTGGTCACGAAGGTGCACCGCGAGGCCGTCCGCTTCGCCCGCGACGACTTCGAGATCCTGCTCATCGGCCACGAGGGCCACGAAGAGGTCGAAGGCACTGCGGGTGAAGCCCCCGAGCATGTGACCATCGTGAACTCGCCGGCCGAAGCCGACACCGTGCAGGTGAAGGATCCCTCGAAGGTCGTCTGGCTCTCGCAGACCACGCTCTCGGTCGACGAGACCATGGAGACGGTGAATCGCCTGCGTGCGCGGTTCCCCGAGATGCACAATCCGCCGTCCGATGACATCTGCTACGCGACGCAGAACCGTCAGGTCGCCATCAAGAAGGTCGCGGCGAACGCCGACCTCGTGATCGTCGTCGGTTCGTCGAACTCGTCGAACTCGGTGCGCCTGGTCGAGGTCGCACTCGAGTACGGCGCGAAGGCCGCGTATCGCGTGGACTACGCCGAAGAGGTCAAGCAGGAGTGGCTCGACGGCGTCGCCACGGTGGGCGTCACCAGCGGCGCTTCCGTTCCGGAGGTTCTCGTGCACGAGGTGCTCGAGGCGCTCGAAGGAGCCGGGTACCGTGACGTCGAAGAGGTCAAGACGGCGGAAGAGGACCTGATGTTCTCGCTGCCGAAGGAACTGCGGCAGGATGCTGCGGGCCAGCGCGATGCGCGTGCGCTGGGAGGTCGTTCCTCCGGTGGGAATGCGTGACAGTGGCGCCACGGAGGCGGCACCGACGCTGATCGGCTCGGTTCAGCGTGCGCTCCGGCTGGTCGACATCGTGGCGAACTCGCCACGACCCGTGCCGGTCAAGAGTCTCGCGGCGCGAACGGGTCTCACCCCCGGGACGACGTACAACCTCGTGCGAACGCTGGTGCATGAGGGGTATCTCGTGAGCGAGCCCGACGGTCTGGTCCTCGGCGAGAACTTTCCCGTATTCCGGTCGCGGTCCGATGCGGGCGGCGTGTTCTTCGCCCATGTCCGCGCGGCGCTGCGCCGCGCGACCGAAGAGGTGGGCGCCACCGCCTACCTCTCCCGCTACGAGAATGGCGAGCTGCACCTCGTCGACATCGTGGATGCTGCTCGCAGCCCGCGGATCGACCTGTCGGTCAGTCTCGACTCGAGCGCGCACGCGACAGCGCTCGGCAAGCAGATCCTCGCGGACCTGAGTCGCGATGAGCGGATGGACTATCTCTCGCGCCACCCGCTGGAGCAGCTCACGCCCCGCACGATACGGGACCCACAGGCTCTGCTGACGGCGCTCGAGCGTTCCCGCGGATTCGCCGTGGACTGTGAGGAGTACGCGATCGGAAATGCCTGTGTCGCCGTTCCGGTGACCGCTCCGAACATCAGGGCGTCGCTCGCCGTCTCGCTTCCGGTGGGCCATCCGCGGCTCGATCGCGGCCTCGTCGAGAAGCTCCGACTGGTGGCACGGCGGTTGTCGCTCCAGCTGGGTGCAGAAGCGCTGGGCGGCAGTGCCTCCCGTCTCGCGACGTCGTTCTGACGCTCGCCGCTTACAGCGCCTGCGTCTCTTCACTATCTGAAGAAGTGCCACTGGTGCTCGGGCACACGCTTTCCATAACATGTGAGAAGTAGTCGTCTGTGCAATCGGCGCTACTGGTGGTGGAACGTCCCCAGCGTTCCTCGATCCACTTGGATGACGAACGTCCCCAGCGTTCCGAGTCCGCGGCCCCGAGGAGTCCCCACTCCTCCGGGGCCGCCATCATGTGCGGGCGGTTCAGACGCTCCCTGGGAACACCTCCTAGTCGATCGGACTAGCATGCTGGGATGACGGACCAGCGGCCCCAGTACGGCGAAATCGCGACCCTCGACGAGCAGCGCAGGGCAGCCGGGCTGCCTCCGCTGGGCGAGGTTCCGACCGCCGAGGTCGGTGCACCCTCGAGCCGGCCCGCTCAGACTGGCAGCGCCCCGACCGGTTCGGCCCCCGCGCGTCCGCGTCCGGTCGACCGATTCGTCACGATCGCCCTGCTCGCCTACGGTCTGGTGAACGTCGTCATGACGGGCCTGTCGTACCTCGACTTCTCCACGGCGATGAATCAGATGATGAGCGTGCTCGGTGTGGACGGAGAGTTCACGAACTTCGCGCAGGGGAGAACCTGGGGCACGATCGCGGCGATCGTCCTGGCGGTCGGCTGGTCGCTGACCGCGTTCTTCTCCATCCGTCGCCTTCGCACCGGCAAGCGCTCGTGGTGGGTGCCGCTCGCCGGCGCGGCGATCACTCTGCTCGTGGCGTCCGTCTGCGCCTCGATCCCGCTGATGAACGATCCCGCCTTCATCGACTTCGTCGCCAAGACAGCCGGTCAGTGACCGTCTGAACGACAGATGCCCCCGGCCGATCGGCCGGGGGCATCTGTCATTCGGGACTGATCAGCTCTTCGACTGTCCGTACGAGCCGAGCTGGCGCGTGGACTCGACCACGCGAGCGGCCATGGCCGTCTCAGCGATCTTGCCCCAGGCGCGCGGGTCGTACTGCTTCTTGTTGCCGACCTCGCCGTCGACCTTCAGGACGCCGTCGTAGTTCTTGAACATGTAGTCCGCGATCGCACGGGTGTACGCGTACTGCGTGTCGGTGTCGATGTTCATCTTGATGACGCCGTTGGCTACCGCGAGGGCGATCTCGTCGTCGGTCGAGCCCGAGCCGCCGTGGAAGACGAGGTCGAGCGGCTTCGGGCCGGTGTTGTACTTCGCGGCGACCTGCTGCTGGATCTCGCCGAGGAGCTCGGGGCGCAGCTTCACTCCGCCGGGCTTGTACACACCGTGGACGTTGCCGAAGGTGAGAGCGGCGATGTAGCGACCCTGCTCGCCGAGGCCGAGAGCCTGCACGGCCTGGTCGACGTCCGCGAAGGTCGTGTAGAGCGCGTCGTTGGAGCCCTCGTGCGCGACACCGTCTTCCTCGCCGCCGACGACGCCGATCTCGACCTCGAGGATCGCGTTGATGTTCTTCATGCGGGGGAGGAGATCCTTGGCGATCTCGATGTTCTCCGCCAGGGGGACAGCCGAGCCGTCCCACATGTGCGACTGGAAGATCGGGTTGCGTCCGGCCTTGACCTCTTCTTCAGAGGCGGAGATCAGCGGCTCGACGAAGCCGGCGAGGGCATCCTTCGGGCAGTGGTCCGTGTGGAGCGCGACGGTGATCGGGTAGTTCTTCGCGACCTCGGTCGCGAAGCGGGCGAAGGCGAGTGCGCCGGTCGCGCGTGCCTTGACCGTGTGGCCGGCGAAGTAGTCCGCTCCACCGGTGGTGACCTGGATGATTCCGTCGGAACCTGCCTCGGTCAGGCCCTGGAGGACCGAGTTGATCGTCTGCGAGCTGGAGACGTTGAAAGCCGGGTACGCGAAGCCGCCGGCCTTCGCGCGGTCGAGCATTTCGGCGTACTGATCCGGGGTGGCGACGGGCATGAGAACTCCTGCGATTTGGGAAGCCGGGACAGCAGTCACTCTATCGGGGCTGACTGTCGGATGCTGTCGGAGCGGACCGGCCGACTTCCTCCTCCTGCGCCCACGTTAAGAATCGCACTTCCTTCGTCGCCGCCTGACCGAAAACAGGCGTTTCGCGCCCGCCCGATGGTTAGGCTGACCGCATGGTTAGTCTTACAGCGGATCTGAGCCCCCTTCGTCCCGATCGAAATCTCGCGATGGAGCTGGTGCGGGCCACTGAGGCAGCCGCCATCCGTGCCGTCCCCTTCATCGGTCGTGGCGCGAAGGAAGCGGCCGACGGCGCAGCCGTCGATGCCATGCGTGCGTTCCTCGGAACCGTGGCCTTCCAGGGTCGTGTAGTGATCGGCGAGGGTGAGAAGGACAACGCGCCGATGCTCTTCAACGGCGAGGAGGTCGGCACAGGCACTGGCCCCGAGTGCGACATCGCGGTCGACCCGATCGATGGCACGTCGCTGACAGCCGCGGGGCGCCAGAACGCGCTCTCCGTCATCGCCGTCTCCGACCGGGGCTCGATGCTCGACGCGTCGTCCGTGTTCTACATGGACAAGCTCGTCACGGGACCCGCCGGCGTCGGAGTGGTCGACATCCGTCTTCCGATCGGTGAGAACATCCGCAAGCTCGCGGGGGCCCTCGGAAAGCCGGTGGACGAGATCGTCGTATCGGTGCTGAACCGCCCGCGTCATGAGCAGCTGATTCAGGAGATCCGGGATGCCGGGGCCGGTACGCGACTGATGAGCGACGGTGACGTCGCCGGTGGCATCAACGCGGCCAGGCACGCCGCGCGCACCGACATGTGCGTGGGCGTCGGAGGCAGCCCTGAGGGAATCGTGACGGCGTGTGCCATCAAGGCGCTCGGCGGGCACATCCAGGGGAGACTCTGGCCTCGCGACGACGACGAGCGCCAGCGCGGCATCGATGCCGGACTCGACATGGACAAGGTCTATGAAGCCAACGACCTGGTGCGCGGAGACAACACGATCTTCGTTGCCACGGGTGTCACGGATGGGCAGCTCGTGGCCGGCGTCCGCCGTGAGCACGGGTACATCTACACCGAGAGCGTCGTGCTGCGCGGCGCGTCGGGAACCCTTCGGAGGATCGCCTCGGAGCACCTCGTCTCGAAGTGGCTCTGATCTCTGAGATCTGAGCGGAACCGGTCATCGTTACCGACCCGGTACCGCCGTGCGCAGCGCCGAGCCGAGGTTTCTCGCGCGTCCGTGTCACAATTGTCACTGGATTTGTCGCCGTCGACGGAGCCGCCAGGCACCGCAGGCACAGGAGGGCAGACCGATGACAACGCAGCACACGAATGGTTCCAAGGCCGCGCCGACCAAGATCGTGACGACGCCCACCGGTCGCATCATGCGGATCAATGTCGATGAGGCCGGTGTGCCTCTTCCGACGGGGACTCCGGCGCCGCCTGTGGTCAAGACCGCTGTCGCAGACCCCGCTCGTCGCGCTGACGTGCTGTTCCGAAAGCGCCTCGATGAGGGGCACGAAGTCAGCTCCTGGTGGATGATCGGCGCTTTCGTCGTGACCAGCGGTCTCGTCATCCTTCTTCTCAGCGGCGTGCCGGGCGTCGCCTGACCTCAGTTCCGGGGCTCTTCGGGGTCGATCGCTCCGAAGGCCGAGCCCGTCTGCACCGACTCTCCGTTGCCGAGACGAGAGCGGACGTCTCCGACGTCGGCCTGAATCGGTGAACCCGGCTCCTCGGATGCCTCGCCCTCGGCGTTGCGGATGCCGACGTTCGAGTCGAGTTCCTTCTCCGAGTCGATCATGAGCTCAGGCGCGGTGAAGCGTCGGGTCTGCGCGGTGACCGCGGGTGCGACCGAGTCGAGTGTCGACGAGCTGATGCCGGGGAACTGCCGAGCTGTCACGAGCACTCGGCTCTCGAGCGAGCCGGCGAACCTGTTGTAGCTGTCGACCGTGCGCTCGAGCGCGCGGCGAAGATCATCGGCATGACCGGCGAGCACACCGAGCCGGTCGTACAGCTGCGTTCCCAGGTTCAACAGCGCTCGTGCTTCGGTCGACACTTCCTGCTGCGTCCAGCTGTAGGCGACGGTCTTGAGCACCGCCCACAGGTTCACGGGCGATGCGAGCGCCACCCGCTTGCTGAAGGCGTAGTCCAGCAGCGTCGGGTCTTCGTCGATGGCCGCCGCGAGGAGCGACTCGCTCGGGAGGAAGCAGATGACGAACTCGGGGCTCGCGTCGAGACCCGACCAGTAGGCCTTCTTCGCGAGTGCGTCGATGTGGGCGCGCACCGCCTTCACATGCTTCTGCATGTGCGCGCGTCGCTGGGCCTCGTGCGCGTCGCCGATCGGCAGCGCCGAGGCCTCGAGATAGGCGTCGAGCGGCACCTTCGCGTCGACCGCGATCGACGTGCCGCCGGCCAGGCGGATCACCATGTCGGGGCGGCCCTGGCCGCGGTCTGACGAGATCGTCGACTGCAGGTCGAAGTCGACGTGACGGATCAGCCCTGCGGCCTCGACGACGCGGCGCAGCTGGGTCTCGCCCCAGACGCCGCGCGTGGCTGTCGACCGCAGCGCCCCGGCGAGCGATTCGGTGGTCGATCGCAGCGCCTCGTCGGACTCCTGCGCGCGCCTGAGCTGCTCCGCGAGGGAACCGAACTGCGCATGCCTCTCCTGCTCGATGGCCGAGACCTTCTGCTGCATCTGCTGCAGGCTCTCGCGAACGGGGGCGAGCGCCGTGAGCACCGCATTCTGCTGCTGCACACGCTGCGCCTCGGCGCGCTGCTCGAGTCGCGCGTGCTCGACGGCATCCCGATACAGGTCGTACTGCCGGTCGCGATCGTCTCGGGCGGCGGCGAGTTCCGCCTCGATGCGGGCGAGATCCGCCGCACCGCGCGAGCCGTGGAGGAACCAGCCCACTGCGACGCCGGCCACGAGCGCGGCCAGGAGGAGAACGAGCGTGAGAGCATCCATGTGCTCCATGATGCGCTCGGCCACGGACATTCGTCCGGTGCGACTCAGGCGACCGCGCGCTCCGGAGTGGCGATGACCGGATCGGTCACACGCAGCGCGAGCGCATCGGCCAGGGAGAAGACGTCGGACGCGCCGTGCCGGCGGGCGGCATCGATGATGATGTGCGCGCAGGCGAGCGCGTCAGCGAGCGCGTCATGGTGCGAGAATCCGGTGAAACCGGCGGCCTCGGCTGCCTTCGGAAGACGGTACGACTCGAGCTCGTAGGTCTTGCGCGCCACCTGCAGGCTGCACAGCGAGCGATACGGCGGGCAATCGCCACCCGTGGCCTCTGACGCGCGGCGGAGCACATTGAGGTCGAAGCCCGCGTTGTGCGCCACGAGCACATCTGCACCTGCGAAGGCGCACAGGCGGTCGAACTGATCCGCCCAGCTCGCGGCGTCCCGCACATCGTGCGCCCGGATGCCGTGGATCTTCGTGTTCCACTCCTGGAACTCGTCGTGCCCGGCGGGCGGGCGGATCAGCCATCCGGCCGTCGCGACGATCCGGCCATCGCGCACACGCACGAGGCCGACGGAGCAGGCGGAGGCGGGGCTGGAATTCGCCGTCTCGAAGTCGATAGCGGTGAAGTCCAGTGGCACATCCCCACTCTCTCCCGGCATCCGAGACGCTCCCGGATGACTCGCCGTAGGCTGGCGACATGAGTACCGAGCGAGCGACATCCTTCGGCGCCGAAGCCGCGAACTACGAGGCCGGGAGACCCGACTATCCCTTCGAAGCGGTCGCGTGGATGCTCGACCCGATGCCGCACGGTTCTCGTCGCATCGCCGATGTCGGCGCGGGAACGGGCAAGCTCACTCGCGTGCTCGCTCAGGCGCCGGACGCCGAGGTCGTGGCCGTCGACCCGGACGCCACCATGCTCGAGACCCTGCGTCTGAGCGTTCCCGGTGTTCCCACGTTCCAGGGGACCGCCGAGCGGATGCCGTTGCCCGACGCGAGCCTCGACGCCGTCGTGCTCGGTCAGGCGTGGCACTGGGTGCAGCCGGCAGCCGCGTCTGCCGAGCTCGGACGAGTCGTCCGCACCGGGGGAGTCCTCGGGTTGATCTGGAACATCCGCGACGAGCGCGTGGAGTGGGTTCGTCGCCTGACGGACATCATGCACAGCAGCCCGGCCGAGAACATGGTCAACGGCCCCGGGTCCGATGGTCCGCGCATCGAGGCGCCCTTCACGCACGTCGAGAAGCAGCAGTGGGAGTGGACGCGCGCGATGAGCAGGACGAAGTTGCACCAGATGGCGCTCTCACGCAGCTACCTCATCACCGCTCCCGCCGACGAGCGCGCGGAGATCACGCGACAGATGGACGACCTGTTCGACGAGCTGGGGCTCGAGGGCGACTCGACGATCGACCTCCCCTACGTGACGCACGCGTTCCGCGCCGTGCGCGCCTGACCGGCATCCCGGAGGGGCTGCGCATCTGCGCCAGGTAGACTCGACCCCCGTGGCTCTCACTATCGGAATCGTCGGCCTGCCCAATGTCGGCAAGTCCACCCTTTTCAACGCTCTCACCAAGAACGACGTGCTCGCGGCGAACTACCCGTTCGCGACGATCGAGCCGAACGTCGGGGTGGTGAATCTTCCCGATCCGCGTCTCGACAAGCTCGCCGAGATCTTCGGCAGCGAGCGCATCCTGCCCGCAGCGGTGTCGTTCGTCGACATCGCCGGTATCGTGCGCGGTGCCAGCGAGGGCGAGGGGCTCGGCAACAAGTTCCTCGCGAACATCCGCGAGGCCGATGCGATCGCTCAGGTCGTGCGCGGTTTCGCAGATGACGATGTCGTGCACGTCGACGGCGCGGTCAACCCGGCATCCGACATGGAGACCATCAACGCCGAGCTCATGCTCGCCGACCTCGAGACCGTCGACAAGGCGATCACGCGGTACGAGAAGGAGGTGCGCGGCAAGAAGATCGAGCCCGTCGTCCTCGAGACCGCCCACGCGGCCAAGGACGCCCTCGAGCGCGGTGTGCTGCTGTCTGTCGCCGGCATCGATCTGACCCCGATCCGCGAGCTCGGGCTTCTCACGGCCAAGCCGGTCATCTTCGTCTTCAACGTCGACGAGGGCGTGCTCACGAACGATGCGCGCAAGGCGGAGCTCGCCGCTTTGGTCGCTCCGGCGAAGGCGATCTTCCTCGACGCGAAGATCGAGTCCGAGCTGATCGACCTCGACCCCGAGGATGCCGCAGAGCTGCTCGCGTCGACCGGCCAGGACGAGTCCGGTCTCGACCAGCTCGCCCGCATCGGCTTCGACACCCTCGGTCTGCAGACCTACCTCACCGCTGGCCCCAAAGAGGCTCGCGCGTGGACGATCCCCAAGGGATCCAAGGCGCCGCAGGCTGCCGGCGTCATCCACACCGACTTCGAGAAGGGCTTCATCAAGGCCGAGATCGTCTCGTTCGACGACCTCGTCGAGACCGGCTCCGTCGTCGAAGCCCGATCCAAGGGCAAGGCCCGCCTCGAGGGCAAGGACTACGTCATGCAGGACGGCGACGTGGTGGAGTTCCGCTTCAACAACTGAGCGGGGTCCGGCCCGAGCGCTGAGGAGATTGAGGGCGGCTCGCACGACGCCGCGGGTCGCGAATCAGATCTCGTCGCCACGCAGAGCGCGCGCGGTCCAGCCGACCCGCACCAATGCCTCCGCAAGGCGGTCGGCGGCAGCGCGCGCGACGTCGAAGCTCGCATCGGAGCAGACGTCGACGGCGATCGGCGGCGGATCGGCGAAGCGTGGTATCTGCACCTCCGCCCAGGCGTCGGGCGAAAGCGGTACCCGAGGGGACGCGGTGCGTGCGTCTCTGATGGCACTGTCCGACGCGAAAGCGATGACGTCCAGCGCATGGAGCTTGGTGATCGGCATGTCCACGACGATGGTCACGACGAAAGCCGCGTTTGCGGTATCCCGGAACTCTGGCCTCACCGCATGAAGGTATCACTCGGCGCGAACAGTCGGTCTAGCCGCGACGCTCGACGTCCTGACGCAAGACCTCGGGCCACGCTTCGACATCTCCCGGGGTGCGAGCGACCGCAAGAGTTGCATTCGGGAGCAGTGCGGCGAGGGATTCGGCGGTCGACAACGGGTGGCCTGGATCATCGACCCACGCCAAGATCGTCGTCGGCACATCGATCTGCGCGACGGCCTCAGGGGCAGGAAGGTCGCTGAGGGCCGCGCCGCGCAGCAACGACGGCAACAGAGCGTCGGCGACGTCGGGCCATGTCTCCGGGGCGCCGACGGTGGCCGGGGGCGGAACTGATCCCCGCGTGGCGGCGTGGAACGCTTCCACACCGTCAGACTCGATGAGCGCAGCCGCTGCTCGGTAGTTCGCGGCCTGATCGGGTCTGGTGTCCCACGCGGTGGGCGGCACCATGAGCGTGAGCCCGGTGAAGCGGTCAGGCTCGAGCGACGCGGCGTGCAAGAGCGTCGCGGCGCCCATGGAGGGGCCGACTCCATGGACGCGTTCGCCCGGGAACCAGTCATCGAGCAATCGCAGAAGATCCTCGGCGAGGTTGTGCCAGCGGTAGTCCTCCGGGACCTTTCGCCCCGTCGACCTGCCATGGCCGCGTGCGTCGTATCGCAGCAGTCGTGTTCCGCTGAGCCCTCGACCCAGATCGAGATTGAGCACTCGATCGCGGGCACGGCTCGACGTGAGACCGTGCAGCTGGACCACCGGGTGTCCGCCTTCATCGCTCAAGGACACAGCCAGCTCGGCTCCGGGCACCTCGAAAGTGGGCATCGGGCTCCTCGATCGGGGACTCACCGCGTCGGCTCGGGCAGTCGTGGAGTTTTCAGGTTATCTGGGGCCGCTAAGGTACTGCCCATGCGACTGACCAACGTCACGCACCTCCGCCTCCCGTTCGGACGGCTCTGGGGGTACGACGTGAGCGCGTCTGGGCTCGGGCGACGCATCCCCGTGTCATTCGATCAGCGACTCCACGTCGGAGCAGGCGACCGATCGGGCTCGTGGATGGCATTGTCCTTCCGGCTGCCTGCAGCGACTCGACGCGAGTCGATCGCCGATGCCTGGCTGGCTGTCGTCGCTCGCCACGGCACGCTGCGATCGGCATTCGCGCCCGGTGCTGACGGCGATCCCGTGCTTCACGAGATCGAGATCGGCCCCGGAAGCTGGGTCGAGCATCAGGTGGCCCCCGGCCAGGCTGTCAACGATGCCTTGCGGGACATCCTCGACGCGGCATGTTCGCCGTACCAGCATCCTTCGCATCGCCTGTGCGTGTTGGAGACCGCTGCGGGGCTCACGGTCGTGATCGCGGCGGACCACGCGCACGTCGACATGTGGTCGATGCTGGTGATCGCGCGCGACCTGCTGTCTGCCCTCGATGCCGAGAGGGCAGGCGCGAAACCGATGCCGGAGGCGGCGCCGGCGTTCGTCGAACACACGCAAGCATTGCTCGATCGGGATGCTGCGCCAGACCACGTTCGTCAGCGATGGAAAGCCATCATCGAGGACAGCGGCGGTGTGATGCCGCAGTTCCCGTTGCCGCTCGGCACGCCCGAGCCGCATCGTGAGCGCGTGGAAGTGCGCGATGTGTTCGACGTCGACGACGCGGCAGCCTTTGCCGTGCAGGCGCGTGACGACGGCGTCTCGACCCTCGCACGCGCGGTGGTCGCGATGACCGCGGTGACGCGCGAGTTGGCGGGCACCCCGCTTCGAGCCGTGTTTCCCGTGCACAGCCGCTTCGAGGACACGTGGCATGACTCGGTCGGCTGGTTCATCACCAACTCCGTCCTGGAGTCGGACGTCGCCGAGCCGCGCGCGGCGGCGGCCGCGGTGAAAGAGGCGGTGCAACTCGGTGCGTGGCCGCTCGCCGACGTACTCGCTCCGTGGGGTGGCATGCCCGTAGCGCCTGGGATGTTCGCGATCTCATGGCTGGATCTGCGCAGGCTGCCGGTGCGAATCGACTCCGTCGCGCTCGACGCCCAGTATGTCAGCGCGGCGACCGACACCGACGGCGTCATGCTGTGGTTCATCCTCGATGAGTCGGGCCTGCACCTGCGATGCCGCTATCCCGATACCGCTGAGGCTCGCGCCAACGTCGGCGGGTGGCTCGACCTGTTTGTGGCCAGACTGCAGGCGGACGCGCGGTCCTCTGTCCGTGGGCGACTGCAGGTCGCCGACCGGACCTTCCGGCTCGAGCGTGCGAGCCGCGATGACATCGAGGCCATCGCTGCGCTGCTGCTCGATGATCAATTCGGCTCGGACCGTGAGAGCGTCGAGCTCGAGCGATATGAAGCCGCCTTCAGCGCGGTCGCTCGCGACAGTTCCCACTATCTGGGGGTTGTCCGCGACAGTGCCGACCACATGGTCGCCACGATGCAACTCACCGTCATCCCCGGCCTCTCGCGCGGTGGTTCGACCCGATTGCAGATCGAGGGACTGCGGGTTGCGCCGGGGGAGCGGTCACGGGGCTTGGGCACGGCGATGCTCGAGTGGGCACACGAATTCGGTCGCGCGCGGGGCGCGCGACTGGCGCAGGTGACCACAGACGAAGCACGGGATCGGACTCGCGCCTTCTATACCCGACTCGGATATCAGACTGCCCACGTCGGGCTGAAACGGCACATCTAGCGGCGTACGCTAGCCGTGTTGCCGACCGAAGGACTTCGCCGTGTCTGACCACAACGCGCACATACCCGCCCCGGACGAGCCGTCAGTCCCGGAATTCGAACTCGACGAGACCGTCGCGCCGCGACCGGAGGAGGAGATCGCCGATGTGCTGCGGACGGAACCCGACCTCGAAGACCGCAGCGATCACTCCGAGTGAGAAGGCGTCTGAGGCTGGGGTGAGGCCGTGGCGCGTGCCTGGCACGCGTGGTCGCGCAAGGCCACGCTCACGGTCTTGATCTCGCCTCGGACCCGGTGACGGTGGCTGCCGTCGCCGTCTGCGAAGCTCGGACCCTCGCTACGCGACGAGTGGGTGCGGGTAGGTGGCGTCTCGGCCCTGGAAGCTCAGGATGCTGGGGTTCTGGATCACTCCCTGGCGGATCTCGATCGCGCGTGTGAGCGTCGAGTTCTCAGCCCATGCCTCGGGACCCGAGAGCACGGTGCGGAGGAAGGGCAGCAGCGCTTCGCTGATGTCCCACGTGGCGGAATTCCACAGGTATGACGGGCTGTGATCGACGGCGTAGTAGTTCACGCCCTGACCCACCGTGAACATCGGCTCCTCGAACGACGTCGGGATGGCCCATTCGAAGCCCATGCCCTCGTCGCAGGAGACGTCGATGATCAGGCTGCCCGATGCGAATCGGTCGAGGTCCTCGGTTCGCAGATACGTCAACGGCGCTGCGACGTCCTGCAGGGTGCAGTTGACGACGATGTCGTACGTCGCCAGGAAATCGGGGAGGAGCACGGGGCCGTCCTCCGTCTCGACTGTGCTGAGGTGTGTGGGCCCGTCGTCGGTGTTGAGCTGGGTGAGATGAGAGTTGTGGATGGGGGAGCCCACCGCCGCTGCCCCGCGCTGCGTGAGGACTTCGATGTCGTGGACTCCGTGCGCGTTCAGCGCGGTCACTGCGCCTCGTGCCGTCGCGCCGAAACCGATGACCACGGCGCGAAGTCGCGGCCCGTAGTCGCCGGTCGAACCGACGAGGCTCAGAGCATGGATGACCGAGCAGTAACCGGCCAGCTCGTTGTTCTTGTGGAAGACGTGCAGACTCATGTCGCCCTGTGAGGTCCAGTGGTTCATGGCCTCGAACGCGATCAGTGTGAGGCGGCTGTCGATCGCGGTCTGCGTGAGGGCCGCATCCTGCACGCAGTGCGGCCAGCCCCAGAGGATCCGCCCCTCGGCGAGCTCGGCGACGTCTGCGAGCTGCGGTTTGGGCAGCAGCAGGACGTCGGCGGAGGCGAGCACCTCGGCGCGATCGGCGACGCGTCCCACGCGGGTTTCGACGTAGCCGGGCTCGAGCTGGAAATCGGTGCCGTAGCCGCGCTCGACGATCATGCGAGCACGAATATCTGCGTCGATGCGGTCGAGATGGCGGGGATGGATGGGGAGGCGTCGCTCGTTCTCCATCGAGGAGTTCGCCAGCACACCGAGGGTCAGAAGCCCCTGGGTCGCGGTCGAAGTCGAGGGTGACGTGCGAACTGCGGACGAGCGTGTCGTGTCGGACAACGGGTTCCCATCTTCGGGGAACCAGGGTCAGCTCCTGCCCTGACTCTATGCCCCTGGGCAGCGGGGCGTCGCGCGGGGCCGATCTTCGCATCCTGCTCGGGCTACGCTTGATGTCGATCCCTGACACTCGAACGAGGAGCCGCGCGCCCATGACCGATACCCAGATCTTCGAGCCAGAGGGCCGCGCCATCCCCTTCGTGGACGAGGGAGACGGCCCCGTGAAGCTGGTTCTGATCCAGGAGCAGGGGCTCGCCGCCGACGTTCTGGGCGTCGCCGCGCACTACCTCGCCGAGGAGGCGGGCTTCCACGTACTGCGGATCGGGCACCGGTCGGAGTCCGAGGCGACGCTCGACGAGCGCGTCGAGGACGCCATCGCCGTGATCGATCACGTGGGCATCGAAGACACCTGGGTCGGCGGTCACGGCTTCGGCGGCACGATCGCACGTGCGCTGGTGTCAGCGCACAGCGACCGGGCCAACGGCCTGCTGCTGCTCGGTGTCGAGGACGTCGACATCGCGGTCGCACCGGCGATCCCCGTGCTCATCGTGCAGGGAACCGAAGACACCGACACCCCCGCAGCGAACGCAGAAGCACTGCAGGCGACGATCCCTGACCGGTCGAGCATCAAGACGATCGCGGGCGACCACCTGTTCCCGATGCACCACCCGATCGAGACCGGCGTGATCATCGAGGAATACCTGGACTGGGACTGACTCCGATGGCAGCATCTGGCCGCACCGTCGTCCTCGCGATCGATCTGCAGGCCGGAGTGACACCCGGGTGCTTCGACGAACAGGGCGTGCTCTCCCGCGCCGCAGCCCTGGTCGACAGAGCTCGCGCAGCCGGAGTGCCCGTCGTCTGGGTGCATCACGACCCCGTCGGCGTGGGCACGCCTGAATGGGAGCTGGCGGCTCCACTGCATCGCGCCGAGGGCGAGGCCCTCGTGCGCAAGGACTACCGGGACTCGTTCGCCGACACGACCCTGCGCGCGACGCTCGACGAGCTGGGTGCGACGCGTCTGGTGATCACCGGAGCGCAGTCCGACTTCTGCGTGCGCACCACCACACAGCGCGCAGCAGCCGAGGGGTACGACGTCACGCTCGTGAGCGACGCGCACACCACGGTCGACACCGCATGGGACGGCGTGCCGATCTCGGGCGAGCAGATCGTCGCACACACCAACATGTACTTCTCAGGACTGCGGTATCCGGAGCAGGAGTTCGGGATCGCGACGCACGATCAGGTCGTTCTCTGACGACCCGATCCGAGTCTGAGATTCCCTCGCCGCCTGAGATGATGGTCTGATGACCGCCACCCTCGTCGCCCAGAACCTGGCAGGCGGCTACGGCCACCGCATCCTCTTCGAGGGGCTCGATCTGACGGTCGCTCCTGGCGAAGTGATCGGCGTCGTCGGGGCGAACGGAGCGGGTAAATCGACGCTTCTCCGCCTTCTCGCCGGCGTGGACGCGCCGATGGGAGGGGCGATCTCGCTCGCACCCACTGACGCGTTCGTCGGGTGGCTTCCACAGGAGCACGAGCGAGTGGAAGGTGAGACGGTCGCGGAGTACATCGCGCGCCGCACCGGGTGCGCGGCGGCGACGCGAGATATGGATGCGGCTGCGGCGGCGCTCGGAGACCCGACGCTCGCGCCGGCGGGCACAGACCCGGCCGACACCTACTCTCAGGCGCTCGACCGGTGGCTCGCAAGCGGGGCGGCCGATCTCGACGAACGCATCCCTGCCGTGCTCGCCGACCTCGGGCTCCCGAGCGGCAGCGGTGTCGCGGCTGATGCGCTCATGACGGGGCTCTCGGGTGGTCAGGCTGCTCGCGTCGGGCTCGCGGCGTTGCTGCTGTCGCGCTTCGACATCGTGTTCCTCGACGAGCCGACCAACGATCTCGACCTCGATGGGCTCGATCGACTCGAGTCGTTCGTCCGCGGACTCCGTGGCGGTGTCGTGCTCGTCAGCCACGACCGCGAGTTCCTGGCGCGCAGCGTGACTCGTGTGCTCGAGCTCGATCTCGCACAGGGATCGAATCGCCTCTACGGCGGCGGCTACGACGCCTTCATCGAAGAACGAGCCGTCGTGCGCCGGCACCTGCGGGAGAAGTACGACGAGTTCGCCGACAAGAAGGCCGACCTCGTCTCGCGTGCCCGCACCCAGCGCGAGTGGTCGAGCCAGGGTGTGCGCAACGCGATGAGGAAGTCGCCGGACAACGACAAGATCAAGCGCAAGGCGTCAGCCGAGTCGAGCGAGAAGCAGGCGCAGAAGGTGCGTCAGATGGAGAGCCGGATCGCGCGCCTCGATGAGGTCGAGGAGCCCCGCAAGGAGTGGCAGCTGGAGTTCACGATCGGTTCGGCGCCTCGATCGAGCAGTGTGGTGTCCACGCTCAGCGGTGCGGTGTTCCGGCAGGGGACCTTCACCATGGGGCCGCTTTCGCTGCAGATCGATGCCGGCGACCGCATCGGCATCACCGGCCCGAACGGTGCCGGCAAGTCGACGCTGCTGCGAGCTCTTCTCGGGCGGCAGGAGCCGGTCGAGGGGACGGCGAGTCTCGGGAGCAGCGTGCAGATCGGCGAGATCGATCAGGCCCGATCCTTGCTCACCGGTGACGCGGCGCTCGCGGACGCGTTCGAGGCTCTCGTTCCCGAGCTGACATCGGCGGAGGTGCGCACCCTGCTGGCCAAATTCGGCCTCAGAGCCGACCACGTCACCCGCCCCGTCGGCGCCCTGTCTCCGGGCGAGCGCACCCGGGCGGCGCTGGCGCTGCTGCAGGCGCGCGGAGTCAACCTGCTGGTGCTCGACGAACCCACGAACCACCTCGATCTGCCGGCCATCGAGCAGCTCGAGCAGGCGCTCGAGTCGTACGCGGGCACGCTGCTGCTCGTGACGCACGACCGGCGGATGCTGGAGGCCGTGCAGACGAACCGTCGATGGAGCGTCGAGAACGGCCAGGTGAGCGAGGTCTGAGGCTCAGCGCCCCTGACGCTTCTTGTAGGGCTTCGGCTGCCCCTTCACGACGGGCGCACGGCCTTTGCCCTTCGACGCCTTGGCCTTGCCGCCGGCCGGGCCCACCGTCTTCGGCGCGGGCGGGGGAGCAGCGGCCACAGTCGCCTGAGCCTCGACGAGGAACAGCTCGCCGACGCTCGTCAGCCTCGGTGTCCCTTCGCGGTTGATCAGGGTGTGTCCCACCTCGTCCTCGAGCTTGTCGAGAGAGGTGTAGAGCGATGCCAGGGGGATGCCCAGCTGCTTGGCGGCTCGGGGGAAGTGCAGCGTCTCGGCGACGACGACGTAGCGACGGAGCAGTGCCAGCTTCATGCGGGTGAACGATCTCTCTGAATCCGCGACGATCGCGGGTCCCCACCTAACCTACGCGAGGCGGATGCGCGGCCGCCCCACACAGACACGGATGCCGCGGCTCGATGAGCCGCGGCATCCGGTGATCCTGTCGTTCAGGCGACCTGCGGGAGAACCGCGAAGGACACAGAGCCTTCGTCGTCGACACCGGCGTCGAGCACCTTCTCATCGAGCGCTGCGGCAGCGGCCTCGTCGAGGAAGAGTCGGGTGCCGGCGACCTCGACCACCCGGTCGTCGGGCTCGGGGTCCGGGGTCACGAGGACCGCGAGGCGTGCGCCCCCGTCCGGGCCGGCAGTAGGCGTGGAATGGATGCGAAGGCCTGCGTCGGTGGCGTCGGTCTGACGGCTGACGAGAGTGTTCACGATTGCGGTGGCGTTATCGGTGAGGGTGAGCACGAGACTCTCCTTCCGGTTGCGGTCACGCCGCGGGTGCGACGTGTCCGGGCTACGATTCCGCACACCCCTGGGGCGATTCAACCCGACGCGCCCGGTTCGGAGGGGTCTCCCACCTGATGCAGAGGTTTTCTCAGGAACACCTGCTCGGTTCCGTCGCCCTGGGGCACCCGCTCCGCCTCTTCATAGCCGCATGCCTTGTAAAGACGTATGTTCGCCTCGCTCAGGCTGCCGGTGAAGAGCTCGGCTTCACGGGCCGTCGACGAACGCTCGGCCGCGTCGAGCAGCGTGCGTCCGATGCCCTCGCCCTGCATATCGGGGGCTATCGCTATCCGGCCGATCAGCAGCACTCCGTCAGCTTCGACGAATCGGATCACTCCCACCAGACGGCCGTTCTGGCGGGCTGTCAGCCCCCTGCTCGACCGCAGCTCGGCCTCGACTTCGGGCAGGGTCTGGGTCAGCGGAGGCATGTCGGCGCTGCCGTAGATCTGCGCCTCCGAGACGAACGCCGCCCTTTGAAGGGTGAGCACCTCGCCCGCATCCGATTCTGAGACGGGCCCGATCACCACGTCCGATGCGTTCTCGTCGATGTCCGTCTGTGCTCTCTCTGATTTCGTCACTGCGCCACGATCTGATGAGACCGGGGGGACTGTCAACCCCCTCGATCCGGGCGCGCCGCGGAGCTAGCCTCGCAGTTCCCAACCTCAGGAGGACTCCATGGCTGAGAAGACCGCGTCCAAGACCGGCACCGCATCCAAGCGCGGAGCGAAGACGACCAGACGACAGAACGCCGAGAAGGGATTCACGGCATCCACGACGCTCGCCGCCAATCTGCAGCTCGTGCTCGTCGACCTGATCGAGCTCTCGCTGCAGGGCAAGCAGGCGCACTGGAACGTCGTCGGCCGCAACTTCCGGGACACGCACCGACAGCTCGATGAGATCATCGACGCCGCGCGCACGTTCAGCGACACGGTCGCGGAGCGCATGCGCGCGCTGCACGCCGTGCCCGACGGGCGCACCGATACGATCGCCGAGTCGACGTCGCTTCCCGCGTTCCCGATGGGCGAGGTCTCGACGACCGACACCATCGATCTCGTGACCGCGCGTCTGGATGCCGTCGTCGGAACGATCCGCGACGTGCACGACGCGGTCGACGAAGAAGATCCCACCTCTGCCGACATCCTGCACGCGGTGCTCGAGAGCCTCGAGCAGTTCGCATGGATGGTCAGCGCCGAGAACCGCACCCCGGCCGGCCGCTGACCTCTGCGGGGAACCTCGCGTCAGGTCTTGTCGTCCGCCCCGCCTCGTTCGGCCTCGCGCCGCACGAGGCGGGGGAGGACGAGCCACAGGAGGAGCACAGCCACGCATGAGGACACGAGCGCGATGAGCCCCGCGGAGCGGTCGACGGTGAAATCGATGATGAGGGTCGTGACGCCGATCGTGAGCGCGGCGATCGCCACGAGATCGATCTTCACGATGCGAGCGGCAACCCGCACGAGTTCGGGCTTGCGGCGGCGGCCGAACAGCGCTCGATGCATCCCCACCGGTGCCAGCGCCAGAATCGTGGCCACCGCGGCGAGCCCCACCAGCACCACGTACACGTCTCGCTGGAACTCGTCCATGTCCTCGAATCGAGGAGTGAATGCCACGGCGAGCAGGAACCCCGTGAGGATCTGGGTGCCCGTCTGCATCACGCGCAGTTCTTGCAGCAGCTCCTCCCAGTTGCGGTCTGCTCGCTCGTTGCGCGTCTCATCGCGCCCGTCACGGCGGTCGTCGAGCTCCGCGGAGCGCGTGGGGTGGTCATCGGGTTCCATGCGGCCAGTCTCGCGGGAGGCCTCGAATCCTGTCCAGCCACTTGTGCGTCGACCGAGAAGGAGACCATGATGACGCTTCCCCCGATCCGGGAATGGTGGTCAGCGCTGTCGCTCGAGGCGCGGGTCGACGTGCTCGGCGAGTCGGCGCCGCAGCTGAGCGAACGGACTCGAGAGGAGATCCGGACGATCACGGGTGCGGTGGTCGGCATGAAGGAGACCCTCTCGGACGAGGACCTCGAATACGCCCGCTCCGAGACGCGCTCGGAGATCGCCGACGAGGACTCCGACTGACTCGACGCACTCAGCTGTCTTCGGGGGCCTGCTCCTCGCGCAGTCGGGGTGTGGTTCGGCGTTCCGGACGCAGACCCGCCTTGTCGGCGTAGAACGCGCGGATCCTGTCCATGTCGGCGGCGACGTCCCCCGTCAGCTCGAGAGTGGGCCCGAGACCGGTGGTCATCGTGGTGCGGTCGACGAATCCGAGCGTCACCGGCATCCCGGTCTCTCTTGCGATGCGGTAGAAGCCGGACTTCCAGTACTCGTTGCCCCCGCGAGTGCCGTCGGGCGTGATGACGAGACCGAAGACGCTGCCGGAATGCACCTGCGCGACGACGTCGTTGACCACTCGTGCCGGGTCGGCTCGATCGACTGGGATGCCGCCGATGCTCCGCATGATCGGCCCCCGCCAACCCCGGAACAGACTGTTCTTGCCGAGCCAATGCACCTCGATGTCGAGCCGCCACGCGATCGCCAGCATGAGGACGAAGTCCCAGTTCGACGTGTGCGGCGCGCCGATCAGGATGGTGGGTCGCACAGGCGTCGCCTCGGCAGTGAGGGTCCAGCGGCTGACTGCCCAGAAGAGGCGGGCGAGGAGTCGTTTGAGCACTCGTCAACCGTAGGGCAGAACTCCTGGGAGCCACT
Source organism: Microbacterium sp. SWDP-B6 (assembly GCF_059803615.1). Lineage (NCBI taxonomy): Bacteria > Bacillati > Actinomycetota > Actinomycetes > Micrococcales > Microbacteriaceae > Microbacterium > Microbacterium sp. SWDP-B6. Next base: position 43,510 of record NZ_JAPFGV010000004.1, on the reverse strand, counting down.
GTCGTCGGGCGAAAGAGGGCCGTTTCGAGCCATCACGTCGCCACGGGCGTACGATCGAATGATGGCCAAGACACAGGACTCCGCAGAGCAGGACGCACCGACCGTGCTTCAGCCGCTGACCGGAACTCCGAACCTCCTCGATGACGACGCCGCCGGGTACTGCAGCGGCGGCGTCTGCCACTTCCCTGCGCCGAAGACGCAGTAGCGATCAGACGCCGCCGCAGCGGCGACGTTCAGTGCCCGCCATGCATCGCGTCGGCCAGATCGTCTGCGGGCTTGCGGACGAACGCGCTCAGCGCGACGGCGGCGAGCGAGATGATCGCGGCGATGAGGAACGCCATCCGAGCGCCAGGTGCTCCAGCCGCGGCCGTCTCCAGTCCCTCGGCCTCTCCTGCGTGCAGGATGGCGGAATAGGTGACGGTGAGGACGGCGACGCCGGCGGCCCCGCCGACCTGCTGGAGAGTGTTCAGCACCGCGGAGCCGTGCGAGTACAGCGAGCGCGGCAGTGATCCGAGCGATGCGGAGAACAGGGGCGTGAAAGACATCGCGAGCCCGACCGACATCGCGGCCTGCACGATGATCAGCACCCACCACACGGTGTGCTCTCCGACGGTCGAGTAGTAGAACAGCGCTGCCGACACGAGGATCGTTCCGGGGATCAGCAGCGGGCGCGTTCCACGAGCGTCGTACACGCGGCCCATGACGGGGCCGAGCAGACCCATCAGCACGGAGCCGGGAAGCAGGATGAGACCTGCTTCGAGGGCGTTGAGTCCGGCGACGTTCTGCAGGTACTGCGGGAGCAGCGTCAGCGTGCCGAACATCGACAGCGCGAGGATCGCCATGATGATGACCGCGAACGTGAAGTTGACCGAGCGGAACACTCGCAGATCGAGCAGAGCGTCATCGATGCGCTGCAGCACCAGCTGACGCCAGACGAACAGCGCGAGGGCGACGGCACCCACGACGAGTGCGATCACGCCGCTGGTCTCGCCGGATCCGCCCTCGCCGCCGAACTGGCTGAGACCGAAGACGATGCCGCCGAAGCCGAGTGCCGCGAGCGGGATGGAGAGCACGTCGAGGGGAACCTTGCGCGTCTCTCCGAGGTTCGTCATCCACTTGACCCCTATGAAGAGCGAGATGAGGGCGATCGGCAGGATGATCGCGAACAGCGCGCGCCAGTGGAGCGTCTCGAGGACCGCGCCGGCGAGCGTCGGGCCGATCGCGGGAGCGAGCGAGATGACGAGGCCGACCCGGCCCATCATGCGACCGCGCGACTGCGGAGGGACCACGTTCATGATCGTCGTCATGAGCAGCGGCATCATGATTCCGGTGCCGGCGGCCTGGATGACTCGACCCACGAGGAGGACCCCGAAGCCGGGCGCCACGAGGGCGACCAGCGTGCCGAGCGAGAACGAGACCATCGCCGCGATGAAGACCTGGCGGGTCGTGAAGCGCTGCAGGATGAACCCGGTGGTCGGGATCACGACGGCCATGGTCAGCATGAACGCGCTCGTCAGCCACTGCCCGAGCTCGGGCGGGATGCCCAGATCGGCGTTCAGATGCGGGATCGCGATCCCCATCGTCGTCTCGTTGAGGATGGCGACGAACGCGGCGACGAGAAGCAGCCAGATCACGCGCATGTCGCTGCGAGCGATCTCACCGCTCGCCGCAGCCGGGGGCGTGGTGATCGAACCGGTGTCGACGGCAGACATACGGCCTCCTGGGCACGAGAGAAAGAGGGAAGGCGCGCGAGTGCGCGTTGGACATTCAGCGTAACCACAGCTTCGGACATTCCATTCCGGATCCGGGCGAATCCGCTCTCAGCGGAGGCTCAGCCGCGCCGGATCGGTCCCGATGTCGACCTCGCTGACTACGCTGGCGAGATGAGCATGGGTGGCGGACGCGGTGGATTCCGCGGGGTGGATGAGACCGCGCAGCGTCGGCTCAACGCAGAGGCGCCGCGGATCAGCGGCCTGGGCGCCAGAGTGATCGCCCTCTTCCGGCCCTACCGATGGCGCATCTTCTGGACCGGCGTGCTGGTCGTCATCGGCGCCGCGATCGCGGTGATCCCTCCGCTGATCGTCCAGCGCATCTTCGACGACGCCCTCTTCCCGGTAGACGGCGGGGGTCCGCAGCTGCAGCTGTTGATCTGGCTCGTCTCGGCGATGGTCGGGTTCTTCCTCGTCTCGGCCGTGCTCGGTGTGGCTCAGACCTGGCTCACCTCGACGGTCGGCAACAGCGTCACCGGCGACCTCCGTGTGCGCCTGTTCGAGCACCTGCAGGCGATGGAACTCGGCTTCTTCACCCGGACGAAGACAGGCGTGATCCAGTCCCGCCTGCAGAACGACGTCGGCGGCGTCTCAGGGGTGCTGACGAACACCGTCACCAGCATCCTGGGCAATGTCGTCACCGTGATCGCGTCGCTCGTCGCGATGATCCTCATCGACTGGCGTCTCACTCTGATCGCCGTCGTGCTGATGCCGTTCCTGATCATCGTCCAACGCCGCGTGGGCCAGGTGCGTGCGCGCATCGCGGGAGAGACGCAGGAGTCCCTCTCGGAGCTCACCTCCATCACGCAGGAGACGCTGAGCGTCTCGGGGATGCTGCTGTCGAAGGCGTTCAACCGCCAGCGCACGGAGTCCCAGCGATACCAGGCCGAGAATCGCAACCAAGTCACGCTGCAGGTGCGGCGAGCGATGAGCGGCCAGGGCTTCTTCGCCGTCGTCCAGGTGCTGATGGCGAGCGTGCCCGCCGTCATCTACCTCGTCTCGGGCTACCTCATCGCCGGCGGCAGCGGCGCCATCACCGCCGGCACCGTCGTGGCCTTCACGACCGTCCAGGCGCGTCTTCTGCAGCCGCTGATGGGACTCATGCGGGTGTCGCTCGACCTTCAGACATCATCCGCGCTGTTCGCGCGCATCTTCGAATACCTCGACCTCGTCCCCGAGATCCAGGACGCTCCGGATGCGATCACCGTCGCCGAAGCCCCGGGGCCGCGCGGACGGATCGAGTTCGCGGATGTCGTCTTCCGCTACCCGGACGCGGCGCCCGACGCTCGACCCACTCTGCAGGGCGTGTCGTTCGTCGCCGAACCGGGACAGCACGTGGCATTCGTGGGTCCGTCCGGCGCCGGCAAGACGACGGTGCTGTACCTCGCTCCGCGGCTGTACGAGGCGCACGGCGGCGCCGTGCTCTTCGCGGGTGCGGACGTGAAGACCCTCACGCAGGAGTCCATCATCGATCAGGTCGGCATCGTGTCTCAGGAGACCTACCTGTTCCACGCCACGATCCGCGAGAACCTGCTCTACGCCCGCCCGGAGGCGACCGACGAGGAGATGATCGCGGCCTGCACCGCGGCGAACATCCACCACATCATCAGCGGGTTCGAAGACGGCTACGACACGGTCGTCGGGGAGCGGGGATACCGTCTCTCGGGCGGTGAGAAGCAGCGCATCGCGATCGCGCGTGTGCTGCTGAAGGATCCGCCCGTGCTTCTGCTCGACGAGGCTACCTCCGCTCTCGACACCGTGTCGGAGCGGGTCGTACAGGAGGCACTCGACGAGGCCGCGAAGGGGCGCACGACGCTCACGATCGCGCACCGTCTCTCGACGATCATGGGCGCAGATGTCATCCACGTCGTCGAGGCGGGGCTGATCGTGGAGTCGGGAACGCATGCCGAGCTCCTCGCTCTGGGCGGTCTCTACGCCGAGCTCGCCGCGCAGCAGGTCGCCGCATCACGCGTGCTCGACACGGAGATGGTCATCGAGACGGCGGTCACGGGAGGCATGCGTGCCGCTCTCGCCGACCGCAGAGCGGACCGGGCGCCGGAGGATTCGGCCGGAGCGGATGCGGTCGATGCGCTCACCGCGCCGGTTCCGCTGCTCGATATGCCTCGCGCGGACGAGCGGGTGTACCCGGCCGAAGGGTGAGACGCGGTCAGTGCACCGACAGGCCGCCGTCGATGAACAGCGACTGCCCGGTGACATAGCTCGAGCCGACGCCCGCGAGGAACACGGAGGCCGCCGCGAAGTCGGCGGGCAGTCCGTTGCGCCCGATCATCGTCCGGGCCGCCAGCGCCGCGATCTGCTCCGGATCCTCCTGCAAGCGTGCGTTGAGCGGAGTGAGCACGAATCCGGGAACCAGGGTGTTGCTCGTGACTCCGGTGCCGCCCCATGCCTCGGCCTCCGAGCGCATCAGCGACTCCACGGCTCCCTTCGACGCTCCGTAGACGCCGCTGCCGACGAAGGCACGATGCGCCTGCTGCGAGCTGATGTGGATCAGGCGCCCGAAGCCGCGCTCGGCCATGCCCGTGGCGTAGCGCTGTCCGAGCAGGAACGGGGCGAGCGCATTGACGGTCATCGTCGCATCCCAGTCGTCCTCGGTGATCTCGGCGAACGGCGGGCGGATGTTGATCCCTGCAGAGTTCACGAGGATGTCCGGCTCGCCGAACGGCTCGGTGGCGGCCTCGGCGAGGGTCCGGATCCCTTCTCGGGAGCCGAGATCGCCGACGACTCCGGCCGCCCGGCATCCGGCGCTCGTGAGCTCGGCGACGGTCTCGGCGATCCGGGCTTCGCCGCGTGCGACGATCACCGTGGCGGCCCCGGCCTTCGCGAGTGCGGTCGCGATGCCGCGTCCGATGCCCGAGCTGCCGCCCGTGACGACGGCTGTGCGGCCCTCGAGCGAGAAGAGGTCGGCGAGGTACTGGTTCATCGGTCTCCTGGTGGCGAGCCTCACCACGCCAGGGCGGCGGTGAGGGCGGGGTCGGGGCGGACGTCGGCGTGCTCGGGGAGCGCTTCGATCTCGGCGACGAACGCGTCGATCTCCGCCGAGTACGCGGGATCGGCGTGAGTGCGCGCGATCTCGACCAGTGGGGGCACATCCATGGCGAGGATCAGCTCGAGTCGGGCCGTGACGGCGGCCCGGGCGCCCGCCTCGTGCAGCACGCGGATTCCCCCGCGCAGAGCGTCGACGTAGTCGCGCAGCACCGGGAGCTGCGCCCGGCTCTGCGTGATCGAGGTGCCGTCGGCCCGCAGACGCCACCGCACGACGGTGTCGGGGATGACGTCGAAGGCGCGGGCGCGGGTGTACATCAGCTGCGCGACCACCTGGTCTTCGTACGCCACGCCCTCGGGAAACCTCAGGTCGGTCCAGAAGTCGGTGCGGCTGACCTTCGACCACGCGACGATGTTGGCGCTCGCGCGGGGGTGCTCCATGATCGTGGTGCCCAGCCGTGCAGGAGACGTCGCCGCCGACACCCATGGCTGCACCCGCCCGGCGACATAGCTCTCGCCGTCGAAGCGCGATCGCACATACGCGCCCGCGACGAAATCGCTGCCGGTCTCGGCGAGGGTGCCGAGGAGGCGCCCGAGCGCCGTCGAGGTGAGCTCGTCATCGCCGTCGAGAAACCCCACGAAGGGGGTGTCGACCAGGTCGAGGCCCACGTTGCGCGCAGCGCCGAGCCCTCGGGACGCCTCGTGCCGCAGGCTTCGGAACCTCGGATCCGACGCGGCGGCTGCGGCGAAGATCTCTCCGGTGTCGTCGACGGAGCCGTCGTCGATGAGGAGAGCGCGCCACCGCGTCTCGGACTGCGCGCGCAGCGAGTCGAGAGCGGCCGGAGCGAAGGCGCCGATGTCGCGGCCGGGGACGATCAGAGTCACGATCGGGGCGGTGGCGGTCACCAGCCGAGTCTATGGCCGCACGCACAGCTCTCGCCGTTCAGGGGTGGCCGACCGCCCTCACCGACTCGGCCACCAGCGCGCCGAGCCGCTCGGGCAGATCGGAGGGCAGCGCCTCGCGTCCGAAGGTGAAGCGCACCGAGGTCTGTGCGACCGCAGGAGACACCCCGCACGCGAGGAGCACATGCGAAGGCTCGTCGCTCCCGGCAGCGCAGGCAGAGCCGCTCGACGACACGACTCCCCGTCGCTCGAGCTCGAGCAGAACCGCCTCGCCGCTGACACCGGTGAACGTGAAGCTCGCCGTCGCGGGAAGCCGCGCCGCCGGATCACCGGTGAGCGACGCCTGCGACACGAGCGACTGAACCACCTCGATGAATCGTCCCGTGGATGCGCTGAGCCGGGCGTTCACCTCGTCGCGCTCCGCTTCGGCGAGCTCCAGCGCCGTGGCGAGGGCCACCGCTCCCGCGACGTTCTCGGTGCCGGAGCGGCGACCCCGTTCCTGCCCGCCACCGTGCATCAGGGGTTCGAGAGCGACGCGCCCGCGCACGCCGAGCACGCCGATCCCCTTGGGGGTCCCGAGCTTGTGCCCGGCCACCGCTATCGCATCCGCCCCGAGATCGGTGAGTGGCAGCCACCCCGCCGACTGCACGGCGTCGACGTGCAGCGGTACGCCGGCATCACGGGCCACCGCGGCGAGTGAGGGCACGTCCTGGATCGTGCCGATCTCGTTGTTGGCGTGTCCGATCGCCACCAGGGCGGTGTCCTCACGCAGGGTCTCCGTCAGTGCAGAAGCGGAGATCCTGCCGAGGGCGTCGACCGGAGCGGCCGACACCTCGACCCCATGGAAGCGATGCAGATAGTCGGCGGACTCGAGGATCGACTCGTGCTCGATCGGCGAGACGACCAGATGCCCGCGGCCGCGCGCGAGAGCCGCGAGCACGATCCCCTTGACCGCGAGGTTGTTCGATTCTGTTCCGCCGGAGGTGAAGATCACATCTCCGGAGCGCATCCCGAGCACCCGCGCGACCCGTGCGCGTGCTTCGTCGAGCGCGCTCGCCGCAGCTTCGCCGTATGTGTGATGGCTCGACGGGTTGCCGAACACCCCGGCGAGGAACGGGCGCATCGCGTCGAGCACCTCCGGACGGACCGGGGAGGTCGCGGCGTGGTCGAGATAGAGCATCCGCGTCAGTCGATCCGCACGTCCAGGCCGAGGTCGAGCGCCCTGGCCGAGTGCGTCAATGCGCCGACCGAGATCACATCGACTCCCGTCGCCGCGATGCCGCCGACCGTGTCGAGATTCACCCCGCCCGAGGCCTCGACCTGCGCGCGGTCGCCGATCAGAGCCACTCCTGCGCGCAGATGGTCGACCGAGAAGTTGTCGAGCAGCACGGTGTGCGTGCCGCCGTCGAGCACAGCCGGGATCTGATCGAGCCGGTCGACCTCGACGACCACGTGGGTGGTGTGAGGCAGGCGCGAGAGGGCGTCGCGCAGGGCGGTGGCCAGGTCGACTCCCGAGCGCTTCAGCACCGCGAGATGGTTGTCCTTGGCCATCACCGCGTCGGACAGGGAGTGGCGGTGGTTGTGTCCGCCCCCCGAGAGCACGGCATGTCGTTCGAAGGCGCGGAGCCCCGGGGTCGTCTTCCGGGTGTCGGCGATGCGTGCCGACGTTCCCTCGATCGCACGCACGTATGCGGCCGTGACCGTCGCGATGCCGCTCATCCGCTGAGTGAAGTTGAGTGCGATGCGCTCGGCGGTGAGGATTCCGCGGGCGGGGCCCGACACCGAGGCGAGCACGTCACCCGCCGCGAACGCGTCGCCGTCGCCCACGTGCACATCGACCGAGATGCTCGGATCGGTGAGATGGAACGCAGCCGCGAAGACCTCGCCCCCGCTGAAGGTCCCGGCTTCTCGAGCGACCAGATCGGCGGTGGCGGTGGCGTCCGAGGGCAGCAGAGTCGTGCTGGTGAGGTCGCCCCAGGGAGCGTCCTCCTCGAGCGCAGCGCCGACGACGCGGGTGATGTGGGCGGGAGTGAGCATCAGACGGTCTCCAGGAGAGGTGCGGCGACGGATTCGCGGAAGTGCGCACCGATCGAGTCGGTGCGAGCGAGAGCTGCGGATGCCGTCGCGTCGGCGAGCAGGAGCAGGTTCGCGTCCTCGCGCTCGGCGACGGTGGTCGGATCGGGAGCGGTGGCGAGCCAGCGACGCAGCGTGATCAGGGCGTACCGGAGACCGTCTTCCGAGCGCAGCAGACCCACGTGGTCCCACATCAGTCGCTGGAGTGCTGCCCGACTGAATACAGTGCCGTGATCGTCCACGTCTGAGTCGGGGCCATCGCCGTGCGTCGGGCCGTTCGCCTTTCGCACGGTCATCGGAGGCTGCCAGGGAGCCTCGAGTGCCGCTGCCGCGCGAGCGCCGAAGACGGCACCCTCGAGCAGGGAGTTCGAAGCGAGGCGGTTCGCTCCGTGCACGCCCGTGCGCGCCACCTCGCCCACGGCCAAGAGGCCCCGGATGGATGTGCGGCCGTCGAGGTCGGTGACGATGCCGCCCATGAGATAGTGCGCTGCCGGTGTCACGGGAATCGGCTCGGAAGCCCAGTCGAAACCGCGTTCGCGTGTCACCCGATCGATCGTCGGGAACCGATGTGCGAGCCGGAGTCTTCCGATCATCGTCGCGTCGAGACGCACGGGGGAGCCTTGCCGGGCTGCCTGGCGGGCGATCGCGCGTGCGACGACATCGCGCGGAGCGAGTTCCCCGTCGGGGTGGCTGTCGAAGACGAACCGACGACCGGCCGCGTCGATCAGGGTCGCGCCCTCGCCGCGGACGGCTTCGGAGACGAGGAAGGCGGGGCCTTCGCCCAGGATCGTCGGATGGAACTGCACGAACTCGAGGTCCGCGACAGCCGCGCCGACACGGAGAGCTGCGGCGATGCCGTCGCCGGTGGCGCCCAGGGGGTTCGTGGTGTGCGCATAGAGGTGACCGGCACCGCCGGTCGCGAGGATCACCGCATCTGCGGAGAGGTCGGAGGCCACGCCGTCGACCACCACGCGGATGCCGCGCGCGATGCCGTCTTCGACGAGCACGTCGGCGAGGAAGGCGCCCTCGACCACGGTGACGTCGGTGCTGCGAACAGCAGCCACCAACGACTGGGCGATCGCCGCACCGGTGGCATCGCCGCCGGCGTGCACGATTCGGGCGTGACGATGAGCAGCCTCGCGTCCGAGCAGGAGCTCGCCGTCCGGCGACCTGTCGAATGCGACGCCTCGGGTGATCAGCTCGGCGATCCGAGCCGCGCCGTCGCGCACGAGAACCCCGACGGCCACCTCATCCGAGAGGCCTGCCCCCGCTTCGATCGTGTCGGCCGCGTGCTGCGCCGCAGAGTCGCCGGTGCCGTAGATCCCGGCGACGCCGCCCTGCGCGTACCCCGTGGAGCCGTCGCCGATCGCTCCCTTCGTCACGAGGGTGACCGAGTGCCCTGCCTCTCGCGCATGCAGCGCCGCGGTCAGTCCGGCGATCCCCGAGCCGACGACGACGACGTTCATCGTGCGCTCGTCACCACGGGCGGCTTCGCCGCCAGCATTCGCTCGAGAGCGATGCGGGCGGGGTCGGCCACATCAGCCGTCACCGTGATCCGGTTCGGCGTGCGACCCGCGACGAGCTCTTCGAGCACCCACGCGAGGTACCCGGGGTGGATGCGGTACATCGTCGAGCAGGGGCACACCACCGGGTCGAGGCAGAAGATCTCATGCTGGGGGAACTGCGCGGCGAGGCGGCGGACGAGGTTGATCTCGGTGCCGATCGCGAAGGTCGTCGGCGTGGTCGCAGCGGCGATCGCCCTCCGGATGTAGTCGGTCGAGCCCGCCTCGTCGGCCGCGTCGACGACCGCCATGGGGCATTCGGGGTGCACGATCACTCGCACACCGGGGTGCTCGGCCCGCGCCTGGTCGATCTGGTCGACGGTGAACCGACGGTGCACCGAGCAGAACCCGTGCCAGAGGATCACCCGGGAGTCGACGAGCTCGGATGCGGAGGAGCCGCCGAGAGCCTTGCGAGGGTTCCACATCGGCATCTGCTCGAGAGGCACGCCCATCGCCTTCGCGGTGTTGCGTCCGAGGTGCTGGTCGGGGAAGAACAGCACCCGCCGCCCGCGCTCGAATGCCCACTCGAGCACGGTCTGCGCGTTCGACGAGGTGCAGACGATTCCGCCGTGTCGGCCGACGAAGCCCTTGATCGCGGCGGAGGAGTTCATGTACGTGACGGGGATGACGGGCACGCGGCCGTCCTCGTCCTGCGCGTCGAGGTCGCCGAGAACCTCTGCGAGCTGCTCCCAGCAGTCCTCGACCTGGTCGATGTCCGCCATGTCCGCCATCGAGCATCCGGCCGCGAGATTCGGCAGGATCACGGCCTGGTCGGGGCCCGAGAGCAGGTCGGCCGTCTCGGCCATGAAGTGCACGCCGCAGAAGACGATGGCCTCGACATCCGGCCGCTCCTTCGCCGCGGTCGCGAGCTGGAAGGAGTCGCCCACGTAGTCGGCGTGACGCACGACCTCTTCGCGCTGGTAGAAGTGCCCGAGAATGACGGCGCGGTCGCCCAGCACCGCCTTCGCCGTGCGGATGCGCTCGTCGAGCTCGGCTTCGCTCGCCTCCCGGTACGCGGCGGGGAGCTCACCCTGACGCGGTGCTCCGGTCGGGATGACGTCGCCCATCGACGACCCTGGGCCGTAGCCGGGGCGGGAGTCGAAGTCCCAGGGGCCGGCGGCGAGGTCGGTCGCGCACGTCGCGTCGGTCGAAGCGCCCGACACGATCGACTGGATCGCGTGGTCGACGGAGGCGTCGAACGGCTGCACGGCCGGTGTCGGAACGAAGGTGATGCTCATCGGGTGCTCGTCTCCTCAGGGCCGAGCGGGCCGTGATCGGCGAGCTCGACATCGGTGTTGTAGCGGTACAGGCGGGCGGGGCGGTGGTTGCCGGTGCGGAAGCGGTCTGTGGGCAGGAGGTTGCCGGCCGACTCGACCTGACGGCGGAAGTTGGCGGGATCCAGGTTCTTGCCGAGGATCGCCTCGTAGGCCTCGCGAAGGTCGGCCAGAGTGAATTCGGCGGGGAGGAAACCATGCGCGACACGGCTGTAGCCGACTTTGCTCCGCAGCCGCCACAGGGCGTACTCGACGATCTTCGCGTGGTCGAAGGCCAGCGCTGGCAGCTCGTCGAGCCCGAACCAGCGCACGTTCTCGGGGGCGCGACCCGATGCGCGGTGTGCCGAGCTCTGCGCGTCGACGTCGTCCTGGCGGAGCAGCGCCCAGTACACGATCGACACGACGCGCGTGGGGGAGCGGTCGACCGCCCCGAACGCATAGAGCTGCTCGAGATAGCTGGGGGTCAGTCCGGTGGTCTCCGCAAGGGTTCGAGCTGCGGCGTCGACGGGTGATTCGGTCTCGGTGAGCCACCCTCCGGGGAGGGCCCACTGGTCGGCGAAGGGCTCGCGCGTACGCAGCACGAGAGGCAGCGCCAGCACCGCCGAACCGTCATCGGTGCGCCGAAGAGTGAGGATCACTGTCGACACGGCGACGTCGATCCCTCCGCTTTGGGTCATAAGTACCTTAACCTCCTGATCCGATCTTAGTGTCATCGGGACTGTTAGTGCACCTCCGTGACCCGATGAGTCCTGAGGCCGAAACGTTATATACCAGCGTTCTGACCTCTTGTCGCTATGAAAGCGATTTGTTAGGTTACTGTCCTAACAAATCCCTTCGCGGGGATCTGTCGCGGGTTCCGATCTGGGACTCGGCTCCATCCCGGAGATCCCTCCTGCAGTGCAGCACCGAGAGGAAATACAGAATGATCCGTAACGGAAGGCGCAAGATCGCGCTCACCGCTGTGGCGGGGGCATCCGTCCTCGCCCTGGGTTTGACAGCCTGTGGCGCAGGCGGCGGCAACGAGGGGAGCGGTGGCGACGGCGACCGGGCTCTTCGCGTGTGGGCCGGCAGCCAGACCCCCATCACCGCGAACTACAATCCGTTCGCACCGACCGTGCTCCACGGTGCGCTCGGGCCGATCTACGAGCCGCTGTTCTTCTACAACAAGACGGCGGATGCCGAACCGGTCGGCCTGATCGGCGACTCGTTCGAGTACAACGAAGACGGCACGGTGATCACGATCACCATCAAGCCCGACCTCAAGTGGAGCGATGGAGAGCCGCTCACCGCGGCCGACGTCGCGTTCTCGTTCACCTACGAGGCGAACAACCCCGAGGGCAACGGCCTCGTCTCCGCCGAGGCGACCGACGACACCACCGTCGTGCTCACCTACACGACCGCGCAGTACACGACCGAGTTCCAGCGACTCGGCTCGACCTACATCCTCCCCGAGCACGTGTGGTCGGAGGTCACCGACTTCGCGAACTTCGCCAACGAGGAGCCGGTCGGCTCGGGCGCTTACGTGGTCGACAAGACGACGAGCGAGTCGTACACGCTCGTGGCCAACGAGAACTTCCGCGATGCCGACGAGCTCGGCGTCAAGAAGGTCCAGTACATCGCCGTCGACAACAACCAGACCGCTCAGGACCTGCTCGCCGCGGGCAAGCTCGACTGGACCGGAATGTTCATCCCGAACCCCGACGACGTGACGGGCAACGGAGCGATCGACTGGATCAACACCCCGCAGGACCCGACAGTGCTGTACACCTGCTCGAACACCGAGCTCGGCTGCACCGGTCCCCAGACGGACGTGGCCGTTCGCCAGGCGCTCAACGTCGCGATCGACCGCACCGCGATCAAGGACAAGGCGTTCGTCGGCCTGACCGGCGACATCTCGCCCACCTTCGCACTGCTGCCGCGCGACGAGAAGTGGGTCGCGGACTCCGCCAACGAGGTCAGCCCTCAGGAGGCGAACGCCGATGAGGCGGGCGAGATCCTCGAGGCCGCCGGCTACACCAAGGGATCGAGCGGCATCTACGAGAAGGACGGCGTGCCCGTCGAGCTCAGCCTGATCTCGGTCGACGGATGGACCGACTACAACGACGCCGCCAAGCTGATCGCCGAGCAGGCGGAGGCGGCCGGCATCAAGGTCACGGCATCCACCGTGCAGTGGCAGGAGTTCTCCGACGCCCGTCAGGGCGGCGACTTCCAGCTCATCGTCGGCGGAGTCATCGGCACCTCGGTCGCCGACCCGTTCCAGATCTACCGCGACTGGTTCGGCGGCACGGCCGTCGAGTCGACGGCTGCGGTCGGCACTGAGGTGCCGGCAGGCCGCTGGAACTTCAGCCGCTACAGCAACCCGGTCGTGGACCAGGCGATCCAGGCCGCCGTCAGCACGAACGACGAGGCGGAGAAGAAGGAGCTGTACGGCACGATCCAGACCGAGATCGTCCGTGACCTGCCCTACATCCCGCTCGTGATCAACGCGACCCAGACCTTCTACAACACGAAGGACTTCACGGGATGGCCGACGGAGGAGGACCTCTACGCCTTCCCGCCGTCCTGGGGAGCGATCGCGGCGGGCTACGTCCTGACGCAGCTCGAGCCGGTCAAGTAAGCACATGAAGACGGGGGAGCAGGAAGCACGGTCAGTGACATGAAGTTCTATGCACGAAGAATCGGGTTCTACGCGTTCACGCTGTGGGCCGCGATCTCACTCAACTTCCTGCTTCCCCGGCTCATGCCGGGGAACCCGGCGGACATCATGATCGCCAAGATGCAGCGAGCGGGCGGCGAGGTCTCCGAGACCACGATCCGCAACATCAAGCTGCTGCTCGGCGGCGACGACTCGTCTCTCTGGGAGCAGTACATCGCGTACTGGGGACGCATGTTCCAGGGCGACCTGGGCATCTCCGTCACCAAGTTCCCGGCCCCGGTGAGTGAGCTGATCGGGCAGGCCCTGCCCTGGACGCTCATCCTCGTCGGCACGGTGACCGTGATCTCCTTCATCCTCGGCGTCGTGCTCGGCGCCTGGGCCGGATGGAAGCGCGGAACCTGGGTCGATCACCTGATCCCGGCGACCACCGTGCTGCAGTCCATCCCGTACTTCTGGATGGCGCTGCTCCTCGTCTCGGTGTTCGCCGTCGGGCTCGGCTGGTTCCCGATCTTCGGGGGCTACGACGTGTTCGATTTCCCGGACGGCCCCGAACCGACCTGGGCGTTCTTCACGGACGCGCTCTCGCACGCGATCCTGCCCGCGCTGACCATCGTCATCTCATCGGTCGGCGGGTGGATGTTCGGCATGCGCAACATGATGGTGCAGACCATGGCCGAGGACTACGTGCTCACGGCCGAGGCCAAGGGGCTCCGTCCTCGTCGCATCATGACGACCTACGCGGCACGCAACGCCGCGATCCCGTCGATCGCCGGCTTCTCGATCACCCTGGGCTTCGTGGTGGCCGGTTCCATCGTCATGGAGCAGGTGTTCACCTACCCGGGCATCGGGAAGCTGATGTTCCAGGCGGTCACGAACAACGACTATGCGCTGATGCAGGGGCTCTTCCTCGTCATCACCATCACGGTGCTCGCCGCCAACTTCATCATGGACCTCGTCTATGGATTCATCGACCCGAGGGCGCGCCAGAATGTCTGACACCGAGAACGCAGTCCTGATCACCAAGGATCAGCCCATGACCCAGCCGGCGAGCACGATCTCGTTGGCCACGCAGCGGGGACGCAAGCGCCGGAGGGTGCTCCCGACGACCTCGCCGAAGTTCATCACCGGGGCGACGATCGTGATCGCGATCGTCCTGTTCGCGATCATCGCGCCGATGTTCTCGCAGAATCCGCGGAGCACCGACAACCCGGCTCTGCTCCCGCCGTCGCCGGAGCACTGGCTCGGCACCACCAAGCTCGGCAACGACATGTTCGCCCAGCTCGCCATCGGCGCCCAGGGCTCGCTCCTGGTCGGCGTGGTGGCGGGCGGCATCGCCATCATCCTGTCCCTGCTGTTCGGCGTTCTCGCCGGCTACCTCGGCGGATGGCGTGAAGACACTCTCGCGCTCCTGACGAACGTGATGATCGTGATCCCCGGCCTGCCGCTCGTGATGGTGATCTCGTCCTTCGTCCCGCAGCGAAGCTGGCAGCTCGTCGCCTTCGTGCTCGGCATCACCTCCTGGGCCGGGGCCGCCTACGTGCTCCGGCTGCAGACGCGATCGCTGCGCACCCGCGACTACGTCTACGCGTCCAAAGTCGCCGGGGAGCGATCCTTCCGGGTGATCCTGGTCGAGATCATGCCGAACCTGCTGCCGCTGCTCACGGCCCAGTTCCTGTTCGCGATCATCTTCGCCATCCTCGGTGAGGCCGGCCTCTCGTATCTCGGCCTCGGACCGAACTCCTCGATCACCTGGGGCACCATCCTCAACGACGCGCAGTCGGGTCAGGCGCTCGGACGAGGTGCGTGGTGGTGGTTCGTGCCTCCGGGTGTCATGATCGCGATGCTCGGTGCGGGTCTCGCCCTGATCAACTTCGCGATCGACGAGGTCATCAACCCCAAGCTGCGCAATGCACCCGACGCCGCTCGACGCGTGCGCAAGGCGGCCAAGACGAAGGGGGTCGCTGTATGAGCGCTCCGGATGCCGTGCTCACTGCACGCAACGTGTCGATCGAGTACGAGGTGGACCCGCCCGTCAAGGCGGTTCGCAACGTCTCGCTCACTCTCAACCGAGGAGAGATCCTGGGGCTGGCCGGCGAATCGGGCTGCGGCAAGACCACCCTCGCCTACGGCATGAACCGGCTGCTCAAGGCGCCGGCGCTCATGACGAGCGGCGAGATCGTGTTCCACGACCGCGACGGGCACAACATCGATATCGTCGCGCTCGACGGCGACGGTCTGCGCGCGTTCCGCTGGGACAAGATCTCGATGGTGTTCCAAGGGGCGATGAACTCGCTCAACCCGGTGATCAGCGTCAAGGCGCAGATCTTCGACATCTTCGACACGCATCGTCCCGGAATGTCCAAGAAGGACAAGCAGGCTCGGGCCGAAGAGCTGCTGACTCTGGTCGGGGTCGACCCGTCGCGTCTGACGAGCTTTCCGCACGAGCTGTCGGGGGGTATGCGGCAGCGCATGATGATCGCCATGGCGCTCGCACTGGATCCGCAGGTCATGATCATGGACGAGCCCACCACCGCGCTCGACGTCGTGGTGCAGCGCGGGATCATCCGCGAGATCATGCGGCTGCGCGAGCGGCTCGGGTTCGCAGTGATCTTCATCACGCACGACCTGCCGATGCTGATCGAGATCAGCGACCGCATCGCCGTGATGCTGCAGGGCCAGATCGTGGAAGAGGGCACCGCCGAGGAGATCTACCGCACGCCTCAGCACGAGTACACGAAGAAGCTGCTGTCGAGCTTCCCGAGTCTGACCGGCGAGCGCGGAGACTTCGTCCGCACCGGCAACCAGCCCAGTCAGGAGGAGATCCGATGAGTGCTCCCACCCTCGAAGCCCGCAACCTGGTGAAGGACTTCACCCTGCGATCCGGGCTCAAGACATCGACCCTCCACGCGGTCAAGGACGTCTCGTTCACGATCGAAGCGGGTAAGACGGTCGCCCTCGTGGGCGAATCGGGGTCGGGCAAATCGACCATCGCGCGGATGCTGATGAAGCTCGAGACTCCGACCAGCGGGCAGATCCTGCTCGACGGCAAGGATGCGGGCATGCGGGGCCGCGCGGTCGAGGACTACCGCTCGCAGGTGCAGATGGTCTTCCAGGATCCTTTCGCCTCGCTGAACCCCTTCCACACGATCGTCCACCACCTGGAGCGCCCGATCAGGCTCCACCACCCCAAGCTCTCCGGTGGGGAAGTGCGTGCGCGCGCCATCGAGCTGCTCGAGCGCGTGCGGCTGTCACCCGGCGAGAGCTTCGCCGAGCGCCGCCCGCATGAGCTGTCCGGTGGTCAGCGTCAGCGTGTGGCGATCGCGCGGGCGCTCGCGCCGGGGGCACGCTTCATCGTCGCCGATGAGCCCGTCTCGATGCTCGACGTCTCGATCCGGCTGGGCGTGCTCAACCTGCTGGCCGACCTGCAGCGGGAGGAGAATCTCGGCGTGCTCTACATCACGCACGACCTCGCGACGGCTCGGCACTTCAGCGACGAGATCATGGTGCTCTACAAGGGCGACGTCGTCGAGCGCGGGCCCGCTGACGAGGTCATCCTCCATCCGCAGCACGAGTACACGAAGACGCTCCTCGGGGCGGCGCCGGAGCCCGAGAACCTCGGCCGCCTCCGGGATGAGGTCAGGGCGGAGCTCGCCGGTCGCTGAGCATCCGTTCCGGTCCCCCTTCGTGCCGCCGGCCACTCGTTCGCGCGGCACGAAGGGCGACCGGAACGGCATCCGTCTCGGAGCACACGACCCGCTAGACTGATCGCACAAGTGAAGACAGGCCGAATGACCCACGCGGGAGAGCCCCGGCGAACGCAGCCGGGCACCGAAGGAGCAAGCCTCCCCGCCAATCTCTCAGGTACGCGTACCGCGCGGTTCCGGCCACTCTGAAAAGCGATTTCCAGCGAAGCGAGAAATCGGGTTGAGCGAGGCCGCCGGAGGCGCCCGAGTCGAAACCCTGGCGACATGCATTATGCGCGTCTCCGTCTCTTCGCCGGCGGTCCGCCGACGGTGAAAGCCCAGTCTCTGGGCGAAGCTCTCAGGCCCATGACAGAGGGGGAGTTCCGAGGAACGGCGTCTGCGCTGTTCCGCCCGACCCAGCCCGGGAGAACTCCATGTCCGACCCTCGCTACACCCCGCTCCGTGAGCGCCATGAGGCGCTCGGCGCCTCGTTCACCGACTTCGGCGGCTGGCAGATGCCGGTGCGCTACACATCCGACCTCGCCGAGCACCACGCCGTGCGGCAGGCCGCCGGGATCTTCGACATCTCGCACATGGCCGAGTTCCTGGTCACCGGTGACTTCGCCGGCGAGTTCCTCGACTACTCCCTGGCCGGACGACTCTCCGCGATGCCCGTGGGCAAGGCGAAGTACTCGCTGATGCTCGCGGACGACGGCGGGATCATCGACGACGTCATCGTCTACCGGCTCGCCGATGACCGCTTCCTGGTGATCGCGAACGCGGGCAACCGCGGATTCGTCGACTCGGCGTTCGCTTCACGAGTGCGCTCGTTCCCCTCGCGGATCGAACGTGAACGTGCGCCGCTCGCCGCAGGGGAGGACCGCACTTTCGAGGGCTTCCTCGGAGATCGCGGGGTCGACGTCGAGGACGTCTCCGACGAGTACGCGCTGCTCGCCGTGCAGGGCCCCGCATCCGAGGCGATCGTCTCGTCGACGGCCGGCATCACCGACCTCAGCACTCCGTGGGTGGAGCAGAAGTACTACGCGTGGGCCGACGCGATGTTCCTGGGGGCGCCGCTTCTCCTCGCCCGCACCGGGTACACCGGCGAAGACGGCTTCGAACTGCTCGTGCGTGTCGCCGATGCCCCTGCACTCTGGGACGCACTCACCGAAGCCGGACAGAAGCACGGACTCGTGCCCGCCGGCCTCGCAGCGCGCGACACTCTCCGACTCGAAGCGGGCATGCCGCTCTACGGCCACGAGCTCTCCCGTGAGACGAAGCCGTCGCAAGCCGGGCTCGGTCGCGTCGTCGTGTCCGACAAAGAGGACTTCATCGGCAAGGGAGCGGTGGATGCCGCATCCGACGCTCCGGTTCTCGTCGGTCTCGTCGCCGAGGGCAAGCGCGCCGGACGGGCGGGCTACTCCGTGGTCGACGCAGACGGTGTCGCCCTGGGTGAGATCACGAGTGGCGCCCTGAGCCCGACACTAGGCCATCCGATCGCAATGGCCTACGTCGCCCCTTCTTCCGCTGCGGCGGGAACCGCAGTATTCCTTGATGTGCGGGGAACCAGGATCCCTGCGACCGTGACCGCTCTGCCTTTCTACCGGAGGACCAAATGACCGACCTCAACGCACTGCGCTATACCGACGAGCACGAGTGGATCGCCGCTGACGGCGACACCGTGACCATCGGCATCACCGACTATGCGGCCGACAAGCTCGGAGACGTCGTCTTCGTCGAGCTCCCGGCTGTCGGCACCGAGGTCACCGCCGGTTCGGTCGTGGGCGAGATCGAGTCGACCAAGTCGGTCGGCGAGCTCTACGCCCCGGTCACGGGCACGATCGTCGAGATCAACGACTCCGTCGTCGACGACCCCTCGCTCGTGAACGCCGAGCCGTTCGCCGGAGGCTGGCTCATCAAGGTCTCCGTCGGTGCCGGTGCGCTCGACGGCCTGATGGACCGCGACGCGTACGTCGCTCTCACGGAGGGCTGATCGACCAGTGGTCTCTTTCGCCGATCGTCATATCGGAACCACCGCCGCCACCCAGCGTCAGATGCTCGATGCCCTCGGCGTCGAGTCTGAGCTCGAGGACTGGAGCCCCGTCGAGGCGCTGATGCGCCAGGCCGTGCCCGCCTCGATCTTCACCCCCGCCTCCACGGACTCGGTCATCCCGCGCGCGGCGAGCGAGACCGAGGCGCTCGCCGAGCTGCGGGCGATCGCCGCTCGCAACACGGTGAACCGGCCGATGATCGGCCTCGGCTACTACGGCACCGTCACCCCTCAGGTGATCCAGCGCAACGTGCTCGAGAACCCCTCGTGGTACACCGCCTACACGCCGTACCAGCCGGAGATCTCGCAGGGTCGTCTCGAGGCGCTCATCAACTTCCAGACCATGGTGGCCGAGCTCACCGGTCTCACGACGGCCAACGCGTCGATGCTCGACGAGTCGACCGCTGTCGTCGAGGGGATGCTGCTGGCACGCCGCGCATCCAAGAAGGCGTCGAACGTCTTCGCCGTCGACGCAGATGCGTTCCCGCAGACCAAGGCGCTGCTCGAGACCCGCGCCGAGGCCGTGGGCATCGAGCTCGTGACGGTCGACTTCGCCGCCGGCGAGGAGCTTCCGTCCGAGCTTTTCGGTGTGTTCGTCCAGTACCCCGGCGCCTCAGGGCGCGTCTGGGACCCGAGCGCCGTGATCGACGCCGCGCACCTCGCCGGCGGGCTCGCCGTCGTCGCAGCCGACCTGCTCGCTCTCACTCTCATCTCGTCGCCCGGTTCGCTCGGTGCGGATGTCGCGGTCGGCACCACGCAGCGCTTCGGCGTGCCTATCGGCTTCGGAGGGCCGCACGCGGGCTACATGGCCGTGCGTGCAGGACTCGAGCGGCAGCTGCCGGGGCGCCTGGTGGGCGTCTCGGTCGATGCGGACGGCAAGCCGGCGTACCGACTGTCTCTGCAGACCCGCGAGCAGCACATCCGCCGGGAGAAGGCGACCAGCAACATCTGCACCGCGCAGGTGCTGCTCGCGGTCATGGCATCGATGTACGCGGTGTACCACGGACCCGACGGGATCAAGGCGATCGCTCGGGAGGTCGCGGCCAAGACCGTGATGCTGCGCGACTGGCTCGTCGACGCAGGCTCTGACATCGTCCACGACTCGTTCTTCGACACCCTGCAGGTGCGGGTGCCCGGGCGCGCGGCGGAGTATGCGGAGCAGGCTCACCACGGTTTCGGCATCCTGCTGCACGCCGCGGATGCCGACACGATCGGGATCTCGGTCGACGAGACCACGACGGTCGCCGAGCTCCACCAGGTGGCTCAGGTGTTCGGTGGGGCCCGCGAGCGCGCCTTCGGGTTCTTCGGCTCAGGATCGCAGGGCGGCCTTCCCGGCGACCTGATCCGTCAGGACGACTACCTCACGCATCCGGTCTTCCATGCACACCGCAGCGAGACGGCGATGATGCGCTACCTCAAGAGCCTGGCCGACCGCGACTACGCGCTCGACCGCGGCATGATCCCGCTCGGCTCGTGCACGATGAAGCTCAACGCGGCGACCGAGATGGCGTCGATCACGTGGCCCGAGTTCGCGGGCATCCACCCGTTCGCCCCGGCATCCGACGTCGAGGGGTACCTCGACATGATCACGCAGCTCGAGGCGTGGCTCGCCGAGGTCACCGGATACGATGCCGTGTCGCTGCAGCCGAACGCGGGTTCGCAGGGTGAGCTCGCGGGCCTGCTCGCGATCCGCGGCTACCACCTCGCGAACGGCGACACCCAGCGCACCGTGTGCCTGATCCCGTCGTCCGCGCACGGCACGAACGCGGCGTCGGCGGTGCTCGCCGGAATGAAGGTCGTCGTCGTGGCCTGCGACGAGCTCGGCAACGTCGACCTCGGCGACCTGCGGGCGAAGATCGCGGCGCACGCCGACGAGCTCTCCGCTCTGATGATCACCTACCCGTCGACCCACGGCGTGTACGAGCAGGACGTGGTGGAGATCACGACCGCCGTGCACGACGCCGGCGGACAGGTCTACGTCGACGGCGCGAACCTCAACGCGCTGCTCGGCTACGCCCGCTTCGGCGATCTCGGCGGCGACGTCTCGCATCTCAACCTGCACAAGACGTTCGCGATCCCGCACGGCGGTGGCGGCCCGGGCGTCGGCCCCGTCGCTGCGAAGGCGCACCTCGCTCCGTACCTGCCGTCGCACCCGCTCGCTCAGCGCGCGGAGCATGCGGGCGGATTCGTCTTCGAGGGTGGCGCCGTGTCCGCCGCGCCGTACGGGTCGGCCGGCATCCTGCCGATCTCCTGGTCGTACGTGCGGATGATGGGGGCGGACGGCCTCCGCCATGCGACCGCAGCTGCCGTGCTGTCGGCGAACTACATCGCAGCGCGCCTCGGCGAGCACTTCCCGGTGCTGTACGCGGGAGAAGACGGTCGGGTGGCGCACGAGTGCATCCTCGACCTGCGGCCCCTCCGAGAGGAGACCGGAATAACGGTCGACGATGTGGCCAAGCGACTCATCGACTACGGATTCCACGCCCCCACCATGTCGTTCCCCGTCGCGGGCACGCTCATGGTGGAACCCACGGAGTCCGAGGACCTCGGCGAGATCGAGCGGTTCATCGAGGCCATGATCATGATCAAGGCCGAGGCGGATGCCGTCGCCGCCGGGCGCTGGCCCGCGGACGACAACCCGCTGGTCAACGCTCCGCACACCGCGGTCTCGCTGATCGCGGGGGAGTGGAACCACGCCTACACGCGGGAGGACGCGGCCTACCCGGTGCACGCTCTCGTGGCAGGCAAGTACTGGCCGCCGGTGCGCCGCATCGATCAGGCGTACGGCGATCGCAACCTCGTGTGCGCCTGCCCGCCGATCGAGGCGTTCGCCTGAGACGAATCCTGACGAGGGACGGCGTCGCGTCCATCCGGACGCGACGCCGTCGCTCGTTTCCGTGCATTTCCGCGTGTTTCAGGGATGTTTCAGTTGATCACCACTCAGTAACGGTTCATTAGCCGAGAGCGGAGTCCCCTGAATCGCGGGTTACAGTCAACTATCCCTACGCGTTCGACGATGAGCGCGCAGTCTGATGAATACCCGTCCACAGGAGGACACAAAGTGAAGCGCAACAAGATCGCCCTTGCGGGCACTGCGTTGTTCGCGATCGGCGCCCTGGCGCTCGCGGGCTGCGCGAGCGGTGGAAGCGACGACGGCGACGGCGGATCCGGTGCAACCGGTGACGCGGACGCCATCATCACGACGAACGGCTCGGAGCCCGAGAACCCGCTGATCCCCACCAACACCAACGAGGTGGGTGGCGGAAAGATCCTCGACGAGATCTTCGCCGGTCTGATCTACTACGACGCCGACGGCAAGCCCGTCAACGACGTCGCTGAGGAGATCACCACGGAGGACCCGCAGAACCTCACCGTCAAGATCAAGGAAGGCCTGACCTTCACCGACGGTGAAGAAGTCACCGCCGACAACTTCATCAAGGCGTGGAACTACGGCGCTCAGGCTGAGAACGCTCAGCTCTCGGGCTACTTCTTCGAGGACATCGAGGGCTTCATCAACGACGCCGGTGACCCCGCGAACCCCGATGACGACGTCTTCGGCGCGCAGGGCGACATGGCCGGCCTCAAGCAGGTCGACGACTACACCTTCACGATCGCGCTGAACAAGCCGGCCTCCGACTTCGCTCTGCGTCTCGGATACTCGGCGTTCTACCCGCTGCCCGACGCCGCCTTCGAGGACATGGAGGCCTTCGGCCAGTTCCCGATCGGCAACGGCCCGTACATGATCGACGGCGAAGACGCGTGGCAGCACGACGTGCAGATCGACCTCGTGCGCAACGACGACTACGACGGCCCCCGCAAGGCGGCCAACGGCGGTCTGACCATCAAGTTCTACGCCACGCAGGAAGCGGCATACGCCGACCTGCTGTCGAACGAGGTCGACGTCATCGACGCGATCCCGACCAACTCCCTGCCCGTCTTCGCAGACGAGCTCGGCGACCGCGCAGTGAACCAGCCGTCGGCTGTGTTCCAGTCGTTCACCATCGGTCAGTTCCTCCCGCACTTCAGCGGCGAAGAGGGCCAGCTGCGTCGTCAGGCGCTGTCGATGGCCATCAACCGCGAAGAGATCACCGAGACCATCTTCTCGGGCACTCGCACCCCGGCAGCCGACTTCACGTCGCCGGTCATCGCGGGCTGGTCCGACTCGGTTCCCGGCAGCGAGGTCCTCGACTACGACCCCGAGAAGGCGAAGGAGCTGTGGGCCGAGGCCGACGCCATCTCGCCGTGGGACGGCGAGTTCAAGATCGCTTACAACTCCGACGGCGGGCACGACGCCTGGGTCGACGCGGTGAGCAACAGCATCAAGAACACGCTCGGCATCGAGGCATCGGGCGACCCGTACCCGACCTTCCAGGATCTTCGCACCAAGATCAACGACCGCTCCATCACCACGGCAGCGCGTTCGGGCTGGCAGGCCGACTACCCGGGTCTGTACAACTTCCTCGGACCGCTCTACGCAACGGGCGCCGGTTCCAACGACGGTGACTACTCGAACCCCGAGTTCGACGACCTCATCAAGGCCGGAATCAGCAACCCCGACGCCGACGCGCAGATCGAGGACTTCAGCAAGGCTCAGGAAGTGCTCTTCCAGGACCTTCCCGCGATCCCGCTGTGGTACTCGAACGTGACCGGTGGCTTCAGCGAGAACGTCGACAACGTCACGTTCGGCTGGAACTCGGTTCCGCTCTACTACGAGATCACGAAGGCCGGCGAGTAAAGTCTGACGGCACTTCACCTGTGAGGCGGTGACGATTCTTCGTCACCCCCTCACAGGCTTGTGTTCGCACGGCTTTCTCTGCCCTCTAAGAAGGGACAAGCGGATGCTCGGTTACATTCTGAGACGTCTACTGCAGGTGATCCCGGTCTTCTTCGGAGCCACCCTGCTCATTTACTTCCTCGTGTTCGCCATGCCCGGCGATCCGATCCTCGCCCTGTTCGGCGACAAGACGCCGAGTCCGGCAGTCGTCACGCAGCTGCGCGAGCAGTACCACCTGAACGATCCGTTCATCGTGCAGTACTGGTACTACATCACCGGCGTGTTCCAGGGCGACCTGGGCACCACCTACTCCGGTCGGCCGGTTTCTGCAGTGCTCGCCGCCACGCTTCCGGTGACGGGGCGCCTCGCGGTGATGGCGATCGCCATCGAGTTCGTGCTGGCGATCATCATCGGCACCATCTCGGCGCTGCGCAAGGGCAAGCTCTTCGACAACATCTCGCTCGTCGTCGCGCTGGTCGCGATCGCGATCCCGATCTTCGTCGTCGCGTTCCTCGCACAGTACTTCCTCGCGATCCAGCTCGGATGGTTCAAGCCCACTGTCGGCGCCGACAACGACTGGGGCGGTCTCTGGCTGCCGGCGATCGTGCTCGGCTTCAGCCTCTACGCCGTCAGCATGCGTCTGATGCGCAGCTCCGTCATCGAGACCCTCAACCAGGACTGGGTGCGCACGGCATACAGCAAGGGCCTCTCGCGCAACCGCGTGCTGCCCGTGCACGTGCTGCGCAACTCGCTGATCCCCGTGATCACCAACTCCGCCACGAACTTCGGCGTGCTGCTCGTGGGTGCCACCGTCACCGAGGGCATCTTCAACGTCCCCGGTGTGGGAAACACGCTGTTCCAGGCGATCCAGCGCGGCGAGGGACCCACGGTCGTCTCGTTCGTGACCGTGTTCGTCATCCTGTACGTGTTGGTGAACCTTCTCATCGACCTGCTCTACGGTCTGCTCGACCCGAGGATTCGCTATGCCTGATCCCACCTCTCAGAAGCACTACGTCGCTCCGATCGAGACGGAGTCGATCGCTGTCGACGCCGTCCGCATCTCCGACAAGCCCAGCAATCTGTGGCGAGACGCCTGGTTCGACGTGCGGCGTCGACCGCTGTTCTGGTTCTCGATAGTGCTGGCGCTCTTCTTCCTCGTGATGGCTTTGTGGCCGACACTGTTCACCGCCACACCTCCGAACGACGACTGCCAGCTGGCGAACAGCAACGGCGGTCCGACCGACGGCCACCCGCTCGGGTTCACGTTCCAGGGCTGTGACATCTACGCCCGCATCGTCTGGGGTTCGCAGACCTCTCTCGCAGTCGGCCTCATCGCGACCCTGATCTCGTCGATCCTCGGACTGATCATGGGAGCCCTCGCGGGCTTCTACGGCGGCTGGCTCGATGGCCTGCTGTCGCGCATCGGCGACATCTTCTTCGCGATCCCGTACATCCTCGCGGCCGTGGTCGTGATGACCGTGTTCCGGGACTCCCGTTCGGTGTGGACACTCGCATTCGCCATCGGAGCATTCGCGTGGGCCTCGACGGCTCGCGTCGTACGCGCTGAGGTGCTCCGGGTGCGTCAAGCGGACTTCGTGATGGCCTCACAGGCGCTCGGGCAGTCCAAGTTCAAGATCCTCTTGAATCACGTCGTCCCGAACGCCATCGCGCCGCTCCTCGTCGTCTCGACCCTCGGACTCGCGGCGGCGATCGTCGCGGAGGCGACGCTGTCGTTCCTCGGCGTGGGGCTCGGCAGTGACGTGATGTCGTGGGGTAACGACATCGCGAAGGCTCAGGCATCACTGCGTGTCGCACCGATGGCACTCATCTATCCGTCGATCGCGCTCACCCTCGCGGTGCTGGCGTTCGTCACCCTGGGCGAGCTCATCCGAGACGCCCTCGACCCGAAGGCGAGGGCACGCCGATGAGCGAGCGAATCACCGAACAGGTCCCGCTGCTGAGCATCCGCGACCTCACAGTCGCGTTCCGCACGCAGGAGGGTCTGCGCGAAGTGCTCCACGGAGTCAGCTTCGACGTCATGCCGGGCGAGACCGTCGCGATCGTGGGCGAGTCGGGCTCGGGCAAGTCCACGACGGCCACGGCCATCGTGAACCTGCTCCCGGGCACCGGTCAGGTCACCGCCGGGTCGATCACCCTCGAAGGGCGCGAGCTCACGACACTCAACCGTCGCGAGATCGAGGCTGTGCGCGGTCGGGACATCGGCTTCGTGCCGCAGGACCCGATGTCGAACCTCAACCCTGTCTGGAGCATCGGCTTCCAGGTCAAGGAGGCGATCCGTGCGAACGGCATCGCCCAGGGGCGCGACGCCGCCAAAGCACGCACCGTCGAGGTGCTGCAGCAGGCGGGCCTGGCCGACGCCGAGAAGCGTCTGCACCAGTTCCCGCACCAGTTCTCGGGTGGCATGCGTCAGCGCGCGCTGATCGGGATGGGCCTCGCGGCCGACCCGAAGCTGCTCATCGCCGACGAGCCGACCTCGGCTCTCGACGTGACGGTGCAACGCGTGATCCTCGATCACATGGCCTCGCTCACCCGCGACAAGGGCACCTCGGTGCTGCTGATCACGCACGATCTGGGCCTCGCGGCCGAGCGTGCCGACAAGATCATCGTGATGAACGGCGGCAACATCGTCGAGGCCGGCCCCAGCCGCGAGATCCTCGAGAACCCGCAGCATCCGTACACGAAGCGTCTGGTCGCCGCGGCGCCCAGCGTGGCATCGCAGCGCATCCAGGCGGTGGTGGAGGACCGGGGCATCGAGACTCTCGACGACCTCGCCGCCATCCCGCCGACGGTGCGCGTCGCCGGGCTCACGAAGGACTACCGGATCCGTCAGGGCGGCTTCCGCAGCGAAGCCTTCCGTGCGGTCGACGACGTCTCGTTCGCGATCCCTCGAGGCAAGACCCTCGCACTGGTGGGGGAGTCGGGTTCCGGCAAGTCCACCGTCGCGAAGATGGTGCTGAAGCTCGAGGAGCCGACCAGCGGCGTGATCGAGATCGACGGCCAGGACGTGTCGAAGCTCTCGAACGCCCAGGCGTTCGGACTGCGTCGCCGCATGCAGCCGGTGTTCCAGGACCCGTACGGCTCGCTCGACCCGCTGCGCAACATCGGCAACACCATCGCAGAACCGCTGCAGATCCATGGCGTCGGCGACCGCACGTCACAGCGTGAGCGGGTCGAGGAGCTTCTCGACCAGGTCTCGCTGCCGCGCGTTCTGGCGACCCGGTATCCGAACGAGCTCTCGGGCGGACAGCGTCAGCGTGTCGCCATCGCGCGTGCGCTGGCGCTCAAGCCCGACATCATCGTCCTCGACGAGGCGGTGTCGGCGCTCGACGTGCTGGTGCAGGATCAGGTGCTGCAGCTGCTCGCCGAACTCCAGTCAGAGCTCGGGCTCACGTATCTGTTCATCACGCACGACCTCGCCGTCGTCCGTGTCTCGAGCGATCTCGTGTGCGTCATGGAGAAGGGCAAGATCGTCGAGCAGGGCACCGTCGACGAGATCTTCGCCAACCCGCAGCAGGAGTACACCGATCGTCTGCTGAAGGCGATCCCCGGTGCGACGATCACCCTCGGCGGTCACTGAGAGTGAGCACCGAACCTCGACCGGAGGCCGCACGGAGATTCCGTGCGGCCTCCGGGCCTGTCTCCCTCGTCCTCTGCTCGCTGCTCGCGATCTTCCTGCTCGGCGATGCGGTCGTGCGCGCGGGATGGGGGCAGATGCTGCTGCTCGCCCCCTGGGTGCTGCTCGGTCTCTGGGTCGTGTACGAGATCGCCTTCGTCTCGGTCGTGCGTGTCGACGGCGAGGGAGCGATGGTGCAGAACATGCTGCGCCGGACGTCCTTCGGCTGGAGCCGCGTCCGCGACATCGACCTGCGCTGGCAGCTCGTCTTCTCGCTCGAGGACGGCTCGGAGCTCTCGAGTTACGGGGGGCCTGCGAGAGCGCGTCCGATTCGGCGCCAGGTGCGCGAGGACGACGAGGCCAAGGCGCCGGCCGGCCTCCGCGAGCTCACCGACATCCGTGACCGCTGGCAGGCGGCTCCCTCGACCGCGGACGCGCCGATCCGCCGCACCTGGGACTCTCAGGCGCTCATCGCGCTCGGTGTCATCGTGATCTGGGCCGTGACGTCGATCGTCATCGCGAACGCCTGATCGCGCGGAGCTGCCTCAGCCGGGGAGCCCGAAGAGCGTCGGCCAGGTGGCCGCCGCCCAGGGGTAGCCGACGAACACCGTCGCGTCGATCAGGAAGTGCGCGACGAGGAACGGCATGAGCCGTCCGCTGCGCTGGAACAGCCATCCGAAGAGCAGCCCCATGGCGAGGTTTCCGATGAACGCTCCGGGGCCCTGGTACAGGTGGTAGCTCGCGCGCAGCACGGAGGTGGTGAGAATGATCGCCCACGGCCCCCAGCCCAGCTGCCGGAGTCGGGCGAAGAGGTAGCCGAGCACCACGAACTCCTCCTGCAGTGATGCGCGCGTTGCCGCGAGGAGAAGGACCGGGATGGTCCACCAGTGACTGTCGAGCCCCGCGGGGTTCACCGCGACGAAGAGTCCGAGGGCACGACCGGCGAGATACAGACCGAGACCGGGGATGCCGATGGCTGCGACCAGGAGGATCCCGCGGCCCACATCCGCTCCGACCCGGGTGCCGTCGAGACCCAGCCTGCTCAGATGCGGTCTGGACGACTGCCACAGCAGGAAGCAGACGAGCAGCACCGGGACGAGGGAGAACCCGATCGACAGGACCTGGTAGATCAGGTCGAAGATCTCCCTGTCGCTCCGGGACGGATTCAGGGTCGCGGTCTGATCGGCCAGCGGCGTCTCGTCGGTGAGCCGGTAGGCCAGCTGCACGATCGCATACACCGCGGACTGACCGAGTCCGAGGGCGAGGACGATGGCGATCTCCCACCACAGACGAGCGCGCGAGGGCGGGGGAGAGAGGTCGACGACGGTCACGCTCCCGATCGTACTTCGAGCGCTCAGGAACGAGTCGTCGGCATACGGTAGTCTGGAACGTCGGCTTCTCGACAAAACCCCACACTCTTTAGGACATCTGCATGGCGCACGCCCTCCGTTCTGACCTCCGCAACGTCGCTATCGTCGCTCACGTCGACCACGGTAAGACCACCCTCGTCGACGCCATGCTGCGTCAGACGGGCTCCTTCGGCGAACACGCGCACGTCGATGAACGCGCGATGGACTCCAACGATCTGGAGCGTGAGAAGGGCATCACGATCCTCGCCAAGAACACGGCGATCACCTACAAGGGCAAGCATGCTCAGGGCAAGGAGATCACGATCAACGTGATCGACACGCCCGGCCACGCCGACTTCGGTGGAGAGGTCGAGCGCGGCCTGTCGATGGTCGACGGCGTCGTGCTGCTCGTCGACGCCAGCGAGGGCCCGCTCCCGCAGACCCGCTTCGTGCTGCGCAAGGCTCTCGAGGCCAAGCTTCCCGTCATCCTCCTGGTCAACAAGACCGACCGCCCCGACGCTCGCATCGCCGAGGTCGAGGAAGAGGCCCACGACCTGCTGCTCGGCCTCGCGTCCGACCTCGTCGACGACGTGCCCGACCTCGACGTCGACGCTCTGCTCGACGTCCCCGTCGTCTACGCGTCCGGCCGTGCCGGCGCCGCGTCGCGCAACCGTCCGGCCGACGGATCGCTGCCCGACAACGACGACCTCGAGCCGCTCTTCGAGGCGATCCTCGAGCATGTTCCCGCTCCGGAGTACGACGACGAGCACCCGCTGCAGGCCTGGGTCACGAACCTCGACTCCAGCCCGTTCCTCGGCCGCCTCGCGCTTCTCCGCGTCTTCAACGGCACGCTGAAGAAGGGCCAGACCGTCGCCTGGGTCCGTGCGGACGGCACGCACCAGAACGCACGTATCACCGAGCTGCTCAAGACGCGCGCGCTCGAGCGCTACCCCGCCGAGTCCGCCGGTCCCGGCGACATCGTCGCCATCGCCGGTTTCGAGAACATCACGATCGGCGAGACCATCGCCGATCCCGAGGACGTCCGCCCGCTTCCCGCGATCACGGTCGACGACCCCGCCATCTCGATGACGATCGGCACGAACACCTCGCCGCTGATGGGCAAGGTCAAGGGCCACAAGCTCACCGCTCGAATGGTCAAGGACCGTCTCGACAAGGAGCTGATCGGCAACGTCTCGCTCAAGGTGGTCGACATCGGACGCCCCGACGCCTGGGAGGTCCAGGGCCGCGGCGAGCTGGCGCTCGCCATCCTGGTCGAGAACATGCGTCGCGAGGGCTTCGAGCTCACCGTCGGCAAGCCGCAGGTGGTCACGAAGAAGATCGACGGCAAGACCTACGAGCCGTTCGAGCACCTCACCATCGACACTCCTGAGGAGCACCTCGGCGCGATCACGCAGCTGCTCGCGAACCGCAAGGGCCGCATGGAGAACATGACGAACCACGGCACCGGCTGGGTGCGCATGGAGTTCATCGTCCCGTCTCGTGGTCTGATCGGCTTCCGCAGCGAGTTCCTCACCACGACCCGCGGCACCGGAATCGCCAACGCGATCTCGCACGGCTACGAGCCGTGGGCAGGGTCGATCACGACCCGCCAGAACGGCTCGATCGTCGCCGACCGCTCGGGTGTCGTCACCCCGTTCGCGATGATCGCCCTGCAGGAGCGCATGTCCTTCTTCGTGCAGCCCACTCAGGAGGTCTACGAGGGCATGGTCATCGGCGAGAACTCGCGTGCCGACGACATGGACGTCAACATCACGAAGGAGAAGAAGCTCACCAACATGCGTGCGGCGAGCTCCGACACCTTCGAGTCGATGACCCCTCCGCGCCAGCTCACCCTCGAGGAGAGCCTCGAGTTCGCGCGTGACGACGAATGCGTCGAGGTCACGCCCGAGGTCGTCCGCATCCGCAAGGTCAACCTCGACGCCAACACGCGTGCTCGCGACACCGCGCGCCTGAAGCGTCAGGACGCCGGCTCCTGAGAATCGTCTAAGAGAAGGGCCCTGTACCGCCGAAAACGGCTGTACAGGGCCCTTTTCTCACGAAACGTCCAGGCTAGCCGTTGCAGAATCGTTACCTTGCGCCTGGGGCGATCTCCCGATGAGTGTCCTGTGACGGGCGTACGACGACCCGAAAGTCGAACCCATGCTTCAGAACACCCGTGCGCTTCGGCGCGCCCACGCGGCGGCGTCAGCCCGCAACGCGATCACGGCACGTCGCCCCAAGCTGATTCTCGGAACGATCACCGGCGGTGTGCTCGGCCTCGCCCTGACCGTCGGCATGGTGTCGGCGCCCGCGGCTGGTGCCGAGGTGCCGGACGCCGTCGCCGGCGTCACGTCCTTCGTCACCGGCGAGACCGAGCAGCCGGCGAAGAGCGCCGACGACTCAGCCCTGACGATGGTCGCCGCTCAGGACGCCGTTGCTGCGGCCGAGGCGCTGAACGCCGAGGTCGCGGCATCGGGCCTCGACCTCGGCGCGGCACCCTCCTCGGTCGATACCTCCGACGTGACCGCCTGGGTCGATCAGCTCGCCGACCGCGATGAGTTCTCGAACAGGCAGCTCACGAGCCTCACTGCGTATGCGGTCACCGGCACGGACGAGATCGTCGCTGAGACCGCCGCCCTGCAGGAATCCTACGTGGCGGCTCAGCAGGCCAAAGCCGCTGCGGATGCGGCTGCCGAGCAGGCGGCCGCTGAAGCCGCCGCACTCGCTCAGACGAACACCGTCGACGGCGCGAAGGCCGCGGCGCGCGACATCGCGTCAGGTCAGTACGGGTGGGGCGCCGACCAGTTCTCCTGCCTGGATTCGCTGTGGACCAAGGAATCCGGGTGGAACTACCAGGCGTACAACGCCTCGGGCGGCGCGACGGGGATTCCGCAGGCTCTGCCCGGAAGCAAGATGGCGTCTGCCGGATCCGACTGGCAGACGAATGCGGCCACGCAGATCCGCTGGGGTCTCGGATACATCTCCTCCGTGTACGGCACCCCCTGCAGCGCGTGGGGGCACTCCCAGTCCGTGAACTGGTACTGAGCCTCCGCCGCCCGACCGGCACCACCGAGACCCACCCCGCATGCGTGCGGCGGTGGGTCTCGGCGTTTCAGGGCGCAGCCTGAAACCGGCGCTCCGTGCTCTAGGCAGAGCGAGGCATTGCCACTACGGTGAGCGGTGACGGCTGGGGGGTCGTGGACTCGGAGGAGAACGCATGGACGTCGCGGCACTGACAGACATCCCGCAGCAGGTGTCGACCGGCGCCCTGCCGGGGTGGGACCGCGTCGACGAGCTCGTGCGCGAAGCCCACCGCCGCTATGCGGACGACCGCACGGGTGCAGTCGCCGATTACATCCCCGTGCTCGCGGAGGCCGACCCCGAGCTGTTCGGTCTCGCGGTCATCGAGGTCGATGGCGGCCTGCATGACGCCGGAGACGCGCTGCATCCGTTCTCGATCCAGTCGATCTCGAAGATGTTCGTGTACGCGCTGGCCATCCAGGAGCACGGCCATGAGCGGGTTCGCGAGATCGTGGGGGTCAACAACACCGGGCTCGCCTTCAACTCGCTGATGGCGCTCGAGCTCAACGCGGGGCATCCGATGAATCCGATGGTCAACGCGGGTGCGATCGCCACCACGGCGCTGATGCCGGGGCAGACGTCCGTCGAGCAGTGGGAGCGCGTCCGGGAGGGGTTGTCGGCCTTCGCCGGACGCCCGCTGAGTCTTGACGGGGTCGTCTATGCGTCCGAGGCGGAGACGAACGAGCGGAACCGAGCGATGGGGTGGCTGCTGCGAAGCTACGGGCGGCTGACCGGCGACCCGGATGACGTGGTCGACGTCTACACGCGTCAGTGCGCGCTCAGCGTCACCGCTCATGACCTCGCGGTGATGGGCGCGACGCTCGCAGACGGCGGCGTGAACCCCATCACGGGTGAGCGCGTCGTCTCGGCGGACGTCTGCCGCGACACTCTCGCCGTGGTGGCGTCGACCGGCCTCTACGAGACTTCGGGGGAGTGGCTGTTCGAGATCGGCCTGCCGGCCAAGTCGGGGGTCGCCGGAGGCATCGTGGCTGTCGCCCCCGGCAAGGGGGCGGTCGCCGGATTCTCACCTCGCCTCGACCGAGCCGGCAACTCTGTGCGGTCGCAGCTCGCGATCGGCCATCTCTCGCGCGCACTCGGCCTGAACCTCTTCGCTTCCGCGCCGTCGGCGACCCCTCGCTCGACGGACTGACCCCTCTCACCGCTCGGAGGACCCTGTCATGACACACACCGCTCCGGCTCCCACGAAGACCTCCTGGATGCCGCTCGTCAGCCTCTTCCTCGCCCAGGTGCTCATGTCGTTCAACGTGGCCGCCCTTCCGATCTCGCTCGGCGGCATGGTCAGCGAGTTCGGCGTGCCGCCGACTGTCGCCAGCACGACGATCGTGATGTACGGGCTCGCCGTGGCCGCACTGGTGATGACCGGCGCGAAGCTCGGCCAGCGCATCGGGTGGGTGCTCATCTTCCGGATCGTGATCGGCCTCTTCGCCGCATCCTCGGTGCTCATGATCGTGTCGCCGAGCGTGGGCTGGGCCATCGCCGGGCAGGCGGTCGCGGGCGCTGCCGCGGCGATCATCGTGCCCGCGATCGTGGCGCTGATCGCCGAGAACTATCGCGGAGCGCAGCAGGCGACCGCGATCGGTGCGATCGGCTCGGCCAGGGCCATCTCGGGGGTCACGGCCTTCCTGATCGGCGGCACCCTGGGAACGCTCGTCGGATGGCGTCCGATGTTCTTCATCGTGTTCGGCATCGCGGTGGTGGTGTTCGCCTTCAGCTTCACGCTTCGCGGCGATCGCGGCGACGCGTCGATCCGCATCGACCTCGTGGCGTCGCTGCTCATAGGTGCGGCGATCGTCCTCCTCACCCTCGGCTTCAACAACCTCAACGGGTGGGGTGCCGTCGCCGCGACGGAGGCTGCGCCCTTCAGCATCCTGGGGCTCTCGCCAGCTCCCGCCTTCGTGGTCGTGGGAATCGTGCTCGGGCAGTGCTTCTTCGTGTGGACGCGGAGGCGGATGGCCGAGGGCAAGGTGCCGCTGATCGACCTCAGCATCCTGGACTCCTCGAAGGAGCGAGCGGCCGTCTACGCGATGTTCATCGTCGTGGCTCTCGAGGCGTGCGTGAACTTCACCATCCCGCTGTACATCCAGATCGTGCAGGGGAGGACGCCTTTCGACACATCCCTCGCGATGATGCCCTTCAACCTGACGGTCTTCATCACGGCCACCCTCGTCGTCCGCTTCTACAAGCGCTACCCGCCGCGGGTGATCGGCGTCTTCGGGTTCATCCTGACCACGGTCGCGCTCGTCTGGCTGTCCGTCGTGGTCAACAACAACTGGGAGACCCTGCCCACGATCCTGGGGCTGATCGTCTTCGGCATCGGCCAGGGCGCGCTCGTGACGCTCGTGTTCAACGTGCTCGTCACCTCGGCGCCCGCCGAGCTCGCGGGGGATGTCGGTTCGCTCCGAGGCACCACGCAGAACCTCGCCTCCGCGGTCGGCACCGCTCTGGCCGGCGCACTCCTCGTATCGCTCCTCGGATTGAGCATCGGTCGTGCGGTCGTCGAGCATCCTGAGCTGCCGCCCTCGCTCGTCACGCAGGTCGACATGGACAACCTCAACTTCGTCAGCAACGACGACCTCCGCGCCGCCCTCGAGCAGACCGATGCGACCCCCCAGCAGATCGACGCGGCGGTTGCCGTCAACGAGGAGTCTCGCCTGGGCACGCTGCGACTCGGGCTGCTCCTGCTCGCCGGCCTCAGCGCGGTGGCGATCCTGCCCGCATCGAGACTTCCGAAGTACAAGCCCGAGGAGATCCCCGACCCGTCACCGGTCTCGGGTTCGGGTCCGGGGCCGGGGCCGGAATGATGCTCAGCGGAGTTCGGAGATGAGAACCGCGCTTGTACCGGCGACGATCGCCTCGAACACGTGCGGTGCGTCTCCGGCGTACGAGAGGTAGTCGCCGGGGTTCAACAGCACAGGGGCGTCCGTCGGTCCGATCAGAGCTTGCCCCGAGATGAGGACCACGTGCTCGGTGGTGCCCGGATGATGCGGATCGGAGCGCCGCGGATCACCGGGTTCCGCCTGGATCAGGTACACATCCCTGCGGGCGCCCGGCGGGCTCGCGGACAGCAGCGTCGCGCTGTACGCCGCCGCAGACGACGGCACGCCGACGAGATCGTCGGCGCGGATGAGCGTCGGCGCGTTGATCTGCTGGTCGACGAGCGCGGCGAAAGGCACCCCGAGCGCGACACCCAGAGCCCACAGCGTCTCGACGCTGGGATTGCCGGAGCCTGATTCGAGTTGCGAGACAGTCGCCTTCGAGATCCCCGCCCGACGCGCGAGCTCGGAGACGGACAGCGCGGCTCTCTCACGCTCGTTGCGCACGGTACGGGCGATGCGGGTGCGGAGGTCCTCCATCTGTTCAGTATGTCAAACGATCGTTCGCTTGACTATCCGTGAGGCGTTGTTCAGAATGATGATCATGTGTTCACTGCAGCGAACGATGTCGCGATGAGCGCTGAGCGCGAAGTCTGGCGCGAGGCGCTGGGCGTGGTTCTCGCGACCAGCGCCTATGGCGTCTCTTTCGGCGCGCTCGCCGTGGCATCCGGTCTGGATGTCTGGCAGACGTGCGTGCTCAGCTTGCTGATGTTCACGGGCGGATCGCAGTTCGCATTCGTCGGGGTGTTCGCCGCCGGAGGCGTGTCGGCGCTTCCCTCGGCCATCGCCTCGGCGACGCTGCTCGGGGTGCGCAACGTCGCGTACGGCATGCGGATGTCTCCGATCGTCGGAACCACGCCCGCCCGCCGAGCGGCGGCGGCGCACTTCACGATCGACGAGTCCACCGCGGTGGCCATCTCGCAGAGAGATCCTCGTCTGAGGCAGGTCGGCTTCTGGGTGACCGGCATCGGGATCTTCATCGGATGGAACATCACGACGTTGATCGGCGCTCTGGTCGGCGACGTGCTCGGCGACCCGAAGACCTGGGGGCTGGATGCTGCCGCTGCCGCTGCGTTCCTGGCTCTGCTCTGGCCGCGCCTCAAGGAGCGCCAGGCGATCGCGGTCGGTGTGGCCGCAGCTGTCGTGGCCGCGTCGCTCACGCCCCTGATCATGCCCGGTCTGCCCGTGCTGGTCGCGGCTGTCGTCGCGATCGTCGTCGGCTGGTTCAACTGGCTGGGACGAGTCGACGGCTCCACGGCCGGCTCCGGGGAGGTCGACCGATGAGCGTCTGGAGCGCGATCCTGCTCGCTGCGGTGATCTGCCTGGCGCTCAAGGCCAGCGGTTATCTCGTGCCGCCGAGCGTGCTCGAGGCGCCACGACCGGCTCGCATCTCCGACCTGCTGACCGTGGCGCTCCTCGCCGCACTCGTGGCTGTGCAGACTCTCGGAGCCGGGCAGGCCGTGGTCGTCGATGCACGGGTCCCCGCTCTGCTCGTCGCGGCCGGTCTCCTGTGGTTGCGTCAGTCGTTCCTGGTCGTGGTGTTCGCCGCTGCGGTCGTCGCCGCAGTCCTGAGGCTTCTCGGCCTCGCTGCCTGAGTCGAGCAGATCCTCGGCGCGCGTAGGATCGACTCGTGCGTACTGGATGGATCTCCCGGGTGCTTTCCTGGATCGCCGCGGCTCTCGTCGGCGGCGTCTTCGGCGTCGCGGGAACGATCGGACACAGCCTGATGTGGGGACCGGTGCCCGTGGGGCTGCTGGTGGGAGCGGTCGCGTGCGGGGCGATCCTCGTCGCGATCCGGGCGCTCACCCACGACCGGGGAGCGACTCTCGCCGCGGGGCTCGGCATGCTCGGCATGCTGATGCTGATCTCCGGCGTCGGCCCTGGTGGGTCGGTGGTCGTCGAAGACACGCTCAGCGGTCGCATCTGGACCTATCTCGTCGCCGGACTCGTGCTTCTCGCCGTGGCATGGCCGTCCTTCTCCCGGCTTCCCGCGCGCACCGATGCGCCTGCGCCTGCGCCCGCAGTGTCGTCTGCGGCGTCCGACGGCGAAGCGCCGAGTGCTCGGCGTGCCCCCGCTCTGGGCGATCGGACCGGCGGCGAGTCGTAGACTGGTCGAGTGACGTATGTGATCGCTCTCCCGTGCGTCGATGTCAAGGATCGCGCCTGCATCGACGAGTGCCCCGTTGACTGTATCTACGAGGGCGAACGCTCGCTGTACATCCACCCCGACGAATGCGTCGACTGCGGCGCGTGCGAACCCGTATGCCCCGTCGAGGCGATCTACTACGAAGACGACCTGCCGGATGAATGGCAGGACTACTACAAGGCCAACGTCGAGTTCTTCGACGAGGTCGGCTCTCCGGGTGGTGCCGCCAAGGTCGGCGTCATCGCGCACGATCACCCGATCATCGCCGCTCTCCCGCCACAGGGCGAGTAGTCGGTGAGCGTTCGGGATCTCGCCGACTATCCGTGGGATGCGGTCGTTCCCTATCGTCAGCGCGCTGCCCTGCATCCGCAGGGGATCGTCGACCTGTCCGTCGGGTCGCCCGTCGACCCGACGCCCGAGCTGATCCGCCGAGCTCTGTCGGAGGCGACTGACGCGCACGCGTACCCGCAGACCGTCGGCACTCCCGCTCTGCGTGAGGCGATCGTCGCGTGGTACGCCCGCCGCAGGGGAGTGGTCGACCTCACGGTCGACAACGTCCTGCCCACGATCGGCTCGAAGGAGCTCGTGGCCCTGCTGCCGACCCTGCTCGGTCTCGGCGCCGGCGACATCGTCGTGCATCCCCGAATCGCATACCCGACCTACGAGGTGGGTGCCCGCGTCGTCGGGGCCACGCCGCTGCCTTCCGACGATCCTGCCGACTGGCCCGAGGGCACCAAGCTCATCTGGATCAACACGCCGGGCAACCCCGACGGCCGCACCTGGACGGTGGAGGAGCTCTCCGCCGCGGTTCTGCGCGCTCGGGAGGTGGGGGCCGTGCTCGCGAGCGACGAGTGCTACGCCGAGCTCGGGTGGGACGGCCAGTGGGCGACCGAGCCGATCCCCTCGGTCCTCGACCCGCGCGTGACGGGTGGGAGCAGGGCGAATCTGCTCAGCGTCTACTCGCTGAGCAAGCAGTCGAATCTCGCCGGCTACCGGGCCGCTTTCGTGGCGGGGTGCGCGCGCATCGTCGGCGAGCTGCTCACCGCGCGCAAGCACCTGGGGCTGATGCCACCGGAGCCTGTGCAGCACGCGATGGCCGTGGCTCTGGGTGACGACGAGCACGTCGCGGCTCAGAAGGAGCTCTACCGTGGGCGGCGCGACATCCTGCGGCCGGCGCTCGAAGCTGCGGGGTTCCGGATCGATGGATCGGAAGCCGGCCTCTACCTGTGGGCGACCGAGGGGCAGGATGCCTGGACGAGCATCGAGAGGCTTGCGGATCTCGGCATCCTCGCGGGTCCCGGCCCCTTCTACGGCGCGTTCTCGAACGAGCACGTGCGGCTGGCGCTGACGGCTCCTTCCGAACGGATCGCCGAGGGCGCCCGGCGCCTGCGCGAACAAGCCGTGTAGGTTCTCGCCTCAGACTGCGGGTTCTTTTGTCGGTTGTCACAGTAGGCCTGTGTGCCTACTAGGCTGTAAAGGCGATTCGGTTGTGTATCGATGATCTCGAACAGACCTGGTGCTCAGCGCCGTGACATCGCCACATCCGACTTGATGAAGATCCATGAGGAGGCCCGCGTGAGCGCAGCGGCAGAGCAGCAGGCGACAGCGAAGCTGACGATCGGCGATACGACCGCTGAGTTCCCACTCGTGCGAGGCACGGCGGGCACCGACAGCATCGACTTCTCGACGCTGACGCGGCAGACCGG
The DNA here is from genome assembly GCF_059803615.1 of Microbacterium sp. SWDP-B6. Taxonomy (NCBI): domain Bacteria; kingdom Bacillati; phylum Actinomycetota; class Actinomycetes; order Micrococcales; family Microbacteriaceae; genus Microbacterium; species Microbacterium sp. SWDP-B6. The sequence goes on along the minus strand of NZ_JAPFGV010000004.1, from coordinate 4,953 downwards.
CTACACAGGGCTCGACTACGGTTTCGTCAACACCGCGTCCACCAAGTCCGCGATCACCTTCATCGACGGAGACAAGGGCATCCTGCGCTACCGCGGATATCCGATCGAGCAGCTCGCCGGATCGACGAGCTACCTCGAGGTCGCCTGGCTCCTCATCTACGGTGAGCTGCCCTCCGCCGCCGAGCTCGCGGAGTTCGATGAGAAGATCCGTCGGCACACGCTGCTGCATGAAGACCTGAAGCGGTTCTTCTCGGCGCTGCCGCACACGGCGCACCCGATGTCTGTGCTGTCGTCGGCCGTCGCCGCTCTCTCGACCTACTACGAGGGTCAGACCGACCCGCACAACCCCGAGCACGTCGAGCTGAACATGATCCGGATGCTGGCGAAGCTGCCGGTCATCGCCGCCTACGCGCACAAGAAGAGCATCGGCCAGGCGTTCCTCTACCCCGACAACTCCCTCGGCTTCGTCGAGAACTTCCTCAAGCTCAACTTCGGCGTGCACTCCGAGGAGTACCAGGTCAACCCGGTCATGTCGAAGGCCCTCGAGCTGCTGCTCATCCTGCACGAGGACCACGAGCAGAACGCGTCGACCTCGACCGTGCGTCTGGTCGGCTCGACCGGTGCGAACCAGTTCGCATCGATCTCTGCGGGCATCCAGGCGCTGTCCGGCCCGCTGCACGGTGGTGCGAACGAAGCCGTCCTCACGATGCTCGGCCAGATCCGTGACTCCGGCCAGAGCGTGTCTCGCTTCGTCGAGCGGGTGAAGAACAAGGAAGAGGGCGTGAAGCTCATGGGCTTCGGGCACCGGGTCTACAAGAACTACGACCCGCGCGCCAAGCTCGTCAAGGAAGCAGCCGGTGAGGTGCTCGCCGAGCTCGGCGTCACGGACCCGCTTCTCGACCTCGCTCAGGAACTCGAAGAGCTCGCTCTCGCAGACGACTACTTCAAGGAGCGTCGTCTCTACCCGAACGTCGACTTCTACACCGGTGTGATCTACAAGGCGATGGGCTTCCCGACCCGCATGTTCACCGTGCTGTTCGCGATCGGTCGTCTCCCCGGGTGGCTCGCGCAGTGGCGTGAGCTGCAGCTCGACCCGCAGACCAAGATCGGCCGCCCGCAGCAGCTCTACACGGGATCTCCCGAGCGCACCTTCCAGACTCGCTGACGCCGAGCGCGATGCCTGTCGTCAGCGCCGAAGCGGTCGTGCCGGTGGACCCCGCGACGGCGTTCGCGGTGTCTCAGACGACGGGAGCGGTGCGGCGACGCTGGGACCGCTTCATCAGCGAGCAGCACCTCATGGACGACGCGGATGCGCCCGCTAAGGGTGTGCGCACCTTCACCCGGCAGCGGTTCGGTCTCTCGATGGTCAGCCGCTACGTGTCGTACGCCCCACCCACGAACGTGGGCATGGTGATGGAGCGGGGTCCCTGGTTCTTCACCAAGCTCGGTGGCGGCTGGCGGTTCACCGAGGTGCCGGAGGGCACGCTGGCTGTGTGGAAGTACAACTTCTCGTGCCGCCCCGCGTGGCTCGCACCGTTCGCCGAATGGATCGGAGTTCGAGTGCTCGGCTTCGAGATCCGTCGTCGGCTCGCCGGGTTCGCCCGCGGTTGCTCGGATCCGAAGGTGCTGGCGGCGGTAGGACGCTGATCACGGCGCCCTCCGCACACTCCGGTTTCGTCGGGGCGCAGAAAGGCGGGTGCGTCGATGCCTGAGCATCGGCGCACCCGCCTCTCTTGCAGCGGGGTTCAGCGACCCTGCGAGCTCCAGCCACGGCCGCCCTGGTTGCGCGACTGACCGCCCTGGCGAGATCCGCCCTGGCCGCCCTGTCGCGAACCGGTCTGCGCTGCCGGCGCACCCTGACCGCTCTGGCCAGAGCGGGGACGACGGCTGCGACGCGACGGCGGGTTGGCGGCCGAGTTGCGCTCGCCGCCCGCGGGACGCTGCTTGGGCGCCTGGCGCTGCTGCGCCTGGACGGGAGCAGGACGCACGTGTGCGGCGCGCTCGGGAACCAGCTCGCTGACGGCGGCCGTCGTGACGGGCTCGAGAGCGGCGCTGATCGCTGCTTTGCGCAGCAGATCCTTCACATCGCGGCGCTGCTCGGGGAGCACCACCGTGACGACCGTTCCTGCGGCTCCGGCACGAGCAGTGCGACCTGAGCGGTGCAGGTATGCCTTGTGCTCCATGGGCGGGTCGACGTGGACGACGAGATCGACGTTGTCGACGTGCACTCCGCGGGCAGCGACGTCGGTGGCGACGAGGACGCGCACGCCGCCGTCTTCGGGGGCTGCCGAGAAGGCGCCGAGGTTGCGCTCACGCGCATTCTGCGACAGGTTGCCGTGCAGGTCGACGGCCGGGATGCCGGCCGCGGTGAGCTGCTTCGCGAGCTTCTTGGCCTGGTGCTTCGTGCGGGTGAAGAGGATGCGCCGGCCGGTGCCTGACGCGAGCTCGCGCACGAGCTCGGTCTTGTTGTCGGTCGAGTCGACGACCAGCACGCGGTGGGTCATCTCGCCGACGGGCACGCTCTCTTCGTCGACCTCGTGGCTGACGGCGTTCGACAGGAAGCGACGGGCGAGCGTGTCGATGCCGCGGTCGAGGGTCGCGCTGAAGAGCAGACGCTGGCCGCCGGCCGGCGTGGCGGTGAGGATGCGGGTGACGCCCGGGAGGAACCCGAGGTCGGCCATGTGGTCGGCCTCGTCGAGGACGGTGACCTCGACGGCGTCGAGCTGCACGACCCGCTGCTTCATCAGGTCTTCCAGACGGCCGGGGCACGCGACGACGATGTCGACGCCGTTGCGCATCGCCTGCTCCTGCGGGCGCTGGCTGACGCCGCCGAAGACGGTCGTGACGCGCAGGCCCTTGGCCTCGGCGAGCGGTGCGATGGTCGCTGCGATCTGCGTGGCGAGCTCCCTGGTCGGCGCGAGCACGAGACCACGCGGGTGACCGGGGCGGCTGCTGCGCGAAGATGCGGAGAGGCGGGCGACGAGGGGGAGGGCGAACGCGATCGTCTTGCCGCTGCCGGTGCGGCCGCGGCCGAGGAGGTCACGACCGGCGAGGGAATCGGGAAGCGTGTCGCGCTGAATCGCGAACGCCTCGGTCTTGCCGTCCTTGGTGAGGACGGCGGCGAGGTCGGCGGGCACGCCGAGATCGAGGAAGGAAGTCATAAAGGTATCTCCGTGAGAATGCACGCACGTACCAACGGGCCGGGTGCGGAAGGGTGGGCGACGGCGCGGGATCGCGCATCGTTTCGCCGTTCGAAATGGCCAGAACCAGGCAAGTGGCGCGGGAGCGTGTCGACGACGCAGACGACTCGCAGTGCGAGGATCGTCGATTCGACACTATCACGCGTCAGGGGGAGAAGCCTGTGACGCGCTCCCGCTCAGCGCGTCGCTCAGGCGTGGAGCGCCTCGTTGAGTGTCACGCCGACACCCGCGCGCCGCACGGCCTCAACTGCTCCGCTGAGCGAATTGCGGCGGAACAGCAGGCCGTTCTGGCCCGACAGCTCAGCGCCCTTGACGGTCTTCCTGCCGCCGTCAGGGGTCGCCGGAGCGTCGAGGAGCACGACCTTGGTGCCCGCCGTCACGTAGAGCCCGGCTTCCACGACGCAGTCGTCGCCGAGCGAGATGCCGATTCCCGCGTTGGCGCCCAACAGAGTGCGGGATCCGATCGAGACGCGGTGTGCACCGCCACCCGAGAGCGTGCCCATGATCGACGAACCGCCGCCGATGTCGCTGCCGTCGCCGACCACGACCCCCTGAGAGATGCGTCCTTCGACCATCGACGCACCCAGCGTGCCCGCGTTGAAGTTCACGAAGCCCTCATGCATGACCGTCGTGCCGGGGGAGAGGTGGGCGCCGAGGCGGACGCGTGAGGCATCAGCGATGCGCACGCCCGCCGGCTGCACGTAGTCGGTGAGTCTGGGGAACTTGTCGAGCCCCTGCACCTGGATCCCTGCCCGCTGCAGCAGCGGGCGAAGTCGTGCGGCGTCATCGGGGTGCACGGGGCCGGCGTTGGTCCAGGCCACGTTCGGCAGGTGGGCGAAGATGCCGTCGAGGTTGATCTCGTTCGGCCGCACGACCAGGTGTGAGAGTGCGTGCAGTCGCAGATAGGCGTCGACTGTCGACGTGGGCGCGGCATCCAGGTCGATGTGCAGCTGCACGGTCTCGACGGTGACGTTGCGTCGCTCGTCGGGACCTGCCAGCGCTTCGAGCGCGAGGAGTGCGGCCTCGGCGTCTTCGGCCGACGGGGCTTCGGTGAGCACCCCGGGGAACCACGCGTCGAGAACTGTGCCGTCGCCGGCGGTCGTCGAAAGTCCGGTACCCCACACGGTGCGCGCCTCAGTCATGCCTCCACGGTATCGCGAGCGGGCGTGGACGATCGCACAGATGTCGGGGTAAGTAGGCTGGGTGCATGATGCTCGATCTGACAGCGTCCTCTGTCGACCTGACCCGTGCGATCTGCGACATCCCGAGTGTCTCGGGTGACGAGAAGACGCTCGCGGACGCCATCGAGGAGGCGATCTCCGTCTACTCCCACCTCGAGGTGATCCGTCACGGCAACACGATCGTCGCCCGCACGAACCTCGGACGAGCCCAGCGGGTGGCGATCGCAGGGCACATCGACACTGTGCCGATCAACGGCAACGTGCCGACGAAGGACCTCGAGATCGACGGTGTCGCCCACCTCTGGGGTCGAGGGACCGTCGACATGAAGAGCGGCACGGCGGTGCAGCTCAAGCTCGCGGCCGAGCTCACCGAGCCCACGTTCGACATCACCTGGATGTGGTACGACAACGAGGAGGTCGAGGCGTCGAAGAACGGGCTCGCTCTCCTCGCTGCGGTGCGGCCTGACCTCTTCCGGGCCGATTTCGCGATCCTCGGTGAGCCGTCGAACGGTGAGGTCGAAGGCGGCTGCAACGGCACGATGCGTGCGATCGTGCGCACCACCGGCGTGCGC